>DATFVI010000021.1:0-27863 GCA_035260405.1 Candidatus Dormiibacterota bacterium
TCTGAGCCAGCACGACCGGCACGAGCGCCTCGAAGACCGCGTGAGTCCGCGTGAGCCGCAAGCCGGGATGGCGGCGGTGCAGGTCGGAGATCAGCCGGTCGCGGGGCTGGAAGCCGCTGGCGTCGTCAGCCTCACCGCAAACCGCCGCGGCCTGCGCCGTCGCCCAGCCCGCCCCCGGTCCCCAGGCTTCGACTTCGACCGTCGGCGCCGTATATGTCAGGTGGATCGTCGACGGGCCTTCGGGCGTCCGGGTGGCGCGCCACGCTTCGTTCTGATGGATCCGCAGCGACAGGCCAAGACCGATCGGGGCCAGCGTGGACAACAAGTCGAAGGGCCGGGCTGTTTCGAAGGTCGTTCGCACCTGCGGCTCCACGCCGACCAGCCTACTGCCTCAACGGCACCGCCAGGACGAAGGTGCTTCCAGTGCCGGCGTCCGACTGAACGGTCAGGTCCCCGCCATGCATGCGGGCTATCTCTCGCGACAGCCAGAGGCCGAGGCCCGTGCCCTGGACGTGCTGCGTGCTCTGCGCGCGGCCGAAGCGGGTGAACAGCTTGACCTGGTCTTCCGGGCTGATCCCCACTCCCCGGTCGATGACGGCGACCGTGGCCAGGCCGTCGCTGCGCCGGATACGAATGGTGATCTCGGAGCCGGCGGGTGAGTACTTGGCGGCATTGCTCAGCAGGTTCCGCACCACCATCTGGAAGCGGTCCGGGTCGAGGTCGGCTTCCACCGGCTCGGCCGGCTCGTCGACCTTCAGGACGTGACCGCGCAGCAGCATTTTCATTCCGTCGATCGCCCGGTCGGTGATCTCGACGACGTCGCCGTGTTTCTTGTTGAGCTCGAGGCGACCTTCTTCGAGGCGCGCCGCTTCGAGCATCTGCTCGAGCATCCAGTTGATCTCGTCCGACTTCGCTATCAGCAGTGGGAGCACCGCGCTGGCCTTGGGCGACAGCTCACCGAGAGAACCCGCCTCAAACATGGTCAGGTATCCCTTGATGATCGTCATGGGTCCGCGGAGCTCGTGGGAGGCGATGTTCAAGAATTCGCTCTTGGCCCTTTCGAGAGCCTGGATCCGCGCCGTCAGCGTCACGCGGTCGAGGCCCGCGGTGATGCTGATCGCATACTTGGCGAGTTGGCTGAGCTCGTCATCGCCGAAGATCGGCGTCAGCCGGTCCGAGATCAGGACAATCGCCCCCGCGCCCTTCTGCAGGCCCAGCGGGACGATGAGCATGTGGTCCTGGCGCCACGGCTCATCTCGCTGGCCGGCAACGGACAAGATGTCATTGCGAGCCGCCAGCTGCTCAGCCGCGGCGGGATCCAACCCTTGAGAAGCGAGGACCGACCCGTCCGAATCGATGACGAATGCGCTCTCACCCTCGACCAGGCGCAGGGCCCAGCCGAGGGCGCGCTGCGCGAGCGTCCGGCGGTCCGGGCTGTACAGGAGCAGGTCGTGAAGGGCGCTCCGAAACGTCTCCTCGGCCATCCGGCCGAGAATAGCCTAAATGACGATATTTCAACGACAGGAGTGTTGAGGGATGAAGTGGATAACCCGAAAGAATGCCAGCGTCGACCGGATCGCGTGTCCATGGCTGGTGAAGCGGTTTATCGACCCCGAAGCCGAGTTTCTGTATGTGCCGGCGGCTGAGGTGACCGCCGCTGCCGAACGCGAAGGCGCGATCCCCTACGACGTCGGCGGGGTCGAGCTCGGGCACGTCGACGGCCGCTGCAGCTTCGAGTCGATCATCCTGAAATACGGTCTCCACGACCCGGCGCTAGACCGGCTGGCCGAGATCGTCCATGGCGCCGACGTCAGCGCCGACCTTGACAAGGCTCCGGAGGCGGCCGGTCTCAAAGCGATCGCGCACGGTTTCGCCATGGTCCACGGGGAGAACGACCACTTGAAGATCGCCCTGGAGACTCCCCTGTACGACGCGCTATATGCCTGGTGTCAGCATGAGGAGGGAAAGGTCAAGACCCAGACGGCGTGACTGCCATTTCGTTGGACCGCATCCAAACTTCATTCGAATTCACGCCGGAAACGCGTTGCGGCCGCGTTTTGACACATGCGTTGAACACCCATTTTGGTGCGCGGTAAAGGGGTCGCGGTTCAAAGTACCTCGGGTCCCAAGCGGTGATAGCAAGGAGGGCTCCATGCGTCGTGTGACGGCTTTGACAATCCTGGCCGCGGCTTCTGTCCTGGCGGTGACCGCGGCGCAAGCGGTGCCCGCGCTCGCCATCGGCAGCCCCGCGGGCGGCTTCGTGATCCCGATCGGGTCGAGCGCGAGCTTCACCAACGTCCAGTTCGGGGCGTGCAACAACCTCACCTGGGGATACCAGCTCAATGGCGGGGCAAATCAAGCACAGTTCACATTTCCCGGGGGCTGCGGAACGGGGAGCGGCCCCAGCGTGACGATCGGGCCATTCGCCACGCCCACTTCGCTCCGGGTCTTCCTGACCGACAACGTGTGCAAGTTCACCTACTACTCCGACGGGACACCCGTTGACCACGTGATCGTGTCAGGGACGAACCCGTACTCGTTGAGGTTCGCGGATGGAGGCGGCTTCTGCGAGAAGACCACA
This sequence comes from Candidatus Dormiibacterota bacterium, assembly GCA_035260405.1. GTDB lineage: Bacteria > Chloroflexota > Dormibacteria > Dormibacterales > Dormibacteraceae > Palsa-870. The sequence continues at coordinate 2,582 of DATFVI010000021.1, forward strand.
ACCACTGTCAACAACTTCGCCGGCTTCAACTTCCACGTCGACCTGGCGATCTCGGATCGAGCCATCACGGCCGCCGGGACTGGAGTCTCGGCTGCCGAGGGCAAGGCTTTTGCCGGCCGGGTCGCGACGTTCAGCGACGTCGACACGAACGCCACGGCATCCGACTACTCGGCCACCGTCAGCTGGGGCGACGGCAGCAGCTCGACGGGCACCGTAACCGGGGGAGCAGGCAGCTTCAGCGTCTCCGGCAGCCACTCCTATTCCGAAGAGGGCTCCTTTCCGGTCGCCGTGGCCATCACCGACTCCGACAACGCGTCCAACAGCGCGACCACGAATTCCACGGCCGCGGTGGCCGACGCGGCGTTGGTGGCCGGCCCGGCCTGTCTTTTGACATCGCCCCGGTCCTACGACGGACCGACGGCGACCTTCGTCGATGCCGCCAGCCCGTCCGGCACGCTGTCCGACTTCTCCGCCAACATCAACTGGGGCGACGGCGCCACGTCGACAGGCGTCGTGAGCGGTCCCGGCGGCGGGCCCTACTCAGTCTCGGGCTCGCACACCTACGCGACGACCGGGAGCTTCACCATAACGACCACCGTCACCGACACCGGCGGCTCTGTCGCGGTCACGTCGTGCAGGACGATCGGGTTCTCCTTTGCGCCGGGCGGCGGCAGCTTTGTAATCGGTGGCCCGAAGGGCTCGTTGGGCAGTTCGGTCACATTCTGGGGAGCGCAGTGGGCGAAGCTGAATTCAGCGGGCGGCATGGCCACCGCCAGCTTCAAGGGGTTCGCGGAAGATCCGACCACCCCGACGTGTGGAGCGAGGTGGAGCGCCGACCCGGGGAACTCGACCCCTCCGCCGGCCGGATCGCTGCCGGCGTTCATGGCGGTCATGGTCACAAGCGCGCCGGCCAGGAGCGGCTCCGCAATCTCGGGCATCGCCGTGCACATCGTCATCGTTCAGACCAATGGTGGGTATTCGCCAAACCCGGGGCATGCGGGAACAGGCACCGTCGTCGCGACCGTCTGCTAGGAGGCGATCGGCCAGGGCGCGAAGGGAGCGTGATGGCGCTCCCTTCGTCGCGTGCCTAAATAAAAAAGAGCCGGTCTGGAAGGTCAGGCGGCCGGAGTGACGGCGATCCCGTTGGGATCGGTGCGTTCAGCGGCGAGACGCCTTATCTCGAAGCCTTGCAGGCCTCGGACGCCGGCGTCGACCGGCGCCGCGCCGCGGCCTTCGAGCAGGTTGATGCCGAGGTGATGGTGGTAGCCATCCCAGCTCATGAACCGCATGATGTGACCCGCCTCCGCCGTCAGCTCCATGCCCATGGATTCGTAGAAGGCCTGAGAGCTGTCGAGGTCCGCGACGTTGAGGTGCATGTGGCCCAGCACCGTGTCGCTGGAGAATTTTTGTTGCGGTTGGCCGGCAATGCGCAGCAGGCGTTCGAAGTCCAGGTGATCTGTGCCGATGCTCAATCGGCCGTTTGGGTACCGCCACTCGTTCCGCGGGCGGTCGGCGTAAACCTCGATGCCGTTTCCTTCCGGATCGTCGAAATAAAGGGCCTGGCTCACGAAATGGTCGGCGGTGCCGGTCAGAGGGAGTCGCTCTTCGAGGGACCGCCTGAGGAAGCCGCCCAGCTCCTCCTCGCGCGGCAGAAGGATCGCGAAGTGAAAGAGACCGGCCGTGTGGCGGGGCCGCTCCTGGCCGCGGGGCAGGACTTTGAGGCGCAGCAAGGGCCTGCCACCGGTTCCCAGCGTGGCGGAGCCGGCGCCGTCTTCGATTCGAGTCAGCCCGAACCGCTCGTAGAAATCCACCTCGCGCTCGAGGTCGAGGACCTTGAGCTCGACCGATCCGAGCGGCCAGTCAGATGCCACAGCGATCTCTATCTACCCGCAAGCGCAGATCGCTAACACCGGCGCCGCCTGGGCGCCGGGTTCAGGCGGACTCGGCTTCGGTCTCAGCCTGCGGGCGAGGCGCTCGGGCGGCGCGTGCCGAGCTGACGATCTGCTTGATCCGGTCACGCGTGAACCTGCCCACGAACAAGGGCACGAACTGCGGCACCCGGGAGTCGGCGAGGCGCTGAAGCGACTCGTGAGCCATGGAGTCGATCGATTCTTCCGACACCAGGCCGCGGTATTGGGCCTTGATCGTGCGCACTTCGGACTCGACCATCTTGAGCACCCGTTCGTCAAACGCAACGCTCATGCGTAGCCCTCCCGGACTCTGTCTCCCACCGGTGCAGCCGAGCCCCGCAGGCAACCCGGCACCCGTAGGTTACGGCCTTCTTCGACCCGAAAACGGTCCCGCCCCGAACCTTAACCTGCCCTTAGCCACCCCTTAATCGGGTCAGCTTCAAAAGGCGTCCAGGCAGCCGGACTCCCTGGCCCGCCGCAAGCGGCGACGAAGCCCTGCTTGACCTTGGTTCACCTTCCGAAAGGGGGTGGTCCGAGGATCTCGATGCCTCCATTCCGAGCCGCAGATGCGCGTACGCGATCGAAGTCAACCGGAGCTGATGCCTCGAGGGCCGGGGTCAGCGGCTCGCTGGCGCCGCGGTAGAAGGCTTCGCTGGAGCCTGGAGTCTCGAGAAACAGGATGCGTGCCCTCTCTGAAGTGACCAGGAACGCGTGCGGAACCCCTCGCGGGACCATCGCCACGCCGCCGCTCCCGAGCGTCTGCTCGCTGCCGTCGATGTGGACGAGAATCTCGCCCTCCAGCACATAGAACGTCTCGTCCACCTCGGGGTGGGAGTGCAAAGGTGTGGTCTTGCCCCTGGTCATGACGTCGTCAAAGAGTAGAAACACACCTCCTGTCTCCGAACCAGTCGCGAGCCAGGTGTGCACACCACCACCGTAGAACCACAGCTTTTCGCCCTCACCCTCGCTGCGTACGACCGGAAAAAGCTTGCTCATCGCCATCGCGAACCTCCTCGAATGCATTATGGGACTGGAGTACCATGACGAGACTAGAGTACCCTGACGGGTATGTCAATCCCCTATGAGCTGGGTGGCCGAACGCGCCAGAAGCGGCGGACACGCGATGCCCTGGTGACAGCCGCCCGTGAGCTGGTTGCTCATGGCAAGACGCCTACGGTCGACGAGGCCGCGACCAAGGCCTCCGTTTCGAGGACGACTGCTTACCGCTACTTTCCCAACCAACGGACGTTGCTGGTGGCCGCCCACCCGGAGATCGATACGCGCTCCCTACTTCCTGATACGGCCCCTACCGATGTCGCCGGTCGACTGGATGCTGTCATCACGTCATTCCTGCGCCTCATCGTCGACACGGAATCCCAGCAGCGCACGATGCTGCGCCTTTCACTCGACCCCGACCCAAGCCACCGGGGCGACCTCCCGCTGCGCAAGGGCCGTGCGATCGGATGGATTGGGGAGGCTCTGGCCCCGCTCCGCGGCCAATTGACGGAAAGCGATCTGCGGCGGCTCACTCTCGCGATCAGAAGCGCCGCGGGGATCGAGCCGCTCGTGTGGCTGACCGATATCGCAGGCCTCTCGCGCAGAGAGGCGGTCCAGCTCATGCGCTGGTCGGCGAGCGCGCTCCTACGGTCTGCGTTGGCCGAGAGTGACACAACCGGGCTCAAGGTCAAGCCTCGAAGACCGGTTGAAGGGATCACCCGACGCAAGAGCTCCTCGGGGACGCCAAATCCGGCTCTGAGCCGGCGCCGACGCGCCTGACCGCCGGAGTTGGCTGGGGAGGAAGGATTTGAACCTTCAACCTTCTGATCCAGAGCAATCCGTGTTGTCGGCGGCGCACTCGTTGAATCTGACCGCCGCATCTGATTCCTGGATTGCGCGTCAGGTTACCTTTCGCACGTTGACACGTTCCGTTACCGTGCGGGCGTGGCTGGCTGCGGTGGTGGTCGCCGCCGCCGCGTGTACTCCGGGCGTTCCAACCCCCGACCACAGCGCCTCGTCGCAGGCGCCGTCGCCGCGCACCGACGCGTCCTCGGCATACGACGCAGCCAACGGAACAATCGTGCTGTTCGGCGGGGCCGACCGCTCAGGCGTCCTTGGTGACACGTGGACCTGGGACGGCGCGGGCTGGGTGCTGCATCATCCGGCGACGTCTCCACCTGGCAGGGAGTTCGCCTACATGGGTTTCGACCCCGCGACATCGCAGGTCGTTCTATTCGGCGGCACAACGTGCGCTCCGCCGGGTCCGAGCGATGTCACCGGCTGCGAATATCAACACGTCCAGACCAACCTCGCCGACACGTGGACGTGGGACGGCAGCAACTGGACGAACCTCCAGACGGCCCATGCGCCAGCCATTCAGGCGTTTCGGGGCGACTCCGGAGGCATCGCCGCCGATGAAAGCCACCACGACTTGATCCTGGTGACCTGGCCCACGGGCAGCGAGCGATCGACCGTTGAGACGTGGACGCTGCAGGATGCCGACTGGCACCAACTTCACCCGGCGCATCCGCCGTCTCCGCATGAGTTCGGCGGTCCTGCCTATGACACGGTGAGCGGCCACCTCATCCTCCAGCAGCAAGGCGAGCGATTGAGCGCCACGTACTGGTGGGACGGCACGGACTGGCGATTCTTCGACCTTTCGGTCAAGACGCCGTATTCCTATGGAAAGCTCGTCTCGGTGGGTACGCGCGGCCTACTCCTCATCTGGGCGGGCAGCGTCTATGCGTGGAACGGAAAGGTATGGTCCGGCCACGGAGTGCTGCCGAGCTTGGTGTCTCTGCCGCTGCACGCACGCGATGGCTGGACCGCGTCGTTCGACGAGCGGACGGGCGAGCTCATCCTGTATGGAGGTCGCGCCGGCGCAGGCGGCCCGGAGCTCCTCGGCGACACGGTCGGCTGGAGCGGCTACGCGTGGCGGACGCTAGCCTCGGCGCAGCCGACAGCTTCGCCTGTAACGCTGCGTGCCTGCTCGCCGGACCAGTCCCAAAGCGGCTTGGGCGGTGGACCCGTGACCGATCCATCCGGGATCGTCATCGAAGTCGATTTCTCGGAGCCCCCCGCGGGTCCGTGTCACCTGAATGTGGCCGTGACCATGACAGTGTTTCGTGGCAATGACATGGTCAGCATGCCGGGGAATCCGGCAACACAGCAGCTCGACACCGACATCACACTGGGACACGGCGTCGCAGCTCTGTTCGACGTGCATGGGGGCTGTTCGCTGGACAGCGCGACGATTGCGTTCCAGTACGGGGACACTCGGCTCAGAGGTTTCGGACTGGTGGGCTTCCAGGGCTGCGGCGGGAAAGGATCCGCACCGCTGTCGATCACGACGTCAGTCCGGCAGCTCAGATGAGCTCGGGTGGCTGGGGAGGAAGGATTTCGAACCTTCATGACGCGTTGAAGAGATCCGCCTCGATTTCGAACCATGGTCCGAGCCTGGGCTAGATGAGGCGGACCAGGTCGGCAATGACTGCGGCCGCTGGTTCCACGAGGTTGATGTGACCGACACCCACTCCCGCGTACAACGCCATATCACTGACGTCCCGCTCCACTTGGCGATCGGGGGGAGGGACCTTCCGCCAGCCACTTCGTTGGGCGGCCTCGAGCGCCGAACGAAGTACGCGGTGGGGAGCGTGCTCCCAACCCTCGCCAAACCACTCAGTCACCATGGTGTCTTCCTCGCCGCGAGCGGCAAGGAGCGCGTCCACATACTGTGGATGGGCCGCGGACTCCGTGCAGACGACGAACCGGGTTCCGACCCGCACCGCGTCCGCGCCCAGCCGCATCAGTTCGGCGAAGCGTTCGGCCGTCGCAACTCCACCCGCGGCGACCACCGGCACTTGGACGGCGTCAAGAGTGGCCGGAAGCAGTTCCGCGAGGTTCTGAGTGCCCCGCACATGGCCTCCCGCCTCAATGCCCTGCGCCACGACGTAGTCGCACCCGCATTCTTGGGCGGCGACGGCCTCACCTACCGATCCGACCTGCCATCCCGCGAGCGCGCCTGCGCGATGGATGGCATCCACAATCTCGCTCGCAGGGTCGCCGTAGAAGAGCTCGATCACTCGACTCTTGCGGGCGAACTCGGTGATCCGGTCGAGCGACGGCGCCAGGGGCATCAGGAAGTTCGTCCCGCACGCGCCCTCGGCCGGCTCGAAATGGTCCGCCCGGACCATGCCAAACCCTCCCGCCTGCGCCACCGCGGCGGCAAGCTCGGTCGACCCCACCTTGCCCATCGCGGCAAGCTGTATGGGCAGGTCACAACCAACAAGCCCGGTGAATCGGCTGCTGATGGTCATGGTCAGCCATGCTATGCCATCGTCGCCCAGTGCCGGAATTTGCACAGGTGGACCATTTGTCCGAGTCCATCTATCGGCGGATCACACGTCCGCTCCCGCGTAATCCATCGCAAAACACTTCTTGCTTTGTGGCTGGGGAGGAAGGATTCGAACCTTCAACCTTCTGATCCAGAGTCAGCTGCGCTACCGTTGCGCCACTCCCCAAGGTTGCCTTCGCGTGGGCTCCATTGTTCCAGCTACCACCGAGCGTTTGGAGCCGCCGCCGCCGTTCAGGCCGGCCGCGAAATTGTTGCTGATTTTGTTACGTCACCGTTGGCAGCATTCTCCCGTCGACCCTCTGAGGCCCCACGGTATTTACCCCCCGTGGGGCTTCTTCTTTTCCCCGAAACCCGCGAGTCTAGTCCTGCGTGACCTTGACGTCGGGCCTCCTGGCAGAACCTTCGGACCGCACCGACATGCGGATCGTGAGCGCCTCGTGGGTGCCCATCAGCCTGCCGAAGGCCTGTTCCATGAGCGTTTTGGCGCGATACAGGTTGACCGCCCAGCCGACGCCGAAAACCCTGTCGCTGAACAGCCGGTCGGAGCGAGGGTTCCAGTAGGCATCGCGGATCCGCTCCCAGGTCGGCGGGCGGAAATCGTAGGGAACAACGCCCCACAATCGCCCTTCCCAGGTGCGCTCCGGAGCGGGCTTGGAAAGCTCCGTGGCGACCGCCGCCACGACCAGGCCGAACGCGGCAAACCGCACCACCCGCCGGGCTCCACGCAAAGTACGCATACTTCAGAGAAGCGTAGTACCAAAGTAACCTTGCACGTTTTGAATCCGTTCTCGCACCAGGGGTAGATGGCCACAAGGCTTCAGTCCACGACACGTTGGCTGCGATGGCTTACGCCTGGTCTCCAGATCAAGCGTTGGCTTCTCCTGCTCATGGCCGCCGAGCTCGTGCTCGTACTCGGCGTCGCGTATGCGCTGAAGGAGATCTACAAGAACTTCACGCTGCCCCACGAGTTCTTCTACATCACCCTTCAGTTCTGGCCTTACTGGGCGCGCGCGGTGATCTTCGGTGTCTTCGGTGTCGGCCTGCTGCTCTTCAGTTACCTCAAGCTCACCCAATCCGTGCTTGGCCCATTCATGCCGGGCAACAGCACCAGCAGCATCGTCGAGATCATCCACGCGTTTCGCCTGCGGGGCCGCGGCCCGCGCATCGTCGCCATCGGCGGCGGGACGGGCTTGAGCTCGCTGCTCCGAGGCCTGAAGACCTACACGTCCAACCTTTCGGTCATCGTCACCGTGGCGGACGATGGCGGTTCATCAGGCCGCCTGCGCGACGAATACCGGATCCTGCCCCCTGGCGACTTCCGCCAGTGCCTCATCGCCCTGGCCGACGCCGAGCCCTTGATGAAGCAGCTTTTCGACCATCGCTTCAAGGAAGGTTCGCTGGACGGCCACTCCTTTGGAAACCTTTTCATCATGGCGATGGCCGACGTGACCGGGAACTTCGAGCACGCGCTGCGCGAGTCCGGAAAGATTCTGGCGGTCAAGGGAACCATCCTGCCGTCGACCCTGCAGGACGTCACGCTGGTCGCTTCCATCAACGGCGGCATGGTCGCGGGCGAATCGAAGATCCCGAAGCAGAACGCACCCATCAGCCGTGTCTTTCTCAAGCCCGACGGGCCGCAGATCAACCCCGAGGCGGCGCAGGCCATCTTGAATGCAGAGCTGATCATCGTCGGGCCGGGCTCCCTCTACACCTCGATCATGCCCAACCTCCTCGTCGAGGGAATGGTCGAGGCAATCAAGGCGTCGCCTGCCCTGAAGGTCTATATCTGCAACCTCGCCGCGCAGAATGGCGAAACAGACGGTTACGGAGTTGACGACTACCTGCGGGTGATCCGCGAGCACGTGGGCGCCAACCTCTTCGATTTCGTGTTGGTCAACTCAAACGTGTCTCACGCTCCGACCGGCGGTCAATCACAGGTCATCTTCAGATCGGCCGACTCGAACAAGCATCCCGAGGTCCGGTTCATCGCCGCTGACGTGGTCAACGTGAAGCTGCCTTCTCACCACGACCCGGAAAAGCTCGCGCGCACGATCATGCGGAAGGTCTGGCAGGCGTAGCGCCTCTTGCGCCGGCAGCGCCTCCGCGACCGCGGCGCCACCGTGTGAACGATTCGACGATGAAGGCGGCCGCCGCGACGTAGACGAACCCGGCGAGCGCGTCCACGACGTAGTGCTCGCCGAGGTACACGATCGACAGCAGCACGCCGGCGGTCCAGAGCAGCAGCCCGATCCCGAGCGCGCGATACCGGGACCACGCGTAAACGGTAGCAAGCGCGGGATACGCGGCATGCAGCGAGGGGAACGCGGCGAAGGGATTCGGGTTGAAGCTGTGATAGATCGGCGAGACCAGCGTGTAGCCCCACAGCGAGCGAACGGTCTGGTCGTTGACCTTCACCACGTCATGAAGCTGGTACCAGGGAGGGGCGCTCGGCCAGAACAGGTACGTCACGAACGCGAGGAAGGACATGAGAAGCAGAGCCGCGATGTAGCGGCGATAGTGCTCGCGGCTGTTGAGCCAGAAGATGAACCCGACCACGATCGGCAGCACAAAGTGCATGAAGTAGAAGACCATCGCGACGACGTCCTGGATGCCCACGACTCCCGGGTGATAGAAAGCGCGCTGCAGCACGAGCGTCGGAATGGCGCCGCCGAACAGCGCCCTCTCCAGGCCCGAGAGATCGTGCGGCGCAAACCCCGTCTTGGCCGCGAACCCGCGCATCGCCTCATAGGCGAAGAACAGCAGGAGAAACGGCGCCCAGTCTTCGATGAAGGTCCGGCCGCGGCCCAGCGCGATGGCGACCACCAGCAGGGCCAGCAGCGTCCACTCGGGCTCGATCGAGACGCCGCGCCACAGCATCACACCGAAGATCAGCGCGAGGTAGACGACGCTCCCGATCAGAAGGAGGCGAGGCCGGCTCTGTCGCATCGGCCGGACCTCAGCGGGTGCGGACAACCGCGACCGCGGCGATCTCGACGGTGACCGAGAAGGGCAGGGCGTTCGTGCCCACGGCAATCCTCGCGTGGCGGCCCGCGTCACCCAGCACTTCCACAAGCAGGTCGGAGGCGCCGTTGATCACCTTCGGCTGGTCACCGAATCCGTCGGCGGAAAGCACGAAACCGATGACCTGGGCCAGCTGGTCCACTTTATCCAGGCCGGCCGCCGACTCGATCTGCGCCAGCACGTTGAGCGCACAGACACGCGCCCGGGCCTGCGCCTCCTCGACGGAAACCTCGTCTGGGCAGCGCCCGGTGAGGCGCTGGCCGTTCGCCGCGGACACCTGGCCCGCCACATAGAGCAGGGCGCGTCCGTCGCCGATGGGCACGAGTCGCGTGGCCACATACGACGCCACGGCCGCCGGCGGCGCCGGCAGCTCGAGCCCCAGCTCGCGCAGCCGTTCGTGAGGCTTGGTCAACTCGAGGGAGTCTACTGACTCACCCGCGGCGGCCGCGCACGTGGGCGACTGCGGCAAGCAAGACCACCAGGAGCGCGCCGAGACCGAGGCCGACATAGGGCGCCTGCGACGACCTGAGCAGATCGAGCACGGTCGAGCCGGGAGACGAGGCCGGGGAGGTCCGCGTCCCGCTCGCGACCGGAGTGGGCGAACCGAAGGGACCTTGAGGCGTGCCTCCGGTGTCGTGGTAGATCCAGAGTGCGGCGACGTGGTCGGAGGGTCGGAAGGTGGCCACGTACAGAAATGGCGACTCGTCGTTCGAGACGCCAAGCGCGGTGATCGATCGCATCGGCGGAGCGAGCGACGTGAACGTCTGTCCGGCGTCATTCGTCCTCCACAGGCCGCCCGCCCCGGAACCGCCGCCGTCGCTTGCGGCATAGAAGCGATCGAAGTGGTCGGTGATGAAGGCGACCTGCGTGTAGTCGGTCGAAGGCAGCTGCCCTCCGCCACTCAGCGGGGTGAACGATGCCCCGTTGTCGGAAGTTGCGAACAGACCCGCATTGGTCCCCACGACCAAGGGCCTCGTGTCGCCGACAGGCGGCAGCGGTCCCGCGGTGAGCTTTACGACAAAAGTCCCGCTGATGGCTGGATTCAGAGGCGACCAGGTCGCCGCTCCGTCGCTGCTCTGGAACATGGGCAGGTTTCCGGCTGACAGAGGTCCGTCGGAGGCCGCGAAGATCCGGATCGGCACATGCACCGCCCCGACCGCAATCGCATCGATGCTCGAGTCCGCCAGGCCCGACTGCGACCACGTGCTCCCGTCGGCGCTGATGAAGACGCCCTTGTCGGTGGCGGCCGCGATGGTGGTGAGACTGAACGCGAATGCTCGAACCGCCCGGCCGTCGAGACCACCCGGCACCGACCAGCTGGTTCCCGCGTCGCCGCTCAGCAGCGCGCCACCACCTCTCGTGCCGGCGAGGACAAGCCCTGCCTTGACCGGGCTGAAGGCGATCGTGGTGGCGATGTCCTTGCCGCTGTGTACCGAAGTCCAGGTCGTGGCGGCGTCGGTGCTTCTGAGCAGCGAGCCTTCCGAGTTTCCCGCGATCAGGAGCTGGTTGTTGGCCGGGTCGACCGCCAGCGCGAAGACCGCCGAGTGACCCTGGTGAGGCAGCGGCTTGAGGGCCACCCACGTCGAGGGCGCGGGAGCATCGGCGGAGACTCCGATGGTGGCGAACATGACCGCCCATAGGGCCGCGAGCACGGCGGCGAACTGTGGGGCTGCCCAACCTGCTCGCGCTTGCGCGTGAAGACGTAGGCCTGGAAACGACACGAGCCTGCCGATTATCACTCAAGGCGGGTAGTCGAAGCCCGGGACCGTCAATTGCCTACAATCCCTGCGTGCTGGCTCGAGCGGCGGCCGCACTGGATCGCGCCGCATTCAAACCGGCTTCGCTGCCGAACGACCTGATCATCGGAATCGCTCTCGCTCCACCGGTGATCGCTGGACTGATCATCTTCAAGGTACCGGCCCTGGAGATGCTGGCGGTCGCCCTCGCGCTGGGAGTGGCTGGGCAGATCGCCGCGTACGTGCTGTGGCGCAAGCACATTCCTCACACGCAGTCCAGCCCGCTCATCGCGGCGATCGTCGGAGTCGCGCTCATCGGAGCCGGCGCGCCACCGACCACATCGGTCGAAATCGCCGCTTTTGCCGTGATCCTCGAGCTGGTCCGGGCGCGTTACATCCCCGCGATCCGCGCGCAGGCGGGTCTCCTGGCGTTCGCGGCCGTCGCGCTGATCACGAGGGGCGGACCTTACGCCTACATCAATCCGGCCAACGGCCGGTCGTTTGGGGATCCCATCAGCGTCTGGTATCACTTCTTCAGCCCGGTCTCCGCGCCAATCGACCCGATCCGCCTCTACGTCGGCAACGTGCCTGGGCCCGTTTTCGCAACCTCGCTGCTCGCGGTTGCGATCGGAGCCGCGTGGTTCGCTTACGCGCGACGCGTGAGCCTCGTCGTCCTCATCACGTTCTTCCTCGGAGCTCTCGTCCCCATCTATTCATTTCACTGGGACTATCTCTTCCAGCTCGACAGCGGGCCCATGTGGTTTGTCGCGGCGCTCGTGCTTTCCGATCGCCGCCTGCTTCCAGGATCCTGGGCGATCCGTCCGGTCCTCGGTTTTGGCGCCGGCCTGCTTTCGGTCGGCTTGAGGAGAACCGGCTACGGGATCGAGGCCTCGTTTTTCGTCGTGGCCGGCGTCCAGGCCGTGATGGCGATTTTCGTGCTGGTGTTCTGGGGCGGCTCGCTGGCCTCGGAGCGGTGGAAGCGAAACCGGCGCCTGCGCCGGCGCGAGGCGAACCTCAGGGTGGTCAAGAGCGTCTCGAGAGCGAACGTCAGCTAGCCGACCTCGTTCGGCAGGCGTCCGCCCGGGCTCCACGTATCTCCGCCGTCGGTCGTCACCCAGATGTTCGTCGTGCCTTCCAGCGCCCATCCGTCGTGCGAGCCGACGAACCGGATCAGCCACAAGCCTGTTCCGTCGAGGCCCACCGGAGCCCACGTTGAGCCCGCGTCGTGAGTGACCAGGGGCGTGGGCGCCCCCGACGTGAATGCGACGCGGGCCTGGTTCGAGACGAACCAGATCGGAAAGCCGGACGGCTGGAGCGCTCCACCGTTCAGCGAGGTGGCCCGCTGCTTCCAGGACTTTCCGCCGTCTTCCGAAACGAACAGGGTCTTGTCCGCGACGTTGGTTGTCGCGTCCGGGTAGCCCGTGCACAGCTCCCACAGCTCGATCCCATCGGAGGTCGCGACGTTGCCGCGAAACGGGTTGCCAGCGCACTGCGACTTGACGGACCGCCAGGTGAGCCCGCCATCGGTCGTGATCTGCATGTCCCCAAGGGGCCTGCTCGACATCATCACGCCGGACGGGAAAGGCACCAACTCTTCCGGATAGAAGCCGAGGGGCAGCGTGTGGGGCGCCTGCCAGGCGCGCCCGCCATCGGTGCTGCGGCGGATCTCCAGCTGGCAGGCCACGCCATTCCCGCACGGCGAGCTCACCGCCCAGGCGGTCTGGCCTGCCGCTGCCATGCCTCCGATGAACTTGCCCGGCAGACCGGCGCCCGACCAGGTCGCGCCACCGTCGTGAGTGACGTACGCGCCGCTGGATCCGTACACGAAGCCATCGTGGTGATTGACGAACCGCACCGTCCTCGGGCCGCCTCCGTCCGAGCGATCGAAGGCGGGCCCAACCTGCACCGGCGCCGTCCAGGTCGCGCCCCCATCCAGGGTGCCGGCGACCGAGTACTCACAGCTTCCGCTGGTGACCGAGGTGCAGTTGGAGAGGAGGAGCCAGCCGGTCGAGAAATCGGTGATGTCAAGGTCAACCAGCGCGAGCAAAGAGCTGCTAGGGGGAGGGGCTGGGATCGGGTTTGGAGCCGGCGTGGCGGGCAGCGGGGAGATCGAGGGCCGGTGCGTGGGGGACGGCGAAGCGGCAGGGAACGCCACGGCGATCGGGTGCAGCGCCCGCACCATGCCGGCGTACGCAACGCTGCCGATCGCCAGCGTCGCGAGGACCGTGATCGCGACGTTGGCGGCGAACCCTGAGTCTCCGGGTGGCCACCTCATATCGATAAAGACACCTCAGGCGGGGCTTTGGTTACGTTGCGAAACGGGCCTCAGTCGAAGAGCTTGCGGCCGCGAGTTACAAACTGGTCGCGCCGGGGGCCTGTGCCGACCAGCTCGACCGGGACGCCGATCAGCTCGCCGATGCGCTCGATGTAGCCCCGGCATGCCTTGGGCAGGTCATCCCAATAGCGAGCGGCGCCGATGTCCGCCTGCCAGCCGGCCATCTCCTCGTAGACCGGCTTGCAGTGCTTGTAGTGCGAGATGTTGGCGATGGGGTGGTCGTAGCGCTTCCCCCGGAAGTCGTAGCCGGTGCAGATCTTCAAAAGAGGCTGGTCGTCGAGGATGTCGAGGCGCATCAGCGCCGCGACACCGACTCCGTTGACCCGCGCGGAGTAGCCGGCGACCGCCGAGTCGAACCACCCGATGCGACGCGGGCGCCCCGTCACCGTGCCGAACTCGTGGCCGCGCTCGCGGATCTGGTCCCCCACCTCGTTGAGCAGCTCAGAGGGAAATGGGCCGTATCCGACGCGTGACGTGTACGCCTTGAAGACACCGATCGTCAGGTCCACCTTGGTGGGCGGGATGCCGCTGCCGGTGAGGGCCCCGCCGGCGGTCGGGTTGGAGCTCGTCACATAGGGATAGGTGCCGAAGTCGAGGTCGAGCATCGTGGCCTGCGCGCCCTCGAGCAGGATGTTGGCCTTGCGGTCTAGCGCGCCCTGGATCAGCGGGAACGTGTCCTTGATGTAGGGGTCGAGCTGCTTCGCGTAGCCCATGTACTCGTCGACCATGCTCGACCAGTCGTAGGCCTCGTGCTCGTAGAGCTTGGTGAGGATCGGGTTCTTCACCTGGCCCACGACGTAGGCGAGCTTCTTGCGCATGAACGCTTCCTTCTGAAGGTCGCCGATGCGAAAGCCGATGCGCCGGACCTTGTCCGCGTAGGCCGGGCCGATGCCACGCCACGTGGTGCCCAGGCGGTCGTCGCCTCGCGCCTCTTCCTCGAGCTGGTCGAACAGAGGGTGGTAGCGCATGACCATGTGCGCGCGCTCGCTGACGATCAGGTTTTTCGGCTCGATGCCGCGTTCGCGCAGCTGAGAGATCTCGCGCAGCAGGACGATCGGGTCGACCACGACACCGTTGCCGATGACGCAGACGCACTCCGGGTAGAGGATGCCCGACGGCATGAGCTGGAACTTGAACTCGCCGTGCTCGGTGATGACCGTGTGGCCGGCGTTGTTGCCGCCCTGGGAGCGGATGACCATGTCCGCCTTGGCGGCGAGGTAGTCGATGACCTTTCCCTTGCCTTCGTCGCCCCACTGGCCGCCGACGAGGATGATGACCACGGAGCTACTCGGTCCCTGGTTCGGGCCGGCGCGTCTCCAGGTTGTAGAACCGAGTGTGGTCGCGGCGGAACTTGAGCTCGATCATGCCGGTCGGGCCGTTGCGGTGCTTGGCGACGATGAGCTCGGCAATGCCGGGCCGCTCATCGGATTTGTAGTACTCCGGCCTGAAGAGAAACATGACGACGTCCGAGTCCTGCTCGATCGAGTTGTGAGCTATAACATTTCCTGCTACGAAGTTGTGTAGATCTTCTACGGTCAGGTCGTACACGTCTTCTTCTCCGTCCGGACTGATTGCGTTGATCACGTCCCAATACACGTCGCTGATGGACAGGAGTTCGAGCTCGTCTGATCCCACTACCTCGGCCAGTTTGCGAGCTCGCTCTCGGCCCAAGTTCTGTTCGCAGATTCCACTCCCGCTGTACGAGGTCCCGAGTCCGGCACGCATGTCGCGTGCATTGATGCCCGCAGCCGCCATTGCGGGAAGAACCTGTAGGCGCCAGGCACTTGCCGGGATCACGTCGCGGTTGGTGTTCGCGGCTCTTGTCGAAAAATACTCGAGGATCGCAGTCTTGTGAGCGACCTTGTTGACACCGAGCACGCCAACAATGGCGAGGAAGCTGATGATGTCATCTCGCCCGTTGATTCCTACGTGAAATTGGTCACGCCCCTTGCTTCCCTGCGAGTGCCTGGCAATTCTGGCGGTGATCCCAATTCGGAGAAGTAGGCTCTGGACATCCTGCGCAAGGCCTTCGCTGCTGCTGGCGTAGTAAACGTTCGCGTAATGGCTGACTCCGTGAGAAAGGTGCACGCAGCCGTCAGTTGCCCAGAGGTGACGCAGGAAGACCGCAATGGCCGGCAGTGATTGGTTGAAGACCTTCGCCGGCACCCGCTTTTCATATGAGCGCAGGCCAAAGGCGCCCAGCTCCTCCAACCACACGCGGACCGGGTTGCGGACTCCGTGCGTCAGATGCCGAGTCGGCGGAATGTAGACCTGGATCCACGTGCGTTCTGGATGGATTCGCGGCCGAACCTCATCGCCGAAAACCGCTGTGGCGAGCCTCACCACTTCGTCCGCCAGGGTTGGGTCCTTGGTCGTGTACTGGATCGCGTGGGTTGGCAATGTGCACCCGTCGCCGATAAGGTGCCCGAGGAGTCCTAACTCCTCTGGGCTCATCGAGTCCTTCTCAGGTCCCTGGAGGAATCTCGGCAGCGCAATTCGATCCCCAGGCGCAAGCTCGTCGAGGCGCCGCCAGCCTTCCATCATCAGGAATTTGTGGTTCGCTGTAGCTCGAATGCTGCGGCCTAGATTAGTAGTCAGCCTGAACACCGGCTTGCGGCCGGTGGCGAAAGCGTTGATGACCTTCTTGGCCTCCATTCGCCACCATCCCTTGTCCAGCGCAAGAACACGAAAGCCGCTCGTGCCAACCAGGTCTTTGATCGGTACGTAAGTTCCTGTATCGGGCAGATAAATTGGTGTGTCTCCTGCAAGGCAGCCTGACTCGCGAAGGTCGCTCAGGATCGGGCGCTTGTCGGGACGCTGCTCGGGGGCCCGGCTCAGCTGCGAGATCGCGATCACGGGAATGCGCAGCTCGCGTGCCAATCCCTTCAGCGCTCGTGAGATCGATGACACCTCCTGGACGCGGTTGTCATCGCCGCGCGCGCGACCGTGCATCAGCTGCAGGTAGTCGATGAGGATCATGTCGATGCCGTGGCGCATCTTGGCCTGGCGGGCCTTCAGCTGAAGGCTCAGCTCGTCCATCACGGGCGTGTCGTCGATGTAGATCTTCGCTTCGCCAAGTGGGCCGAGGGCATTCGACACGCGGTCGAACTCAGCCTCGGTCAACAAACCGCGATGCATGCGCTGCGCATCGATCTGCGCCTGCTCAGTGAGCAAGCGCTCGGTCAGCTGTTCTTTGGACATCTCGAGGCTGAAGATCGCGACCGACTTGTTGGCCTCGAGCGCCGAGTGGAGCGCGATGTTCAGGGCCAGCGATGTGTTGTGAACCAGGATGTCCTGGGCGATGAAGTTGTGAGTCTCCGGGACGGCGAGGTCATAAACCTGGTGCTCGCCAGTCGCCTCGATGGAAACGATCTCGTCCCAATAGATCTGATTGCTAGCCAGCTGTGACAACCCGCGGTCGCGAAGCACATCGGCGTAGTTGGCAAGCCGTCCCTGCGAAATGCCCCGCGAGGTGTGCGGGTTGAAACCACGTTCGCCGGCGCCTCGCTCTCCAGCACGAGTCGCAACTGTGCTCAGTGTCATGCCACGCATTTCTGCAGCTGATCGGATTTCCCGCCAGATCTCTTTCGGCAGAAGACCGAGGTTACCTCGACGATAGTTTTGCGTCAGCGCAAATCGACGACTCTTCTCGCCGATCCAGCCAATCGTTCGCTGGTAAAGGTCAACCGAGACCGGCTCGGTGATCTCCACGCGCCAGCCGCGGTCCTTCTTCTTCCAGAGCTTGGCCACGATGCCAAACCTGACGAGAGCGTGATGCAAATCTTCGGCGAGGCCTTGAGAAGCCACTTCAAACTCGATCCGCGGATAGCCGGCCATCGAATAGACCGTGCCGTCGCAGCTAATGAGCACCTTGACAAACTCGGCCAGCCGCTCGCGATCCCAGGTCCACACGCAGCTCGGAAACCGCTTCTCGTCCGCCAGTTTGCCCATGAGTCCGAGCTCACGCAGCCACCCGGTTAGCGGATTCGCCTGACTACGGGGACCGGAAGGGTAATAGCTGATCGCGTGGCGGCGCACATGGAGCGTCGGGTAGAACTCTGCGATCTGCGCGTGAAAATCGGTGAGGATTTCGGGGTCGGTGTTGGTAAAACCAGGGGTCGTGCTGCTCAGACTGCCCTCCGCGATGAAGTAAGCAAGTAGCCGGACCCTCCCAAAAGCCCATGAGCTGTCCCGACCAAAACAGTTGACGACGCGCGGGACAGCAATGGGTTCGCCGACGACGACGTCGTGGAGGGGTTGCCAGCCACGTACTGTCAGAAAAGGGTGGTGACCGGTGACTTCGACCGATCTACCGCTGCGGGTCGTCACCTTGAAACAGGGCTTGACACCGCTATCGACCCACTCGCCGACCTTGTTCGGCCTGATCGCACCATCCGCGCCGAATCCGAAGACCTCGGGCAAGTTGCCTTGCACGGCTTCTTCGATAGTCAGGCGCTGCCCAGTTTCGAAATTGACAATAAGACTATCATACTTTATACACTTTCCCATGGCAGGTCTTCCCGCGACGATGATCAGGTCCGAGTCCTTGAACCCGCCCGTCATCCGGTCCAGGTCGTGGAACCCGGTCGGGATTCCGACGATCCCCTGCCCGCTCTCCATCTGCAGCGAGATCCGCTCCATCGCCGGCCCCAGCAAGTCGTAGAGCCGCATCAGCTCGCGCTGGTCGCGGTCGTCCGCGACGCCGAACACGAGCGACTGCGCCTGGTTGATCGCCTCCTCCGCCTCGACCGAGTCGTCGTAGCCGAAGCCGGCGATGTTCGAGCCCGCCGAGATCAGCCGCCGCTTGTACGCCTTCTCCTTGACGATCCGGCCGTAGTACTCGATGTTCGCCGCGGTCGGCACCGCGCCCTGCATCGAGGCGAGCTGCGCGCGGCCGCCCACCCGGTCGAGCAGCCCCATCGTCTGCAGCTGCGCCGCGAGGGTGACGTTGTCGATCGGCTCACCGGCCGCGAAGAGATCAAGCGCCGCGCGGTAGATCTGCCCGTTGTTCTCCCGGTAGAAGTCCTCGGGATGGAGGAACTGGAGGACCTTGGCGACCGAAAGCGGGTCGAGCAGAACCGACCCGATCACCGACATCTCGGCGTCGAGGTCATGGGGGGGCACCCTCCCCTGGACGAGAGGAACCGTGGTCGCCACTAACGAATCCCTATCTGTCCTGGGTGACGATCACGTTCACGTGGGCCGCCACGTCGCGGTGCAGCTTGAGCGAGACCTCGTGCTCGCCCAAGGTCCTGATGGGCTCCTTCATGTCGATCTTGTGGCGGTCGATCTCCACCCGGTGCTGCGCCTTGAGCGCCGCCGCGATGTCCTGGTTGGTGATGGAGCCGAACGCCTTTTCCTCGGCCCCGACCTTCAGCCGCACGACAACCGTCTTGTTGTCGATCTCGTCGGCCAGCGCCTGCGCCTCGACCCGGTCCTTGGTCTCGCGCTTGACCGCCGCGTCCTTCAGCCGCTTGGCCTCGGTTTCAACGCCCGTGCCGGCCCGTACCGCGAGCTTCCTGCGCAGCAGGAAGTTGCGGCCGTAGCCGTCGGCCACGTCCTTCACATCGCCGGCCCGCCCGACGTTCTCCACATCCTTGGTCAGCATCACCTTCAATTGCCCAGGCCCTCCGATACCGATTGATATTCATCACCGCGTTGCAGCCGGGAGCGAATGCGCTTCGCCACGCGACCCGCTCCGTAGCGCGCGGCGCCAACGGTGTCGCGCACGTCCCGGTCGAAAGTGCTCTCTTTTGCCTTGATCGCCGCCTCGTGCTCCCGTCGCACATCTTCCGGACAAGCCGCCACGAAGGTCTCGACCGCCAGGATGCCCAGCGCCAGCATGTCCAGCTCTCCGAGGACGGGGATCCACGCCGGGAAATCGAGCGGGCTCACGATCACGCCAAGCGCGCCAAGCAGCACCGCTTTCGGGGCGGCCGGGACCCGCTCGTCCCGCAAAAGGCAATAGGCAAGCTTGCCGTGACGTGGCACATCGATCAAGACCTCTTTGGCGCGCGAAAAGACACTCGGCATGGGGGCCGCCAAAGCCTACAGCTTTTCGGCTGGCGCGGGGAACCTACTTAACTTAGCCTTGCGCCATGTCGACGATCGCGTCGCCCCGGCCCAGGCCGACGCAGTTCGGAAACTTGCAGCACACGGCACTGAGCGCCTTCTGGTTCGGCAGCAACTTCCTGTGGATTCCGCTGACCACCGTGCTGATCCAGACCCAGATCGACGGTGTCGTTCCGAAGGGCACGCAGAACACCGCGGTCGGCGTAGCGCTCGGCCTTGGCGGCCTGCTGGCGATGACCGTGCCCCCGATCGTCGGGGCCTGGTCCGACCGCCTGAACACCCGGTTCGGCCGGCGCCGGCCGATCATGGTCGCGGGCACCCTCCTGACGATTCCAGGCCTCGTGCTCTTGATGACGGCCGGGAGCTACCCGCAAATCGTTGTCGGCTACGCGATCATCCAGTTCTTTTTCAACGCAGCCGGGGCCGCGTACGCCGGGATCATCCCCGACGTCGTGCCCGCGCAGCAGGTAGGCAAAGCCAGTGGCTTTCTTGCCACCATGACTCAACTGGGAATCGGGGGCGGTCTCGGTGTCACCAGTTTGTTGACCGGCAACCGGGCCATCTACCTTGTAATGGGCGCGGTTGCCGCGTTGTCGCTCATTCCAACGGTATGGGCGGCACGCACCGAAGGGATGCAGCCGATCGAGCGTGCGGCCCATCGGTCCTTCGGCGAATCGATCAAGGAGTTCGCGCGCCCGCTGCACGAGGGCGACTTTGCCTGGGTCATATTCACGCGATTGATGGTGTCGTCGGGGATCACCGTGGTGCTCTACTTCCTGGTCAACTTTTTCAAGGACGTGGTGCTGGCGCCCACCACCTCGGCGGCGGCAGGCAGCTTCACGAGCAATTGGGAGCTGGTTGTGGTTGCGACCGCCTTGCCATTCGGCTTCTTTGGCGGCCAGCTCTCCGACCGGATTGGCCGGCGCAAGATCTTCGTCTACCTATCAGGAGCGGCTCAGTCATTTGTCGCGCTGACTTTCATCCTGTTCTATCCGAGGTCGATCCCACTGGTCTTCGCGCTAGGTGTCGCCTACGGCATCGGCTACGGGCTCTATTTCGCGGTCGACTGGGCCCTGGCGGTCGACACCCTGCCCGACAAGACCAAGTCGGCCAAGGATATGGGCCTCTTCCACGTCGCACTCACCCTGCCGCAGGCAATCCTCCCCCTCTTCGGGGGGGCGCTGATCGATTACCTCAATCGCACTGCGGGCGGGAATGTCGGCTATCGCGTGGTCTTTTCGAGCGCGGTCGTATTCCTGTTCCTGGGCACCGTGCTGGTGAGCCGGATCAGGTCGGTGCGCTGACGCCGCAAGGCGATCAGGGTCGCGACCCAGATGCTCGTAATTCCGACGACTCCGAACTCCGCCATCAACCGAAGCACGACCAGGTTCGAGTAGCCCGACACGAGCAGCGTCTGGAACCAGTTGTGTCCAGGTCCGATGAGCAGCCATCCCAGGGCCACCAGCCCCAAGACCGTCCAGTCGCGCCGGCGCACCCCCCAGTCGATGAGAACGAGCATCGGCAGCAGCAGGAGGACGAGGTGAGTGCCCCACGAATAGCTTGCGATGAGGGGAGTGACCGCCACGATCGCGGCCGCCTCGAGCGCACGGCCGGGGACACCGGTCCGCGGCCGGCGGAGGACCCAGAAGGTCACTGCGAGAGCCACGAGCGAGATGACGGTGGTGACCGCTTGCGCCGCAGGTGGCGTGTCCCTTACCGCGCCCAGGAAGGTGCCCGGGGCGAAGAGGCGAGCCACCGTGCCTCCCGGCGAATGGTTTTCGAACAACCCGGTCCCGGCCGATAACACCGGCGCCACCTTGAGGAGGTATTCGGGCAGGTACTGCGGCACAGCCAGCAGCCAGAGGGCCAAGCCCGCCAGCACGGCTCCCACCGCCATCCGCCAGCGCCGTCCCCACAGCATCAGGAGGCCTAGAGGCGCTTGAAGGAGCTTGATCGCCGTTGCCGCGCCGACGGCCGCACCGCCCCACCATCGGTCGCCCGCAACCCAGGCCAGCAGCCACACGCCGCTCAGCGCCAGCAGGACGAGGTTGACCTGGCCCTCATCGAAATTGCCCTCGACCGGCTCGAAGCCGATCGTCACGAGCACGAGCAGGACGGCGAGCTGCCAGTCCTTTACTGTGGCCGCTCGCAGCGTCGTGACCAGGAAGACCAGGACGCTCGCCTGCAGGACCCCGATCACGACCGCGAGCTGGACCACCGGTGGCGCGCCGACCAGCGGCTGCAGCATCCAGGCCACAGGCGGTGGCGTGACGTACTGAGCGCCGGCCAGAGGCAGCGGGGTGAACGTCTGCGCCGCGTGTGCGCACCCCTGGATGAAACAGAGGTCGTATGGGTCGCGACCCGCCCGGATCTTCCCCGCCGCCGCCATGTAGTTGGCGCTGAAATCGACAGGGAGAGCTCCGGTGAGCGCGGGCAGGATCAAGGTGCGCCAGACATAGAGGACGGCGATCGGGATGCCGGCGATCGCGAGCAGCACGGCTCGAAACCGGCGATCGTCGAGTGGCGAGCGCCTGGTCACGCCGCGATTGTCGTGGAAGTGACAAGAAACGAGGCGGCGCCTGCAGCGGACACCGCCTCGACCGGATGCCACCGGGTGACACGCTGCTGGTTTCTGCGCCGCTTTACGGCCGTTGCCTACTTGTGGAGGCCAACCTTTGCGTGGGCTGTCGGTGGTCCCGGACGCTTCGAACTGGCACCAACTTGCGACGGAGTGGAGACGTTGTCAAGGGGTTTGTTTTCCCCGGATGAGGTCGCAGGCGCACAATCAGCCCAAGGAGGGTCGAGATGCCTGAGATGAGCTACGTGCACGGCGCCAGCGACGTCCCGCTGCTGGGCGAGACCATCTTCCAGAACCTGAGGCGGACGGCGTCGCGGTTCGGAGACCACGAAGCCCTGGTCGCGGCTCACCAGGACCGGCGCACGACGTACCGCCGCCTGGTGGAGGAATGCGAGGTGGTCGCGCGTGGACTCCTGGCACGCGGCGTCAGAAAGGGGGATCGCGTAGGCATCTGGTCGCCGAATCGATATGAGTGGGTCATCGTCCAGTACGCAACCGCGGCGATGGGCGCGATCCTCGTCAACATCAATCCCGCGTATCGCACCTCCGAGCTCGAATATGCGCTCAACCAATCAGGGATCAGCTTTCTGGTCCTGGCAGCCCGCTTTCGCCAGGCCGACTACAAGGCGATGGTCGCCGAGGTCAGGGACAGGTGCCCGGAGCTCCGCGAGACGCTCGTGATCGACGAGGGTTGGGAGGGAATCGAGCGAGACGCCGCGAAGGTGAGCGAGGCCAGGCTGCACGAGGTCGAATCGTCTCTGCAGTTCGATGACCCGATCAACATCCAGTACACGTCAGGCACCACTGGATTTCCAAAAGGCGCGACGCTGACCCACCACAACATCCTCAACAACGGCTTCTTCATCGGCGAGGCGCTCAAATACAGCGAGCGCGACCGCGTGTGCATCCCGGTGCCCTTTTATCACTGCTTCGGCATGGTGCTCGGCAACCTCGCGTGCACGACGCACGGGGCGACTATGGTCATTCCCGCTGAGGCGTTCGACCCGGTGCTGACGATGGAGACCGTCGAGCGAGAACGCTGCACGTCACTCTATGGAGTGCCGACGATGTTCATCGCCGAGCTCGACCACCCGCGCTTCAAGGAGTTCGACTTCGGCACGCTCCGGACCGGCATCATGGCGGGCTCGCCGTGCCCCGTCGAGGTCATGAAGAAAGTCCAGACGACCATGCACATTCCCGAGATGACCATCGCGTACGGCATGACCGAGACCTCGCCGGTCTCGACCCAGTGCGCCACCGATGATCCCCTGGAGAAGCGCGTAGCGACAGTCGGGCGCGTCCATCCTCACGTCGAGATCAAGATCGTCGACCCGGCCACCGGCGCCGTCGTTCCGCGAGATGCGGCCGGCGAGCTCTGCAGCCGCGGGTACATGGTCATGCTCGGCTACTGGAACAACGAGGAGGCAACGCGACTCGCCATCGACCGCGCGCGCTGGATGCACACCGGCGACCTGGCGACGATGGATGCCGACGGTTACGTGAATATCGTCGGCCGGATCAAGGACATGATCATCCGCGGCGGGGAGAACATCTACCCCCGCGAGGTCGAAGAGTTCCTCTACACGCACCCGGACATCGTGGACGTGCAGGTGATCGGGATCCCGTCCGAGAAGTACGGCGAAGAGGTAATGGCCTGGGTCAAGCTGCGCGAGGGGGCGGCACAGACGGGCGAGGAGCTCGCCGCGTGGTGCAAGGGCAAGATCGCCACCTACAAGATCCCCCGGCACTGGAAGTTCGTCGACGCGTTTCCGATGACGGTCACGGGCAAGGTCCAGAAATTCAAGATGAGAGAGGTCGCGGTCGAGGAGCTCGGCCTCGAGAAAGCCGCCGGTGTGAGAACGGCTTAAAGACTGAGCGGCAAATATCCCGATGCGCACCCGGGCGAAGCTAAAAGAGTGGCTGGACGATGAGCGAGCGCGGCGTATGCTGGGCGGAGCGGAGCGCCACTGCTCAGCCGTGCAGGCGCTGCGTAACGGAGTCAACGTGACAACCGATTTCGCCATCGCCAACTCATAACCGTCGCTTCACCTTCCGCTGGTGTAATGGGTTTGCGTCTGGCAATCACGGGGATTCAAGGAGGCGACACATGGCAGAAGCCAAAACCGCAGTAGCCCACAAGCCGGTATGGACGGACCTTGCCGCTACTGATCCCAAAGCTGCGGCGAAGTTCTACACGGCGGTGTTCGGCTGGAAGGTCGAGGTCAGCCCGGATCCGCAGTACGGCGGCTACGCAACGGCGCAAGCCCACGGCAAGGATGTGGCTGGCATCACCCCAAAGCAGATGGAGCAGCAGCCCTCAGCGTGGACTGTGTACATCGGCACCGCCAACGCGGCCGAGACGGCCAAGAGGGCTGAGGCAGCGGGCGCCAAGATCATCGCGCCGGTGATGGAAGTCGGCGACCAGGGCCACATGGCCATCATCCAGGACCCGAGCGGCGCATACCTGGGCCTGTGGCAGGCCGGAAAGATGCACGGGTCGCAGTCGACGGGCGTCAACTCGATGGGTTGGGCCGAGCTCAACGCGCGCGGGTTCAACAAGGCGGAGCCCTTCTACAAGAACCTGTTCGGCTGGGGCGAGAAGAAGAGCCCGATGGGCGAAGGCCAGCCGGGCGAGTACACGGAATTCCAGCTGCACGGTGAGAGCATCGCGGGCGGCACGGAGATGAACGAGATGGTCCCGGCCGAGGTGCCGAGCTACTGGCTGGTTTACTTCAACGTTGAGAACGTCGACAAGGCGTTCGACAAGGTGATCGCGGAGGGCGGCAAGGAAATGCTGTCCCCGATGGACATGCCCGGTGGGCGCTTCGCAATCGTGAGCGACCCGGAGGGAGCAGCGTTCGGCCTCCTAAAGATGGAAGAGCCGAGCAAGTAACGAGTAACCAGGCGTCGGGGCCGGCTACAGCAGCCGGCCCCATTTCTTTTTCAGCGGGCCGCGCGCGACCGGCATGGCAAGTGCATGCAGCGCTTGCGGACGGCCGGAATGAATCCGGCGGAGGTGCGACGTTGAGTTACTGGAGCGATTCGTAGGGAAGAGCGGCGGCGAACGGCTCGTAGAGCAGCAGGACCTTCTCGATCGGCAGGACGTCGCGCATGAAAATGCCCCCGGCTGCCACGCCGGCGAATCCCACGATCCCCAGCCCGTCATGGGGAGCGGCCTGTTCGGCGCTGTCCTGCATCGCTCGAAACGAATACGTCCGGCCCGACAGGTTGGCGGTCGCGATCACCTCTTTCCAGGCTGCCGCATAGTTCGCCGCCGGG
>DATFVI010000022.1:0-3476 GCA_035260405.1 Candidatus Dormiibacterota bacterium
GGTCAAGAACGCGACCTGCTTTTCGAACGACGGCCACGCATGGGCATCGAGAAACCCCAGCTCAGTGCGGAGCAGCCCGACGCCTTCGGCTCCCTGCTCGCCCGCCTCGATCACCTCGGCCACGCTCGCAGCGTTGGCGAGCACCGTGATTCGTTTCCCGTCTCTTGTCACCGCGGGCTCCAGCCGCCGCGCCCGCGCCGTCTCGCGGGCCGCCAGCCTGTGCTCGCCATGCTTGCGAGCCGCCGCCATACGCACTGCAGCCGGATGGCGGACCAGCAACCCCGCATCGCCGTCGAGGATCACCTCCTCCCCATCCTCGACCGCAAGAGCAGCGTCGCCGAGCGCAACCACCATCGGAATCCCCAGCGAGCGCGCCACGATCGCCGCGTGTGCGGTCACGCCCCCGCCGACCAGGGCGATCCCGGTTGGATTCAGTTCCGCCACGTCGGCCGGACCAAGAGATTTCGCTATGAGCACGCCCCCCACCGACGCGGCTCGTCCTCCCGCGGCGTGGGCGGCGGCACGGCGTCCCAGGCTCCGCACGTCGTCCGCGCGCAGCGCGAGCGTTGGGTCGCCCAGGTTCGCGAGGTCCGTCGCGATCTGGTCGGCCGCCCTCGCCAAAGCGGCGGCAGCGTGCAACCCCGACTCCAGGACCAGAGAGTCGACCAGCTTCATCAAGCTTGAATCGGCGGCCATGAGCACACCGGTCTCGACGATGGTCGCCTCGTCGTCCCTACCGCTCGCTCGCAACCGTGAAGCGATCTCCTGCAGCTCAGCGCCGGAAGTCTCGAGCGCCGCCCTCGCGCGCTCGGCCTCGCGACCCCGTGCCGGCGGCGCGACGGCTTTAGTTGCTCGTGGTCGGGGCCGGTCCAGGACCACCGCCTGGCCACTCGCTATGCCCGGCGCGGCGCTGACTCCGCGCAAGGCGTGCTCGCTCACTACTGCTTCGAAGCGACCGCCCGTTGAAGAGCTCGCAGGATGAGCGCCGTCGACGTCGCCCCGGGATCCTGGTGTCCGACCGACCTCTCGCCGAGATATGACGCCCGGCCTTTCCGCGCCTGCAGGGGGATGGTCGAGCGCATGCCGGCTTCCGCTGCCGCAGCGGCTTCGTCGACCGCCTGGGCAACCGGCTCGCCGGCCGCGATCCTGGAACGCAGAGTTTCGACGGCGGGCTCGAGCGCGTCGACCATCGTCTTGTCGCCGAGCGATGCCGTGCCGAGATCTTTCACCGAAGCCAGTGCTGCGGCCAGGACCTCGGCGAGCTGCGCGCCGTCAAATGTTTTCTCGTCGCCGAGCACGCGCCCGCCGCTGCGCAGCGCGCTGCCCCAGAGTGGGCCGCTTGCGCCGCCGACCGTGGAGACGAGGGTCCGGCCGGCCACGATGAGCAGCCGGCCGGGCCCTGATCCTGTGTCCGCGTCGAGGGCCTGGACGACGGCCTCGAATCCCCTGACCATGTTGGTGCCGTGGTCGCCGTCGCCGATCGCCGCGTCGAGCTGGACCAGGTGGTCCCGCTCGGCGCGTACCGACGTGTCGATCTCGTGCATCCAGGAGGTGATCGTGGCCGCGTCCATGACCTTTTCGACGATCAAGGTTAGAGTCAGACGCCCCCCCGCAGCGCTGCCGTATGCACCGGCGTGTCCCACAAGCGGATCAGCTCGTCGTTCAGCTCGAGCACGGTCAGCGACGCGCCGGCCATCTCGAGTGACGTGATGTAGCTGCCGACCAGGTTTCGTACGGGCTCCAGCCCCGCCTTGCGCAGCCTCTTGTCGACCTCGCCATAGATGAGGTACAGCTCGAGCAGCGGCGTGCCGCCCATACCGTTTACGAATACCAGTACCTTCGCGCCGTGCTGCGCCTTCAGGTCGGACAGCACGGCCTCGACCATCACGTCGACCACGTCCGATGCCCTGCCGAGCTTTGCGCGCCGGCGGCCTGGCTCGCCGTGAATCCCGATTCCAAACTCGATCTCCCCTTCCGGCAGATCGAAGATGGCTTTGCCCGCAGCCGGCGGGACGCAAGACGACAGCGCCACGCCAAACGAGCGCGCGCGCTCGTTGACGTGCTTAACCGCGTCGGTCACTTTGGCGAGGTCGCCCCCCGTTTCGGCGGCCGCGCCCGCGATTTTTTCCGCGAGCACGGTCGCTCCGACCCCACGCCGGCCCGCCGTGTAGAGCGAGTCCTGCACAGCCACGTCGTCGTCGATGACGACCGAGGTCACCTTGATGCCCTCGTCGGCCGCATCTTCAGCTGCGAGCTTGAAGTTGAGCACGTCGCCCGTGTAGTTCTTGACGATGTGCACGACGCCCGCGCCGCCGTCCACGGCTTTTGTGGCAGCGAGCATCTGGCCGGGTACCGGTGAGGTGAACACCTCGCCCGGGCAGGCCGCGTCCAGCATGCCCCGGCCCACGAAGCCGCCGTGCAGCGGTTCGTGTCCGGAGCCACCGCCCGAGATCAGGGCCACCTTGCCCTTCTTCGGCGCGTCCTTGCGCACGATGATCTGGTTCGCGACGTCGTAACGGAGAAGGTCGGAGTGCGCTGCGGCGAGGCCGGCCAGCGACTCCTTCACGACCATCGCCGGGTCGTTGAGGAACTTTCTCATCTGGGTGGTTTCGACTGCCATTGTGGTTCTCTCCCTGTTCGGTTAAAGAGCTAGTTGGCGACAGCGCGCGCGGGGCTGTCGTCGTGGGTGACGGCTTCGATGATTGGCCGCTCGACGAGCCGTGGGTTGGCGAGGAAGTCGTAGAGGAAGGCTGCGGCCGCTGCGCCGACAAAGCCCGACACGAGATAGACCGGAACGTACTGAGTCCAGAAAGTCGTCCCGCCGGCGATCGCCTGCACCAGCTCGGGGCCGAAAGCACGCGCCGGGTTCAGCGAGGCGCCCGTGATGGGTCCGAAGATGAGGATGATTCCGACCACCGCTCCGCCGATCACGATGCCGGCGAGCTGGGACGGCGACTTGGAGTCGACGATGCCGAGGATCGCGAAGATGAGGAGACCGGTGCCGAGCGCCTCGGCGAGCGCGGCCTGAAGGTAGTAGCTGGAGGACGCGTCAGCCGCAAAGTGCGTCTGGCCCATCCCGAACGTGACGGCATTCTGGCCGAAGACGCCCCAGATCGCGAACGCGCCGATGATCGCTCCGACGTACTGGGCGCCCCAGTAGACCGGCACTTCCTTCCACGGGAAGCGCTTGGTGACCGCGAGCGCGAACGTCACGGCCGGGTTGATATGGCAGCCGGAGACCTTGCCGATCGCGTAGACGAGCGCCGTGATGATGAAGCCGAACGCGAAGCTGATCGCCAGCAGGTCCGCCTCCGTGACCGCGGGCACCGCCTTGCCCGCAAGCGTGAGTGTCGCGATCACAGAACCCGGCCCGACGAGGACCAATGCCGCCGTGCCGAACATCTCGGCAATCGCCCGCTGTGACATCGAGTGCATGTTGTGGGAACCCCCTTATCTCTGACTGGTGTTCGACAATG
>DATFVI010000023.1:0-10725 GCA_035260405.1 Candidatus Dormiibacterota bacterium
CTCGACACCGAGACGACCGGCCTCAGCGGCGGCTCGGGAACGCTGGTGTTCGCGGCAGCCGTCGCCCGCCCGATCGATTGCGGGCTGCGCGTCGCTCAAATTTTTCTGCCGCAGCCAGGGCTCGAGGCCGCGTTCCTCGACATGCTGCGCGCCGAGCTCGAGCCGGCGGATGAGATCGCCACCTTCAACGGTGGCTCGTTCGATCTGCCGGTGCTCCGGACGCGATGGGTCATGGCGCGAATGCCGGACGAGCTCAGCACAGCTCCTCACATCGACCTGCTCACTCTGGTGCGCGCCCTCTACCGGCACCGCCTCGAGAGCTGCACGCTCCGCACGGTCGAAGAAAGAGTGCTCGGCTATGAGCGCGACGACCCGATACCGAGCGCGCTGGTGCCTGACGCGTATTTCTCGTACCTGCACGCGGGCTCGCTCGACGTCCTCGAGGCCGCACTCGAGCACAACCGGCTCGACGTGATAAGCCTCGTCCACCTTCACTCACGGTTGCTCGTGCGCCTGCACGGTGACGAGGCCGGTATGGATGCCGCCGACTGGCTGGCCCTCGGACGTCACCGCTTCCGGCGCGGCGCCCGCGCCGACGGCTGGCGGGCGCTGCGCAACGCGACGTCCTTTGCGAAAGGCGAAGCCTCGGCGACCGCGGGACTGCTCATCTCGCGAAGGCTGCTCAGGCGCGGGTCGGTCGCCGCGGCGGATCGCCTGCTGGACTGGTTGGAGACGAGCGCCACCGAAGACATACGGGTCTCGATCGCGCGAGCGCGTCTGCTCGAATGGCGACGGCGAGACCCGCATCAGGCCCTGAGCATCGTCGAGGCCGCCCAGCGACGGATGCCCGACCAGGCGCCCGACCTCGAGCGCCGCCGAGAGAGACTCCGCCGGAAGGTGGAATCAGACCGCGGCCGGAATCGGAGTCGCAGCCACCGCGGGAAGCGCCAGGTCGGGGAGGGTCAGCTCGAAGCTCCCATCACGGACAGCCCGGCCTAGCGCCTCGACCACCGCAGGGTCGAACTCCGTCCCGGCTCCCGCCACCACCTGGTCCTGTGCTGCTTTCGGGGTGACACGGACGCAGCCGCGTCCGGCAGTCGAGGCCTCGAATCTCTCGGCCACCGCCAGGATGCGAGCCAGTATTGGAATGTCGGACCCCATGAGGCCGTCAGCCTTGCCGCCGGCGTCCCAGCGATCATGGTGATGGCGCACTGCAGCCACCACGGCAAGCGGAAAGTTTGCCCCGGCTACGATCTTCTCTCCCTCTTCCGCATGGCCGGGCGCCTCTGCCTTCTCTCCATCGGCTTTCATGGTCATGTGCCCGACGTCGTGAAGGAACGCAGCCGTGCGCAGGTCGTCGGTCTGGTCCGACGACAAGCCGGATCGCCGGCCGATGGCCTCTGCGATCGACGCCACACGGCTCGAATGGCCTTGCGTGACAGCGCTGCGATGGTCGACGGCGTGCGCGACCGCAATCATCACCTGCGGACCCGCGTCGGCGAGCATCGGCACGAGGCCGCCGTTCGCCAGCTCGAGCTCGGTCACCAGCTGTGGGAACGTGCATGCCCGGTCCTTGCCCTCGCGTTTGGCGAGGTAGAGCGCCTGGTCAGCGGCCGCGATCAGCTCGCTGGCGGTGAATGCGTCCTCCGGGAACGATGCCACGCCGATGCTGAAGGTCAGGTGCTCGTCAGGTGTGGTCGAGACCATCGCCGCGTGCACCGCGTCCACGATTCGGTACGCAAGGCGCTGCGCGCCCGTGGCGTTGGTGTCGGCGACCATTACCGCCAGCTCGTCGCCGCCGTAGCGCGCGACCATGTCCTGCGCGCGCGCTGCCGCTTTGACGATGCGGGCCCCCATCTGCAGGACGAGGTCTCCGTGCTGATGCCCGAGCTCATCGTTCACAGACTTGAAGTGGTCGAAATCGACGAGCAAGAGCGAGATGGGGTTGCTCAACCGGTCAGGCCGCGCGAAAGCGCCCTCGAGCCTGCGCCGGAACTCTCTCACGTTGGCCAGGCCGGTCAGGCTGTCGGTGGTCGCCTCCTGGCGGCTGCGCTGATAGCGGAGGGCGTTGGCGAGCGTCACCGCTGTGCTGCCGGAGAGCGCGTTGACGGCGAAGAGGTCCTGGTTGGTGAAAACGCCGGCCGATTGGTTTAGGTTCAAGATCGCGGTCACCCCGTCACCAGAGGCAATCGGAACGACCAGCGCCTTGTTGTCGGCGCCAAACACGGCTTCGCCGGTGATAGCCGCCTGCGAGAGCTGGTGCTCGTCCATGGCTTCGTCCTCGGCCGCGGGGGTCGAGGCTCCGGTTCGATTGGCGCTCGCGACGACGGTGAATCCCTCCTGCGAGGAGAGGATCAGCCGGCCGCGCTCGGCGCTGGTCATCTGCACGGCGTGGTCAGTCAGCACGACGAACACGTCCTTGATGTCGGTCGAGCCGACCAGGTTCGTGCTCAGCTCCCGCAGCGAGTCGGCCTGCGCCGCCCGCTCGACCGCCGACCGCCGTTCGCGTTCGAGCTCGCGCGTCATGTAGCCGGTCGCGAGGGCGACCACCAGGAACAGGAACATCTTGCCGATCGTGGCGTTGGGGTCGACCGCGAAGTTGGAGGGAGTGAAGGTTCCCCCCACGAACAGGTACAGGAACGAGACCACGAGAGCGGAAGCAAAGCTTGCGGTGGCGCCGAAACGGACGGCGTTGGTGATCACGGCGAGGAACAGCGCAAGGAAGAAGGGGCTGTTGAAACCGTTGGACAGGTAGACCAGGGTGGTCGCGAACAGGATGTCCAGCGTCATGGTGGAGAGGCTGAACTGCTTACCCGGCTGGTATCCCCGGACGAGTAGGACGTTGACCGCGACATTCATCGCCCCCCATCCGGCAAGGACGAAGTCGATGGTGACCTTCTGGTTGGCGTCGGTATGGGGGTTCACGTTGTTGAGCACGCCCAGCACGATGAGGAAGAGCCACCTGAAGACGACCGCCACACGCTCGCCGACCCGACGGCGGTCGGCATCGAAAGTGGCGTCGATGGCGCGGGCGCGGATGTCCTGCCAGCGCTTGGAGGGAGTGCTGCCGGGCTGGTTGTTCATGGTGTGGCGTCGACCCACTCCGTGAAGGCGGTTAATTATTCGCTGATTTCGCGACTGAAAACGGCCTTATTAGCGTTAAACGGCATACACATGGTGCATCCTGGGGACCGATCCGGTTCAATATGACGGCCAAAATGCCTCGAACGGGCGTTCAACGCCCACGCAGTCGCACTCAACGCGGTCAGTCGCTGGTCGAGTTCGCGATCTCGTCTATCGTGCTGCTCCTGCTGATGATGGGTTTGCTGGACCTGTCGCGCGCCTTCTACTTCGCCGTCAACCTGCAGGGCGCCGCGCGTGAGGGCGCCCGGCACGGCGCCTGGTTCGATACCGCATCTCGCAGCAACATCTTTATGGATGACTCAGACGTGATGAGTGCGGTGACGGCTGGGCTGACCGGGGCAGGCATCACCTGTACGGGCGTCAACGGCATCGACTGCTTCGTGCCGAACGCTGCCTGCCTTGCGTCGGCGGACGGCAACACGATCAACAACAAGCCTTACGCGGCATCAGCTTTCCCAGCTACGACGCAGCAGGTCAATGTCTACATCTGTTACACCCAGCCAGGCGGCGGAGCGCAATTCGGCACGTGGGCTTCTCATCCGACCGACAACTTCTGGCGGCTGGGCGACATCAACGTCTCGCTCCTGATGAACTTTGCGCTCATCACTCCATTCATCCAGAACCTCTTCGGCAACGGAATCAACATGACCTACAACGAGCACTTCACCATCCAGGGCAAGCCATGAAAGCAAAGCTCGCCCGATGGTTCCGCAGCCAGAGATCCCAGGGCATGACCGAATTCGCGCTCATCGCTCCCATAATCCTTTTGCTGACCTTCGGGATCATCGATTTCGGTCGCGGCCTCTACTTCTACATCACCCTCCAGCAGGCGGCCAACGAGGGCGCTCGCGTGGCGGTGCGGGCTTCCTATTTCATAGACCAGAACGGAGGATCACACCTGTGGCCGACCAACGCCGACGTGCAGGCGGCCGTGCAGGCACACGCCATCACCGAGAACCTGGCCAACCCGTGCCCCAATGGTCCGATCCCCAACGGCGGCAACCCCGTCAACTCCCTACAGCTCCCCCCGGCGAACACGGGCTGGATCTTCATCACCGATCCCAGCCCGGCCGGCAACGGCGCGCCTAACGCGCCGGCAGGAGAAGGGGCGACCAGCGCACCGCCTGGTTGCCAGACTCCGGTCCCGGCGTTCAACAATCAGCCGCTGAAGGTCACCCTCTGGTACAACTTCCAGCCGCTGACTCCGATCATTCAGCAAGTTGTCGGCAACCGAATCGTCATCACCGGATATGCGGTCTACCGTGCCGAGTACTCGCGATAAGTCCCCGCAGCGCAAGCTGCAGGACGGTCAGGCGATCGTCTTGATCGCACTGCTCATCCTTGTGCTCTTCGGCATGCTGGGACTCGCCATCGACTCCGGTCGCTCGTACGTTGACCGCCGCGATCAGCAGGCGGCCGTTGACGCCGCCGCCCTGGCCGCCGGCGATTGGTACGACAACTACCCCGATGTCCCCGACCTCAGCCTGAAAACGATCCCTCAGGCAAGGCAGGTGTACGAGAACGACCTTCACCTCTATGGCGGCGTGACCTTCGAATCCACGTCGAGCGGGATGGTCGGCACAGGCAACGCTTTCCCGCAAAACATATGGGTCGACTCGTTCGCCGGTGGCTACACCCTGACCATCACCGCCACCAACACGATCTTCAACGGCTATCAGTTCCAGATCGACAGCAGGCACGATTTCCCACTCGCCTTCATGCAGATCTTCGGCGGCCCGCCGAACGTGAACATCGTTGCCACCGCGAGCGCCATCGTCGGCAACCAGCGCCAGACGCCTGCCCTCCTCACCCTGAGCAACCAGCCATGCGCCACTCAGCTCCAGGGCAACGGCAGCCTGACGATGCTGGGTGACGCCTACACGAACGGAACAGAATGCCAATCAGGCGGCTCGGGCCTGAACCTGGCAGGCAACTGCTACGGCGGAACAGGCTCGCAGTGCAACCTCGCCGCCTACTTCTGCTACAGCGCGAACCCGGGCACTCTTCCGTACGACCCCGCCACGAACGGCGGGGTCTGCAGGCCGGGCGACACGCAGGGCCGGCCGGTGGTGCCGGCTCCCGTCCTCCCCGACCCTGGTTACCTCACGCCCTCTCTGTGGGCATACTCCGCGCCCGGGTACTTCACCGACCGCGGCACGTACACCGAGATGGCGCCAGGCTCATACAACAACTTCTCGCTGACTGGAGGTACCGCCTGTTACTTTCTCGACGCCGGGATCTACACCTGGAACGGCGGATACACATCGCACGGCGGCTTCGTTTCCAACGAGCTAAAAGCGCCCAACGAACAGCTTGTTCAACTGGTGGGCGGAGTCATAACGGGCCCGGGCACTACCTCTACGGCCAATCCGCAGTTCTGGCCGAACAACTGCCGTGGCTCATTCACGGCTGCCGCTGTCCCCGTGATTGGAGGCGACGGCATGAAGCACGGCCCCGGAGGCGGCACGTGGGGCATCGAGCTGACTTCCGTTCGTTACGACATCTTCAAAGACACGACCATCACCGGGGGGAACCCCGCCTTGTGCGCACCAGCCGGCTGCCGGCGGGAAAGCGCGCCGTCAGCGTGCGTACCGGTGTCCACGACGTACGACCTCTCCGGACCTCAGGGCATCAACGTGAACATCACTCAGAACTCACCTGGCGCCCAGTACTACAACGTTTACATCAACCCTTACGGATGCCTCCCCGGCACTCGTACGAACGGCACATCGAGTATCCAGAACGACTTCTCGTTTGTTAACACGTTCGTGGCTCCCGGGTTCCCATACCCTAACGGCGGCTCGGGCACCACCCTTCTGTTGGGGACGCAGGGCTGGCCGTGCCCGTTGGCAACAACGACGATATGCAACGTTGACTACAGCCAGCTGACTTCCACAAACCAGTGTTTCGCCCAGGCACGAAGCCAGCTGTGCCAGACTCCGGATGACGAGGCCCCTCCGCAGTGCATCACAACATGCCCCTCAGGAGTGCTCCCACAGGACAACGCCGCGATGTCGCTGCAGTATCCGCCCTTCGGCGGTGGCGACGTGGCCAACGAGAACTACTGCGTGATCTCACCCCCGTCGGGCACCGGCGATTCCAATGCCCCTTGTGCGACCGGAAAGGTCACCCCCGGAGGCGTGCAGTTCTACTTTCCTCCTTACCAGTGTCTGAGCCAGAACGGAAACGGCACGACCCATGTGTTCAGTGGGGAGCAGTACAACTGGATCATCATCTACCAGCAGGCTGCGTACCCTGTCCCGCCCGTGTCGTGCGCCAACACTCTGAACGGCAGCGCCTTTACGCAGTACATCGGAACGATTTACTCGCCTACAGCGGACTGGACGGTCAGCGGCACCGACACGGCGCCTCTCGCCGGCCAGGTCATCGCGTGGAGCGCGACCGTCATCGGCAACAACACCACGGGCATCCTCTTCAATCCGAACTACTCGCCGGCGCCTCCCGCCGCGCGCCTCATCAACTAGAGGCGCGGCCCCAGTCCTCTTCCGGCCGCGCCAGCTCGGGCCGCCCGTTCTCGTCGGCGATTGGCCGCACCTGGTAACCGAGCGATCGCAGGGCTTCGTCGATCCACAGCAGCGCCATCTCTTCGGTGTTGGACCAGGTCTCGGGTGACGAGCCCGGCAGCCCGGTGTCGATGACCACTCGAGCTGCCACGCGCAGCAGGCGCCTCGCCAGCGGGGCCGCTTCCGGAACGCTCAATGCGAGGTCTTCGAGGGCGCGCGAGAGCATGAAGCAGGCCGAGTTGAACGTCTGAGCGTCGATCGGTTCCTCGCCGGCAAGCCGTTCGGCGAGCCCGGCCCTGAGATCGGTGGGGTCCATGCTCCCGGTTATCATTTCAAAAGGCTGGGAGATGGATCTAACCGAACCTGTTTTGCTGACGCCCGAGGGGCTGGAGAAGCTCAAGCGCGACCTGGAGGTCGCGCTGAAGCGGCGCGCCGAGGCCGGTGAGCGCCTGAAGGAGGCGTTTCAGCCGGGCGACATCGAAGACAACCCCGAGTACGAACAGGCGAAGGAAGAGGTCGGCCTGCTGGACAGCCGGATCTACGAGCTGCAGGAGATGATCGGGCGCGCGCAGATCATCAAGGACACGCACTCGAGCATCGCTCAGCCCGGCTCGACCATCGAGGTCGTCGACACCGAAGGCGATGTTGAGACCTTCCACCTCGTCGGCGCCGTGGAGAGCGATCCGTCGGCCGGCCGCATCTCGGTCGAGTCGCCGGTCGGCAGGGCGCTGGTCGGAAAGAAAAAGGGCGACAAGATCACGGTCAGCGTGCCCTCCGGTTCGCTGACTCTGACCATCAAGGCGGTCAAGTAACACCACGTCCTTGACAGCCTCGGCTGCTTCGTCGCAGGAGCTCGATCCCGAAACGATCTCTGAGCGCACCACGGTTGGCATTTTCTTCCGCCAGGCGGCACGCTACGGGGACAAGCCGCTGATCCACTACCGGCAAGGCGACTCATGGCACGTCGAGACCTGGACGGACGTGCGGCGCCACGTGCTGGCGGTGGCGTCGGCGCTGATCGCGGCGGGCGTCAAGCCGCGCGACTCGGTGGTGCTCATCTCGGAGAACCGGGTGGAGTGGGTGTACTGCGACTTTGCGATCCAGACCATCGGGGCGGTCACTGTTCCGGTCTACCCGAACAGCCCGGCGGAGATGGCGCAGACCATCGCCGCCGACTCGGGGGCGACCTACGCGATCGCCTCCGGGGCACCACTGGCGGCAAAGCTCAAAGTGGCCGGAGCCCTAAGCCACATAGCGACGATGGACGAAGAGGTTCCGGACTGGGTCCGCCAACCGAAGGTGAACCTTGCCGAGATCGCGGCGCGCTCGAGCCGCGTCACGCCCGATGACATCTGCACGATCGTCTATACGTCAGGCACGACCGGGACGCCGAAAGGCGTCGAGCTCGCGCACCGCAACCTTGTCGACACCGCTCGAGCCGCCGTCCAGGTGCATCCGATCACCGATTCGGATTCATCCCTGTCGTGGCTGCCTCTCGCCCACGTCTTCGGGCGAATCAACGAAATGTTCGATGGGATGGTGTACGGAGGCGAAACCTGGATTTCAGCCGGCCCCGACCACCTCGTCGAAGAGCTCCAGCAGGTCAAACCGACTGTGATGTGCAGCGCCCCACGGGTCTACGAAAAGATGTATGCGGCGGTCATCGCCCGGGTGCAAACGGCGAGCCCCGCGAAGCGGGCGATTTTCAGATGGGCGGTGAGCATCGGTACGCGATTCTCGCAGGCTCAAAACCCTGGTCCAGTCCTCAAAGCTCAGCGCCGCCTGGCGGATCGCCTGGTCCTCGCCGGGTTGCGAAAGCAGCTGACCGGCGGGCGCATGCGCTTTTTCATCAGCGGCGGGGCGGCCCTGGCGCAAAACATCGAGGAATTCTTCTGGGCGGTCGGCGTGCCGATCCTCAACGGATGGGGACTCACCGAGACATCGTCCGGGGTGTGCTCCAACACTCTTCACGAGCACCGATTTCTGACCGTCGGCAAACCACTTCCCGGCGTCGAGCTGAAGATTGCGGACGACGGCGAGATCCTCGTGAAAGGCATCGGCAACATGCTCGGCTACCACAACAACCCGGAGGCGACGGCAGACGTTGTGAAGGACGGCTGGTTCTACACGGGGGACATCGGTGAGATCGACTCAGATGGTTTTCTCAAGATCACCGACCGGAAGAAATCGCTCTTCAAGACGTCTGGTGGAAAGTACATCGCGCCGGTACAGCTGGAGCACGAATTGCTGAGCGATCCGATCATCGAGCGTGCAGTCGCGATAGGGGACGGACGCCCCTACGTGACCGCGCTCATCGTTCCGAACTGGCCGTCCGCCCGCAGCCAGGGCCTGGACGAAGCCCAGCTCACCGCGCGCATCCAGCAGACGGTCGACAAGGTCAACGCGCGGGTCGGCCACTGGGAGACGATCAAATATTTCACCCTGCTTCCTAAGGACTTCACCGAGAAGGACGGCGAGCTGAGCCTGAAGCTGGACGTCAAGCGCAAAGTCATCCAGGACCACTACCGAGACCAGATCGAATCGATGTACGCGGGAAAAACCAAACCCTCGTAGATTTGTCGGGATGGCCGGTCCCACCGATATGTCTGAGCTCCACCTGGCGCTCGACCGCCTGCGACCGCAACTCTGTCACTGCGGGTTCAAGGGCGAGTGCCTGGGCTGCAAAGGGATCGAGATGGTGCGCGCACAGGCCGAGGCGGTGGTCGCTGCGGCGAGCCAGCCGATCCTGATCCAGGTCGCGCAGGAGTCCTCGATGAAGGACATGACGACCCGGTTCCAGGCCATGTCCGAGCGTCTGATGGCGGACCCGGACATCCGCCGCTCCGCGGAACAGATGCAGGAGCGCCTCATGTCCGACCCGGAGACCCGCCAACTCCTGGAGGAGCTCATGCGCCGCCTCGGCAACCCACCCGAGGAATAACTCTCATCCGGGGATGAAAGCGTCTGGTAGCCGCGACAATAAGGCGTCGCTAACGCCGGAGAGTAGATGGCTCAGGCCGCTGCCGCCATTCCCGGCTCAATTCCTACGACCTGTTCAGAATCACCAGTTCACGGGCAGCGCCGCAGCGCTGCTGTTACAAACCGGTCTCAACTGAACGATCGGTTCAGTCCGTCGCGGGACTCGCCGGGGTCGCAGGTTTCGGCTTGCGCATCGGCGTGCTCCAGAACGGGATTGGGCCCGTCTGCAGGCGCTGGAGAATCATCTGCTCCTGGGCTGAGGTCAGCTTCTTGTTCGTGACCGCGGTGTCGAGCAGCGGCGTGAGCTTCGCGATCAATCGGGTGCGGAACTGTGCTTCGGTGACCGGTGGACTCTGCGCGGCCGCGATTTGCGAGAGCGTCATCCCGTTCGCGAGGTCGGCCTTCAGCTGGGCGTCGGTGATGCCGAGAGCTGCAGCGGCGGCGCTGATGAGCTGCGATGTGTACGCCCCGATGGTGGCACGGGCGCCTGGCGCGCCCGCCGGCTTGCCGAGATTCCCGGCGAGGGTGCACGGCGGCTGACTAGCCAGCTTCTGCTTGATGACGTCTGCCTGGGCCTGCGTGAGGTCCTTGTTTTTCACCTCGTCCGCGAGCGTTTCACCGATCGCTTTCTGCACTGCTGCGTTCACCTGGCTCTGGCTCTTGCCGAGGTCACTCGACAGGTGCGACAGGAAGTCGTTGCAAACGGCTGATGCACCGGTCTTCTGGTTGACGGAGGCGGTGTCGGCCGAGGCGGGCTGCGCCGAGGAGGGGCGAAAGCCAACGTTCAAACCGGCCGCTGAGGCGGTAACGAGGACCGCGGCCCCCGCTACGAGAACGGCGCCCGCGGCGAAACCGAGAACTCTCACGTGGCGGAGCTTGGTGAGGCTTGTCATCACCTTCTGAGTATCACAACCTCGCGTCCCAACGATCATCACGCCGAACGTCAAGGTTTTGTAAGGCGCTCACCGATCTATATTCCGTGGATGGAATCGCCTCCCAGCTCGGGTTGGTCCGGGAAGCACGCGGTCGAGCTGTACGTGCGGACCTACACCACCATGCTGCAGAGCTCGGGCGAGAT
>DATFVI010000024.1:0-16290 GCA_035260405.1 Candidatus Dormiibacterota bacterium
CAGGGTGCCACGGGCGCCGCGCAGCGCCGCCCCTGGCATTTCCGTCGAACTTTCGGGGCGGGACGCTACCGACGGCCTCGTTCGGTCCGCGTCGCCACCGCTAGCAGGCCGGCGAGGACGGCGCCCTCGAACAGCCCGTAGAAGACCGAGCGCAGAATCGCTTGGTTGAAAGGACCGACGTTGAGGAGAAATGTGAGCACGGCGAAGACCGGGAAGGAGAGCGCCAGCTGCTTCCAGGTGTCGAGCGCTTCCCACCACAGGACCAGGCGTGGCGGTGGCTGGGGAGCTTGCTTCATGGCGTTGGGAACATTGTTCCTGCTCGGCATGGTGGCGTGCGATCCCCTGACAGGCACAGGGCCCGGCACGCAGCCCGACCCGAAGACGTTCATCAAGGTCGAACCTGCTTCGCAGGCGGTGGTGGTGACGCTGATCGCGGGTCATCCGGCCACGGACAACCAGTTCAATTACGACGGGTACAGCAGCGGCGCACTCGTGCTCACGGTCCCGGTCGGCTGGCAGGTGACCATCCAGTGCCTGAACCACGGGACGGTGCCGAACTCGTGCGCGATCGTCGCGGACGGCAAGGCCACGTCACCGGTGCAGCCCGACTGGTCGACGCCGGATCCTCAGCGCGGGTTGGACCCCGGCCAGTCGTCCGGATTCACGTTCACCATGGCCGCGCCTGGCAGCTACCGGATCGCCTCGCTGGTCGGCGGAAGTGAAGCCAGCGGGATGTGGATGGACCTCGAGGTCAAAGCCGGAGGCGTGGCGACCCTTACTGCGCCATAGAGCTCGCGGTCTCCGCCCACTCGACGATCTCGTTGAGCAGGACAGCTGCTTCCGACGGTCCCGAGACCACGAGGTCGCAGTGGTCGAAGAGGTGCGCCGGCGCTTCAGGCGAGCTCACCCCTACGCACATGTGCGGGATGTCCAGCGAGCTCACATACTCGAACATCGAGCGGTCGTTCTCGTCGTCTCCACAGCACACGACGCCGGCGGGGTCTTCACCCGGCAGCAGGGCGGCGAGCGCGCTTCCCTTCCCCGCCTTGGGAGCGTGGAGCTCGATGACCTTGCGTCCCAGGTAGGCCGCCAGTGGCCGTTCGTAGATGAGCGGCTGGATGAGCGCCAGCATCTCGTCGCCGCCCAGGCTCGTGTTGCGGAAATGCACCGCGCTGCTGGCCGGCTTGACCTCGAGCCACGCGCCGGGGGTGCGCTCGAGCAGCACCGCCACATCGGCGTTGAAGTTATCCAGCGCCTCTCTGTGCGCGTGGCGAGGGATGGCCAGCCCGCTGTCTCCGATCAGGCGCACTCCTGAGATCGGCACGAGCGCATCGAGCTGGTCGTGCGTCCGGCTGCTCAGGACGATGACGTCGGCCAACAGGCGCACGAGCCGGCTCAGGGCCTGGAGCGACTCCGGGCGGGCGAACGTCTGGGTCGGGTCCGGAACGATGTCGGCGAGGGTGCCGTCGAAGTCCGTGACGAGTACGACCTCGCTCGGCGGGACCGTCGCGACCGGCGAATTCCGCCAGGCGCCAACCAGCTCATCGGCCTGGAGCATCACTCAATTTGTAGCAGGCCGGTGCCGCTCGACGATCGAGGCGAACCTGGTGCTCGGTGGCAGCGTGCCCAACGAATGGCCCCAATCGCCGTCCAGGCGAGAGGCGCAGAAAGCGTCGGCGACCGCCGGGTCGCCGTGCCGGACCAGCAGCGAGCCCTGCAGCACGACAGCCATCTCCTCAACCACCCGGCGAGCTCGGGCTTCAGGCTCTGCGGCGTTGGCAAGCTCGCCCTTGAGATCGGCGATGGCCCGGTCGAGCCGGGCGTCGGAACCCTTGGCAATCTCCACTTCGGCGAGGAAGGCGGCGATCGATTCGGGCTCGCGGGTCATCGCGCGGAGGACATCCAGGGCGTTGACGTTTCCGGAGCCTTCCCAGATCGAGTTCAGCGGCGCTTCGCGATACAGGCGCGGCATGATCGACTCCTCGACGTAGCCGTTGCCGCCGTGGCACTCGAGCGCCTCGGCGACCACAGTGATCGCTCGCTTACACACCCAGTACTTGGAAACCGCCAGCGCGATGCGGCGGAAATGCGACTCGTCGGAATCGGACGCTCTGTCGAAGGCTCCGGCGAGGCGCATCATCAGGATGGTCGTGGCCTCGGACTCGATCGCGATGTCAGCGAGCACGTTCAGCATTAGCGGCTGCTCGCTGAGCAGCTTTCCAAAGGCGCTGCGGTGCGCGGTGTGGTGGGTCGCCTGAGCCACGGCCTGACGCATGAGCGAGGCCGAGCCGATGACGCAGTCAAGGCGCGTGTGATTGACCATCTCGATGATGGTGCGCACCCCTCTTCCCTCCTCCCCGACGATCTCCGCCCACGCGTCCACCAGCTCGATTTCAGCGGATGCGTTGGACCGGTTGCCCAGCTTGTCCTTGAGCCGCTGGATGTGGAAGCGGTTGAGGGTGCCATCCGGCAGCACGCGCGGCAGAAGAAAGCACGTCAGCCCGCGCGGGGCCTGGGCGAGCACGAGAAACGCATCGCACATCGGGGCGGAGCAAAACCATTTCTGGCCTGTGAGCAGATATCCGCCGTCGACGGTTGGCTCGGCGCGGGTGGTATTGGTCCGAACGTCTGAGCCTCCCTGCCGTTCGGTCATCGCCATGCCGAAAAGCACGCCTCGCTTGGTCGATGCCGGACGCAGACCCGGGTCGTACTCGAGAGTGGTCATCAACGGTTCCCACGTCGCGGCGAGGTCTTCTTGCTTGCGGAGTGCAGGCACTGCGGCGTACGTCATCGACACCGGGCACCCGTGGCCACCCTCGACCTGCGACCAGACGTAGAACGCCGCCGCGCGCGCCGCATGCGCCCCAGGACGTGGCTCGCGCCACGGGAGGGCGTGGAGCCCGTGGCCGACGGCCACCTCCGTCAGCCGGTGCCAGGTGGGATGGAACTCGACCTCGTCGATCCGGTTGCCGAAACGATCGTGCGTCCGCAGCACCGGCGGATGGGCGTTGGCCTGGAAGCCCCAGTCGATCGCCTGCTGCGTGCCCGCGAGACGCCCCAGCTCGCCGACCATGTCGGTGGCCCACGACGCGCCTTCCCGCTCGAGGGATTCGCGAAGAGGCGCGTCGGCCTCGAAGAGGTTGTAGTCGACGAGAGGCGGTGGCTGGTTGAGATTCACGCGTAAAGGCTAGCCGCGACGAGGGAGGCTGAAACGAACGCCTGGCGCCAAACGTGCGGATTCCGCGCTGCGCAAAGGGACGTTTGGCGCCAGGCGTGCGGAATCGGTTTAGCGCAAGTCCGCTAGAGGGCTTCCTTCGCCAGGTCGGCCACCAGGCGCAGCTGCTCCTTGCGCTCGGCGGAGTCGAAGGCCATAGGTGAGACCAGGAGCGTGTCGACCCCAGCGTCAGCGAAAGCGCGGAGCCTTTCTTTCGCGCGCTGGGGCGACCCGGCGATGCTGACCGCGTCGATCAGGTCGTCCGGCAGCGCGAGCATGGCCTCGCTCTTACGGCCGGCCAGGTACAGCTCCCGCACCTGCTCCGCCTCGCGCTCGAATCCATAGGAGGAGACGAGGCGGTTGTAGAAGTTCTGCTCACGCGATCCCATGCCGCCGACGTAGAGCGCGAGCATCGGTCGCATCGCGTTGCGCGCGACGTCGACGTCGTCTCCGATCATCACGTTGACGCTGGGACAGATCCGGAAATCGTCGAGCGAGCGGCTCGCCCGCGCCGCCCCCTCCTCAAGCGGTACCCGCAGTGCCGCTGTGTGCTCGGGAGAGAAGAAGACGGGCAGCCATCCGTCGGCGATCTCGCCGGCCAGCGCGACGTTCTTCGGTCCGAGCACCGCGAGGAAGATCGGGATGCGCTCCTGCACCGGCCGGATCGTGAGCTTGAGCACCTTGCCAGGGCCGTCGGGCAGCGGAAGGTCGATGGTCTCGCCGTGAAACTCCACTTTGTGGTGCGCCAGCGCCATGCGCACCACGGCCACATACTCCCGCGTGCGCTGCAGCTGCTTGGCGAAGCGGACGCCATGCCAGCCC
Source organism: Candidatus Dormiibacterota bacterium (assembly GCA_035260405.1). GTDB lineage: Bacteria > Chloroflexota > Dormibacteria > Dormibacterales > Dormibacteraceae > Palsa-870. The sequence continues at coordinate 4,037 of DATFVI010000024.1, forward strand.
TCTGAGACCTGCGGCCCCGAGGTCCCGAGGCCCAGGAGCATCCGGCCGCCGGACAGCTGGTCGATCGTAGCCGCGGTCATCGCGGTCATCGCGGCGCTGCGCGCGGGGATCTGGAAGATGCCGGCCCCGAGCTTGATCCGGGTCGTGCCGGCGGCCAGCCAGGCGAGCACCGTCGCCGCGTCCGAGCCGTACGCCTCCGCGGTCCAGATCGAGTCGTAACCGAGCTCCTCCGCGGTGCGCGCGATGTCGAGCTGGTCCGCGGCGGTCTGCCCAAAAGCCCAGTAGCCGACGTTGATGCCCAGCTTCATCGGAACGAGTGTATTGTCGTCTGGGGTCGAACCTCGACCTCGGAGGGATTTGACATGTCATTCGTGGGCCCAGGAATGATGTTCGGCGGACATCTCTTCTTCTTATTCGCCTTTCTGGTTTTCTGGGGAGCGGTGATCGCAGTCATCGTGCTCGCGGTCCGTGCGTCAACCCGGACGGCTTACCCGACTGTAGGTCCGCCGATGCACATGGGCGCCACGCCGCCACCCGCTCGCGAAACACCCCTGGAAATTCTCGCCCGGCGATTCGCCTCCGGAGAGATAACAGCCGACGAGTATCAGAAGGCGCGGGACCTGCTGGGAGGCGGCGGAAAGACCTAGCCGGCGTTATCGGCCGCTGACCAGTAGCCCGATCAGGAAAACGTTCAGGGAAACAATCACCGTGACGACGCCCGTAGCGATCAGCGTGGTCGGCCGGTGGTTGACCAGGGTGCCCATCAGCCCCCGATCGCGGCAGAAGATGACCAGCGGGATCAAGGCAAATGGGATCCCGAACGACAGCACCACCTGGCTGAGCACGAGCGCGCGTGTGGGATCCAGCCCGACTCCAATCACGATCAGCGCCGGCGCCATCGTGATGGACCGGCGCAGAAACAGCGGTATCTGGCGCCGGATGAATCCCTGCATCACGACCTGGCCCGCGAGGGTGCCGACGCTCGAGGAGGACAGCCCGGAAGCAAGGAGCCCGAGCCCGAAAAAGATGTCCGCGCCGTTTCCAACCTGAACGCCCAGGCCGCGAAACGCCTGGTCGAGAGTGTCAACCTGAATGCCTCTTCCGTGAAATACCGCGGCGGCGATGGTGAGCATCGCGATGTTGATCAACCCGGCCACGGTCATCGCGATGATCACGTCCCATTTCTCGAAGCTGAAGATCTTCAGCTGCTCGGCATCCGTGGCGCCCACCACTCGCCTTTGAGTCAGGGCGGAATGGAGGTAGATGACATGCGGCATCACGGTTGCGCCGAGGATGCCGGCTCCGAGAAGCACGCTCTCCGTGCCATCGAACCTGGGTGTGATGAGCCCCGTCACGACGCCCGTGACCGACGGCCTGGCGAGCACGACCTCGAACGCGAAGGCGGCCATGATCACGCCGACGAGGCCGGCGATCACGGCCTCGAAGCCGCGGAAGCCTCGCGACTGGATCGCCAGGATCCCGAACGCCGCGAAGGCGGTGATGATCCCGGCGGCGAACAGCGGAACGCCCGGAAAGAGCAGGTGAATTCCGATCGCGGCGCCGATGAACTCGGCCAGGTCCGTCGCCATCGCGATCACCTCGGCCTGGATCCACAGCCCGACCACCGCCGGAAATGGAAACTTCAACCGGCAGATTTCAGCGAGGTTCATCCCGGTCGCGATGCCGAGCTTGGCGCTCATCGACTGGACCAGCATCGCCATGAGGTTCGCGGCGAGGACGACCCACAGCAGCATGTAGCCGTACTTCGCCCCGCCGGCCACGTTCGTGGCGAAGTTGCCGGGATCCACGTAAGCGACGGCGGCGACGAAGGCCGGACCGAGGAACGGAAGCAGGGCACGAAGGCCGCGAGTCTGGCCGTTGAGGGCTTTCTCGGCGGCCCTGAGGACTCGCTCCTCACCTGGGAGCGCGACCGCAACCGGATCGGGGTTCGGCTTGATGGGTGGTGGCGGTTGTGCCGGCGCAGGCTTGAGGGGGCTGGGGGTCGGTGTCTCGACGGCCCCGGTCATCGCTTCTCCTCGACGAACACGGCGCGCGCCAGGCCGAGGGGAATGCTTGCGCGGCGGCCGTTGAGGCGAACCGTGATCGGGCCTTCGAACTTGCTTTCCGAGACGACCTCGATCCTGGCGCCGGGCACGAGGCTTCGGCGCTCCAGCTCGCGCAGCCGGCCCGGGTCCTCGTCAGACACTCCCTGCACAACGACTTTCTCCCCCACACGGCAGTCGCTGAGCGGCCGGTCGCTGAGCGGCCGGACCTTGCCGCCGAGGGTTGGGATGGAGTGCCCGTGAGGATCGAGCTCTGGGCGGCCCAGGAGCTCGAAGATGCGCTGCTCCATGCGCTCCGAGATGACGTGCTCGAGGCGCTCGGCTTCGTCGTGGACCTCGTCCCAGCTGTAGCCCAGTACCTGGACCAGGAACATCTCGAGCAAGCGGTGGTGGCGGACGAGCTCGACCGCGACCTTGCGGCCCTCGCGGGTCAGCTGCTGGCCGCGGTAGCGGTCGTGCTCTACGAGGCCCTGCGCGCTGAGGCGCGTGACCATCTCGCTGACGCTTGGCGACGAGATGCCGAGCCGCTGCGCGAGCTCGCGAGTCGGCACGGGACGCTGGTCGCCATGGAGCTGATAGAGGGCTTTGAGGTAATCCTGCTGCGAGCGGGTGAAGGTGCTGCGGCGCTCGAGCTGCTCGACCAAGTTGCCTAGGCGCCCCTAATTTCGTTTGCGGGCTTGCCTATCACGAAAGATAGGATAGCCTAATTTATAGGGGGATCTGAGTTCTTGCGCATTTTGTTTAAGGCGCCACCCCCCATCCGACCAGCCGCTGCGCGGCGGGCCACCTTGCGCGCATGGCGGCGATGAGGATGGGACTTATTGATTGCCCCCTGCGGGGGAAGTGAGACATGCCAATCAGGCGCAGGAACCGGTTGCGGCCGATGCGGGGTTGTACGTGACGCTCACGTCCGGGGTGACGGTGATTGCCCGGTCGGAGGTGATCACGGCCAGGTAAGCGGCGCAGCCCTCCGCCAGGTGGAAGTCGTAGTTGACGCTTGTCGTGCTCAGCCAGCCGACGGCGCTGCCCGAGTGATGCATGCACCAATTGGTCGAGCCAACTCCGGTCTCGACGCAGCGAACGGCATCGCCGAACTGATGGATCGAAAGGATGCTGACCGACATCGGTCCGTTCGACGTCAGCTTCAGGTGATAGGTGAACGTATCCGGTACGCCGGCGGCCAGGTAAAAGCTCGAGCCGCTGATCGCCTGCGGGACGTTCCAGATGCCAAGCGTCGGGTGCGCCAGCTCAGCCGTCAGGTCGGTGACCTGGTTCTGGGAGGCGGTCAGCTTGACCTGGGTCGTGGCGAGGGCGGTCTGAAGGTTCTGTGACTTCCCGGTCAGCTCCTCGTTCTGGAGCGTCAGTGCGCGGTCGGCGTTCTGGTAGTTCGTGTCGTCCACGTAAAGGATGCCCAGGCCGCCGGCTGTGATCAGGAGCGCGGCGGCCAGGGCCGCGGTCCACAGCCGCCGCTCGCGCGGCACGTAAACGGACGTCCGGACGGATCTGAACGGCGTCACCTCGGCCAGACGTGAATAGTCCTGGGCTGGTTGAAGGCTGTCTTCAGCGGTTGCGGGGGGTGTGGTCTCCACCGGGGTCCGACTCATGATCGCATCCCTTGGGAAGCTCTACCAAATGTCATGTCTGGCCCGGCCTTGGCCAGGCGCCCAGCACCTGACTGATGCGCGAGGCCGACTCGGCCTGCTGGCCGGTGTCGAAAGTGAAGGTCTTGCCGTCGGGCTGAGTCGAAGGGCCCGGACCGCAGTTCGTGCCGCATGGCGCCTCTTCGACATAGAAGGCCGCGGTCCCGTTTATCCACACCGGAGACGACCGCACGTTGGGGAGCTGGCCGCCGCTTCGCCCGCCGTGGCCGTAGAGCCAGACGTGGGGCGTTCCCGCGGTGTCCCTGACCGTGAACGCGAGGTTGTCGTCTGCCGCATCCGCCCGCGGGCGGATCCACGCGAGCTGCTGGCCGATCGCCTGCGTGACCACCCCGTTGGCATCCCAGAGGCTGATCACCGAGCTGACCGGCTTGCGGAAGTACAGGATGCTGCCGGACGTTCCCCAGCTGGCCATCGTGCCGAGCGATTGCGAGTACGCGAGACTCCCATCCTGAGTGTGGCGGACCTGGAGGTGGTCGCCTGACGAGCTAAAGGTCTGGACGAACGCGAAGTAGGCGCCGTCGGGTGAAAACGCCAGGTAGGCGTCGTCCTCGTTTGGATTGGATCCTCGACCTGGGACTGCGCCCAGCGTTGCGACGACGCGATCGCCTCCACCGCTAAGCAGGTGCAGGTTGACTGCACTCGCGTCCGAGGTTACATAGGCGAGGAACCCGCGGTCCGGGCTCCATGCGTGCAGACCATCCATGAACGCTCCGCCAGACCATGTGGCAGCGACCGTCGTGTTGCCGGTAAACAGGTCGAGGAACCCGATCACGCTGTCCCCGGCGGCCGACGGGCCGCCCTCGGTGGCCGACCACGAGATCGTGGTCTGAGTGACCAGCTCCAGCTGCTGCGTCCACGGACCCGTGATCGTGCAGATCGGCCTGGGGTTCCGAGCGTCGGTGACGTCGGCGAGGACAGTGGCGGGCGAGCCCTGCATCACAAGCAAAGCTTCCTGGGTCGCCGGAGCCCCCGAGCAGCTCGCGTGTATGGCCGCCCACGCCGGTACGGCCACCGGGCTCGGCGCCGGGGACGGCGAAGGCGACGGGCTCGGGGCGGGACTGGGCGTCGGGGACGGACTTGCACTCGGCGTCGGGCTGGCGGATTGCCTGGACGAAGGGCTGGAATGGGCCACGGCCGGACCGGTCGCCGTGCAGCCGGCGACCGTCAGCAGAACGCATGCGAGTACGACCCCCAGCCTCACGGGAGGTTGAAACGACAGCCGGGGGACCGACGTTACGCACGTCATCTTTCCGCGCAAGGCGCCCAGAATAGTCGCTTATCGATTTGGGCCGGCGCGTTAGGCACTGACCTACCGAATGCGTAGCCAGAGGTTAAGGAAGCGAGATGAAGGCGGCACGGCTGTTCGCGCTGGTGCTGCTGCTGGCCGGCTGCATCAACCCGGTCCCGCCGACTGCCACGATCGAAACTTCAGCCACCCAGAACGTCGCTGTGGGTGGTCTGGCGCAGCTGGTGGTGAAGCTGACCAACACGGGCCCTGCCATCCCGCACCTGGGGCTTGTCTTCATGACCGCGGACAAGTGGTACGACCATCACACGGTCACCGACTTCGGTGGATGCACCATCGCGACCGACGCCTCAGCGTTCGATTGCGGCGACCTGGCCGCCGGGGCATCGGCATCCTTCTCGATCATGGGCATCGCGAAGGAAGCCGGAAGCTTCCACTACCAGCTGGCTTTGAGGGAGCTGGTGCAGCCATTCGATTTCGTCAACGACCACCCCGACGGCGCTGACCTGCAGACCTGGGACGAGACCATCACTCCGACCTAGACCGCGCGGCGAAACGCATCTTTGGCGCCAACCGTGCGTATCAGATGAGGCTGAGCGGCGCGTTTGGCGCCAGACGAGCGAAATGATTTGAGGGGGCTTGCGTACCAGTCTCTGGGGGGTTGGCGGAGAATACCCGCGGTTTCGTGAGTCAGCCGGCATCCCAATCCGCGCGACCTCCGCTTTGGCTTGCGTCCGCTGCCGTCGTCGCCGCCTGGGGCGCGATCTACGACATCGGCGTCTGGTTCCTTCTGTTCGCCAGGCAGCCGGTGCACCCCGATTTCAGAATCTTCTACGTCGCCGCCGAGGCAGGCCTCCGCTTCGGGTGGGCCAGGAGCTACGACGTCGCGACGTTGCGGTCGCTGTCGAAGTCCTTTCCTGCCGGGCAGCAGTTCATCACGTCAGCGCTGCCGTTCATCCATCCGCCGCTCCTCGCCTGGCTGATCGCACCTCTGACGTCGCTGCCCCTGGCGGTCGCTTACGCGGCGTGGTGCGCCCTCCTGCTAGCGGCATTGGTTTGGGCGTGGTACGTCGCGGCGCCTTACACGGGGTTGAGAAAGCTCGCGCTCCTGCTCGTGGCGCTGGCGATCTGGCCGGTGCTCGACGCCTTTTACTTCGGGCAACCGTCGACCCTGCAGCTCGCGCTCCTGGCATCAGCGTGGTGGCTTTGCGTCAAGGAAAGACCGCTGGCCGCGGGCGCGGCCCTGGCTTTCGCCACCGCGCTCAAGCCGCACACCGTGATCCTCGTGCCGGTCGCGCTTGCGGCGAGCGGGCGTTACCGGCCGTTTCTCAGCTGGGCGGCCGTCACGTCCTTGCTCGCCGCCTCCTTCGCGCTCGCATTGGGACCGGCGGGCCTCAACAACTGGTGGCAGGCAATCGTCTACGGCCAGACCGACACCGGCCAATCCCTTTACACGATGGCCTATCTGTTTGGGTCCGGCCCGGTCGCTTACGGCCTCGAAGCCCTTCAGGGCGCGGCCGCGCTGGTGATCGCACGGCGCAGACGCGACGACCTGAACGTGGTCTTCGCGGTTGGCATCGTCGGATCGCTGGCGCTGGCGTTCCATCTACATCAGTACGACTACATCGAGCTGACCCTCGCCGCCTGGCTGGTCCTGCGGTCGGCGCCGCCGCTGTGGCACCGTATCTACCTGCTGGCCGGCGCCGCGACCCTGATGGCGCTCGAGGTCGGGCAGCCGATCCCTCAGCTCGCCTGGGACCTCGGGTGGCTGGTCATCCTCTGGGTGGGGGGCTACGCGAGGCGGACCGAGCGAAGTATGTTGTCTGGCACAGCCCCCGCGGGCCAGTGAAAGGAGGACGAATGGCCAAGGTACGTTTGCTCGTCGGAACACACAAAGGCGCGTTCGTCCTGACCTCGGATGAACGCCGCAAGCAGTGGAAAGTCGATGGACCGCAGTTCGCCGGGTGGGACGTCTACCACGTGAAAGGCTCTCCGGCCGACCCGGACCGGATGTACGCGGCGCAGTCCCGCGGTTGGTTCGGGCAGGTCGTTCAGCGCTCGGACGATGGCGGCGCGACGTGGGAGCCGGTCAGCAACGAGTTCCGGTACGAAGGCGCGACCAGCACTCACAAGTGGTACGACAACTCAGACCATCCCTACGAGTTCTTGCGCGCGTGGCACCTCGAGCCGTCCCTCAGCGACCCCGACATGGTGTACGCGGGGGTGGAGGACGCCGCCCTGTTCCGTACGACCGACGCCGGGAAGAGCTGGGAGGAGCTCCCGGCGCTGCGCACCCACCCGACCGCATCGTCGTGGGCGCCGGGCGCGGGCGGCCTGTGCCTGCACACGATCATCCTGGACAAGGACCACCCCGATCGGATCGTGACGGCAATCTCGTCCGCCGGGGCCTTTCGTAGCGACGACGCCGGCAAGACATGGCGCGCGATCAACCAGGGTTTGCGTTCGAACTTCATCCCCGACCCCGACGCGGAGGTCGGGCACTGCGTGCACCACATCGCGATGCATCCGAGCCGCCCCAACGTCCTGTTCATGCAGAAGCACTGGGATGTGATGCGCAGCGAAAACAGCGGCGACACGTGGCACGAGATCAGCGGCAACCTCCCGACCGATTTCGGTTTCGTGATCGACGTGCACGCACACGAGCCGGAGACGATCTACGTCGTTCCCATCAAGAGCGACTCCGACCACTTCGTGCCCGACGGCAAGCTGCGTGTGTACCGCAGCCGCACGGGCGGCAACGAGTGGGAGCCCCTCACCAAGGGACTGCCGCAGAAGGATTGCTACGTGAACGTGCTACGCGACGCGATGTCCATCGACTCGCTCGAGTCGTGCGGTGTCTACTTCGGCACCACGGCGGGCACCGTCTACGGATCCGCGGACGGCGGCGACAGCTGGACCGCGATCGTTGAGAACCTTCCTGCGGTGCTTTCCGTGGAGGCCCAGACCTTGTCGTGATCCGGGTCGAGCTTCCTTCGAACCTGCGGACGCTTGCCAACGTGGGTCGGGAGGTCGAGCTGAATGTGGACGGCCCGGTCACGCAGCGCTCCGTGCTCGACGCCCTCGAGGCGGCTTATCCGATGCTGCGCGGCACGATACGCGACCAGGTCACCTACCGGCGCCGGGCGATGCTCAGGTTCTTCGCATGCGAAGAGGACCTCTCGGACACATCGATCGACGCGCCGCTGCCGGACGAGGTGGCCACCGGACGGGAGCCCTACCTGGTCATCGGAGCGATCGCCGGCGGCTGATTCAGCTCGCCAGGTTCCGCGGTTCGAGCGGTTCCGGTTCGGAGAGGCGGTATCCGGTTCCGGGTACGAGCCGGCGCACGCGGTCGCGCGCCTTCGCGGTTGCCTCGGCTGTCGACGCCGCCCGTATGGCCGGGACGCCTATGCGCATCTTTGGCGTCCCGGCCACCGGCTCGACGGTCAAACCGTTCTTCGTGAGGGCCTGGAGCACCTTCGGGTCGCCCTGCGTTCCAGGTTCCGGCTCCAGGGTTAGGCTGAACGCGTAGTCGCGCGGCGCGGGGGCCGTTGCGGCCGCTTCGCGGAGACCGAGAGGCTTGAATCGACGATCCTCGGCCGCGTCGAGCAAGGCATCCAGGTCAGCGGTCGATCGGCTGCTGGCGAAGCGAGCAGCGAGCGAGTAGAGAACCGGAACGAGGACCAGCGTCAGCACGGTGCTCGTGAAGAGCCCGCCTATTACCACGATGGCGAGCGGGCGGCTGATGAACGCTCCGCCAATCCCGCCGCCTCCGCCCAGCACCGCGAGCGGCACTAACGCGAGCATGGTCGCGAAGGCGGTCATGAGGATCGGCCGCAGCCGGTGCCGGCCGCCTTCGATGATCGCGTCGTGCAGGTTGAGGCCACGACCCCGGTACTGCTCGATCAGGTCGAGCAGGACGATGGCGTTGGTGACCACTATGCCCGTGAGCATCAGGATTCCGATCAACCCCGGGAGCGACAGCGAGGTGTTGGTGACAACGAGCGCGATGATCGCGCCGGTCGCGGCGAACGGGATCGCCACGAGAAGGACCAATGGTTTCAGCAGCGAGCGGAAGGTCGCCACCATGATCAGGTAGACGAGCCCGATGGCCGCCAGCAGCGCAAGCGCGAATTGAGTGAGAACCGTCGAGAGCTGGGCGAACACGCCGCCGGTTGACAGCGAGGCCCCAGATGGAAGCGACACACCGGCCAGCGCGCTGTTTACGTTCGTCTGCACCGCACGCGTGTCGTTGCCGGTAATCGTGCCGGTGATCGTGGCGTCGAGGTCGCCGTTGACGCGAGTCACGGTCTGGGGGCCGTTGACCTGGTTGATCGATGCCAGGGTCGAGAGCGGCACGACTCCCAGTGCGGTGGGGATGGGAAGCAAAGAAAGCGTTGCCGCGGTATCGGCGGTTCCGGGTGGAAGCTGGACGCGGACGGCCATGGTTCCCTGCGGCAACACGGCCTGGGCGGCGAGCTGGCCGTTGATCGCCTGGGCCACGAGGGCGGCGAGCGTCTGGATGTTGAGGCCCGAAGCCGCAAGCCTGTCGGTCGGCACGAGCTGGTACTGGGGTTTGGATGTGACGAGGTTCGTCTTGAGCTCCGCCAGGCCCTGAACTCTGGACAGGGCCGCGAGGACCGCGTCGTTGGCGACCTGGAGCGTGGACCTGTCGCCCGCGCTCACGTCAACCTGCATCTGGCTGCTGCTCGCGTTCGAGCTGTTCTGGGCCTGGCCCACTCCAATCTTGGCCGGACCCACGTAGCCCTTCAGGGATTGCTGCACCCCCGCGAGCGCGTTGTTGTACTGGCCGTTTTGAACCAGCACCAGCACCGAGGCTTGAGTGGGATCGGCCGGCACCGTCCCCGGCGGTGCGAATGGATCGCTCTGGCCGCCGACGGTCGCCTGGTACGCCGTAATTCCCTGAATTCCGGATAGGAGGGCCTCGACCTTCTGAGTCTCGGCGTCGGTCTGGACCAGGGTGGAGTTGGCGGGCATCGTGATGCTGATCGGGAACGTGGGGCTGGATGATTGGTCGAGCAGGTTCACCCTCAAGAGAGGGATCAGGGCCATCGACGCCGCGAAGAACGCCGCGGCCGCGGCGATGGTCAGCAGCCTGTGGCCTGTGGCCCATCGGATCGTGGGCACGTAAATCCGCTGCGTCCAGCTCAAGCCCAGCCGGCGCTCGACTCCTTCTGCGTGAACCGCGGGCAGCAGGCGCGACGCGAGCAGAGGCACGACGGTGACCGCCACGACCAGCGAAGCCAGCAGCGCAACCACGACGGTCAGCGCGAAGGGCCGGAAGAAGCTGCCAGCGATGCCTGTCAGAAAAGCGATTGGCAGGAAGACCGCGACGGTGGTGAGGGTCGATGAGGAGACAGCGGTGATGATCTCGCGTGCCCCTGTGTAGGCGGCTACCAGGGGGGGTTCCCCCTCGCTCACGTGGCGGCTGATGTTCTCGAGCACCACGATGGAGTCGTCTACAACGCGCCCGATCGCGACCATCATGCCCCCCAGCGTGAGGATGTTGAGCGTGATGCCCTGCTGCCAGAGGACGATGAGCGCGACGAGCAGCGAGAGCGGAATGGAGATCGCCGCCACGACGGTCGCGCGCGCGCTGCGCAAGAACAGGAAGATGACCAGCACGGCGAAGATGGCGCCCGCCAGGCCTTCGCGAAGGATGTCGCTGATGGCCTGGGTGATCGGCGTCGCCTGGTCCGAGATGGATTCGAAATGGACGCCGTGGCCGACTGACGACTCGATTCCGGGAAGCGCCGTCCAGACTTCGTTGGCGACCGTCACGGTGTTTGCGTTGGGGCCTTTGATGATCTGCAGCCCGATGCTCGGTTTGCCGTTGGTTCGGGTGATCGTGTCGGCCGGCACCGATACGACGTGCACGGTCCCCAGCTGATCGATCCTCACCGGGGTCGCCGGCTTGCCCCCGAGCGACGCGCTCGCGGGGGTGACGGTGATCTTCCCGATCTGGTCGAGGCTCGTGAGCGCCCCAGAGATCTGGATCGGGATGGTGGCCGAGCCCTGCTTCAGCGAGCCGATCGATTGAACGATGCTCGCCTGCTGCAGTGCGGCCGCCACCTGCCCGAGGCTGATGCCGCGCGCGGCCAGCTTGGCGGGGTCGAGGGTCACGTCCACCTCATCGGTCGGCGCGCCGCTGATCACGACCGAGGAAGCGCCGGCGAGGCCTTTCAGCTTCGGAAGCGCCACGGCACGGAGCTGGCCCGCCAGGTCGCCTAGCGGCTCGTCGGCAGAGATCGCGTAGGTGAGGATTGGCAGGCTGTTGGTCGAGAAGGTCTGCACCGTCGACGACAGGGCTTGCGGCGGAAGCAGCGACCTGACCCTTCCGAGCGCGCTGTTGACATCCTGCTCGGCGGACTTCAGGTCGGTTCCGTCCTTGAAGAGGACGATCACGAGCGACGCGCCCTGGGTGGCGGTGGCCTGCACGGTGTTCGCACCCGCCACTCCCTGCATCGCGTTGCCGACCGGGACGCTCACCTGCTGATCGACGACTTCCGGCGACGCGCCCGGGTACGGAGTGATGACGATCACGGCCGGCACGGAGATGTCCGGCAGGAGGTCCTGCTGAACTTGAGTTGCGGCGAAGATGCCCGCTCCGAAGAGAAGCACCACGCCGAGGAAAACGACAACTCCGAGATGAAGTGAGAGCCGGGTTACAAAGGCCATGCGCGGTCAGAAGCCTACTGGTTGATTCGTAATCAACGCCAAAACATTGTTCGCAGGAGAGGCGTTTGGGTCAGCCGCTCACCTTGTCCAGTCGCCAGGTGACGCCGGTGAGCTTCTCCGATATGTCCCATAGGCGCCGCGCCACCTCCTCGTTTTTCGCCGCGGGGTCCGGTTCGACCTGGACCGGGTAGCCGCGCATCTCGCGGAAGCCGTCGGGCCCGTAGAGCTTGCCGCTCTCGGCCGCAGGGGCGACCGCTCCGTAGAGCTCATCCAGGGCGCCCATGGCCGCGCTCTGCGCGAGCACAAAGTTGCCGATCGTCATGACTGCTCTCAGGAGGCCCAACGGACTGCTGCTCTGCAGGTTCGTCGCGGCGTACCCAGGGTGGGCGAGCACCGACTTGACTGGGGCGTTTGCGGCCCGTAGCCGTCGCTCAAGCTCCAGGCCGAACAGGACGTTGGCGAACTTCGACTGCTGATAGAAGGCCTGCGGCGAGTACGACTTCTCACCACTCAAGTCGTCGAAATGGATCGACCCGCCTCTATGGAGGTTCGAAGTCACGGTCACCACGCGGGCGTCGCGGCCGC
>DATFVI010000025.1:0-3428 GCA_035260405.1 Candidatus Dormiibacterota bacterium
TGTAGTTCCCACCGACCTCGTTGACGCGTTCGATGGGCGCGCGGCCTCCGAGCGCGGTGTGGGTGCGATGGAAGTTGTAATTGTGGACCCAGCTGGTTAGCAGGCTCAATCGCTGGTCGTTGCTGTCGTACACCCTGACGTAGGCCCATTCCTCTAGCAAGGTGCGGTTGAACCGCTCGACCTTGCCATTGACCTGGGGATGGTGGAACGGCGTACGGAGGTGCTTGGCGGCTAGCTCTCCAAGGGCGCGTTTGAAGTCGAGCGAGTAGCGATAGCTGTAAGCGTTGTCGGTCATCACCCGCTGGATCCGAATGCCGTGCTCGGCCATGAACGCAGCCGCCCGGCGAAGAAAGGCCGCACAGGAAGCTCCTTGCTCGTTGGGCAACACCTCCGAGTAGGCCAACCGAGAGTGGTCGTCGACCATTGAGTGCACGAACTCATAGCCTTCGCCGCGCTTACCCGTCGGCGGCCGCAACTCGCGCCCATAGCCACGGTGCCCGCCGCCGGCAGGAATTCGGCCCAGCTTCTTGATGTCGACGTGGACGAGCTCGCCCGGCCGCTCCCATTCGTAGCGGCGAATCACACGGCCGGAGGGACGGTCCATCCAGTCGAGGCGCTGCAGTCCATGCCGTCGCAGCACCTTGTAGCAAGTCGACCGCGGCTGGCCCAGTCGAGCCGCTATGCGGTGTGGCCCCAGCTTCTGTCTGCGCCGCAGGTCCAGGATCTGGGCTTCCACTTCCGGCACGACGCATCGAGGGCTGCTGAGCGGCCTGCATGACCGGTCAAGGAGACCGACTTCACCCTCAACCTGATAACGGCGACACCATTTGTAGACCGTGGCTCGAGAGACGCCAAGCTCCTCTGCCACAAGCGCAGCTGAGCGACCTGACGCCAGGCGCTCGATGATCAGCTGCCGACCGAACAGGTTGAGTCGAGGTCTACGATGCATGTCGAGGGCCTCCTGCGATCTGGTGGGTGAACACCCAGACCGTCTAGGAAGGCCCTCTATCTGTCAACAGGGTGTGTGGGAACTACAGCTAGATGACGTTTCTTTCTTTTACCAACGCGCCCCTGGCGAAGCGCTCGAAGCCGAAAGACGAGATATCGATCTCGGACTGCTGATCCAGCAGCAGCTCGGTGAGCAGCAGCGCCGCAGCGGGCGCTTGCATGAAGCCGTGACCGCTGAAGCCGGCCGCGCACCAGAAGCCTTCCAGCTCTGGGATCGGTCCGAGGATCGCCTGGTGGTCGGGCGTCACCTCGTAGAGGCCGGACCAGGCGGTCTTCACGCCGGCCCCGGCCAGAGCCGGAGCTCGGCGCGCTGCTTGCGCGAACATCTTCTCGAGGAAGTCCCAGTTGACGTCCGAGACGTAGCCTGGCGGCTCTTCACGGTCGCTCATGCCCATGAGGACGCCGTCCCCCTCCGGATGAAAGTAAAGCGACGTCTGGAAATCGACTGTCATCGGATTGGTACGCGGCACGGCCGGAAAGGTGCCCGTGACGGCGATGTGACGGCGGTACGGAAGGATGGGGATCTCGAGGCCGGCCATTCGGCCGATGGACGCCGACCACGCGCCCGCGCAATCGAACACGAGGCGGGTCGCGACGTCGCCCGTCGTGGTGCGAACCCCCTGGACCCGGCCGGAAGCGACATCGATGCCGGTGACGGCCACGCCTTCTTTCAATCGCGCCCCCACCCGGCGGGCGGCCGCCGCATAACCCGATGTCACATCAGCGGGGCTCGCGATTCCGTCGGTGGGGCAGAACGTACAGCCGAGCACATCCTCGACGTTGAGGATCGGCACCATCCGCGCGGCCTCGGCGGCGTCCACCCACCGGGCCTCTGTCAGTCCGACGCGGTGCCACATCTCCATGTTGTGGCGGAAGTCCTCAACCTGCTGGGGTTGCGTGAGGAGGAACAAATAGCCGAGCTGACGAAAGTCCGCGGGGTGCCCGATCTCGTCATCGAACCGCTCGAGCATGCCCACTGACATCCGTTGCAGGCGCACATTTCCCTCCGAGGAGAACTGCTGGCGCACGCCGCCCGCGCACTTGCCGGTCGACTGTGAGCCCAGCGTCTCGCGCTCCAGCAGCAGGACATCCACCTTTCGCTTGCTGAGCTGGTAAGCGAGGGCGCAGCCCATGATCCCGCCGCCGGCGATGACTACGTCAGCGCTTTCCATGCCAGAACATGCCCCAAAGCTCGAAGATCAACTTCAAAGCGGCAAGGGTCGTGATGTCTCCATTGTCGAATGGCGGCGAGACCTCGACGACGTCGAGGCCCACCAGCTTCGAGTCGGCCGTGGCGACGCGCAGAAAGTCGATCGCCTGACGGGTGGTCAGACCGCCGGCGGAGGGGATCTCGGTGCCGGGAGCGAAGGCCGGGTCGAGGGCATCGATGTCGAATGAAACGTGCAGGCTCTTACCGGCAAGCGCCTCGGCGACCATGCGCGCAGCAGCCGGGTCGCCGACCAGCTGCGACGCGGACACGAGCAGCATGCCTCGAGAGCGGATGAACTCGAGCTCTTCGGGGTCGTAGTCCCGGCCGCCGGCGATCACGACGCGCGCCGGGCCGATGCTCGAGACCTCGAGAGCCCTGCGCATCGCGCAGCCGCAAGTCCAGCGGCCGCCGCGCGAGAAGTCGCACAGGTCCGGGTGGGCATCAACCCACAGGACCGCGAGGTCGGGATGGCGCCACCGCTGGGTGGTAAGTGTGGCGATGGCCGTGCAATGGTCTCCGCCGAGGACGGTCAGAAGCGCCGAGGCCGGCACTTTTGCCAATCCGTTGGCCACATTCGACCAGCCGGACTCGATGTCCGTCCCGGCGTCGAGGTCGCCCATGTCGTGCACCTTGAGCCCGGCCAACGGGCGCGCATCTTCGGTGACGGGCGGCATGACCGCCGACAGCTCGCGAATTCGCTTCGGCGCCAGCGCGGCGCCCTTGCGGTAAACGGCCGAGCCGTCATACGGGATGCCGGCGATCACGACATCGGCGCCGTCGATCGGGTCACCGGCGAGCCCGCCCCAAGGCAACAGTCCGGCGAGGTTGATCTCAGTCATAGCTTGCGCATCTCCGGTACTTTCAGGATGAGAAGGCCGCCCAGCAGCAGCCAGATGAAGAACACCGTGAATATGACCGGATACCCGCCCGGCAGACCGAGCAGGTTGGGCCCGTTGTTGAACTCGAGCAGGAAACCGCCCACGAAGCGGGCGATGACCCCGGAGCCGGCGGTGGCGATGTTGCTGAAGCCCATGAAGAGGCCTGCCTCGCCGGGCGGAATGATGTCCTGAATGAAGGCCCAATCGACCGAGAAGAAGAGCCCGTACCCGATCCCGATCAAGACGCCGACCAGGGTCGCCTGAGCAGCCAGGACCGGCACCTTCAGGCTATGGGCAAGCGGCTCCAACACAGACGAGGGTAATAGTTGGTA
>DATFVI010000026.1:0-5684 GCA_035260405.1 Candidatus Dormiibacterota bacterium
GGGACCCATTCGCCGACAAGGAAATCCACGCCTGCAATTATCGGCAAATCGGCGGGTGAAGATTCTTAGCGTCTAGGGTGTTATCAGGCTGATGGGGTTTGACCTCGTAGACCTGGTGATCCTGGCCGCCACTCTGATCGGGATCGCCAATGGCTACCGGCGCGGTTTCTGGCTCTCGGCCGCCCAGTACGCGGGCCTGGCCGGCGGAGTCCTGCTGGGCGCCGCCGCCGCGACCCCCGTGCTCAACTACCTCGAGATCCACAATCCCGGTGCGCGGCCCCTGGGCGCGGCACTGGTGCTGGTGATCGGCGGGAGCCTCGGCTCCAGCGTTGGATTCGCCGCCGGAGAGCCGATCCGCCGCCGCATCCTTCGCGCGGGCGTTCACACCGCGACCGACTCGATCGGCGGCGCCGCACTTTCCGTGGTTGCTGTGCTGACGATGTGCTGGTTTCTCGGGCTGAGCTTTTCACGTGGTCCGAGCCAGGAGATTGCGCAGCAGATACAGCGGTCGGTGGTGCTGCGTTCGCTCGACCATGCGGCTCCGCGGCCGCCTGCCTTCCTCGCGAGCGTCGAGGGAATCCTCTCCGGCGTCAATTTTTCGCCGGTCTTCGCGGGCCTCGAGCCGGGCTCGCTTCCGCCGGCGCTGCCCATCCCCGCCGCGGTCGACACGGTCGAGGTCAAACGCGCGGCGGACTCGGTGGTGATGGTGTCGGGCATCGGCTGCGGGGGCATGGTCACCGGCAGCGGTTTTCCGGTCGGGCCCGGCTACATCGTCACCAACGCACACGTCGTTTCCGGGACCAGCACGCACATGATCGAGACGCCGAGCGGCGGCCGGATGGATGCGACGGTCATCTTCTTCGACCCGGAGCGCGACGTGGCCGTGCTCTACGTTCCCGGATACAGAGGGGCGCCCTTGACTTTCGGAACCGCCGACCGCGGTACGAAAGGAGCGGTGATCGGCTACCCGGGCGGAGGCCCCGAGCAGACGTCGCCGGCGATCGTCGACGGAGAGGTCCCCGCGGAGGGGCGGGACATCTACAACGCCAACCTCGTCACGCGGCAGATTCTCGTGATCCAGGCGCGGGTGCGGCCGGGAAACTCGGGCGGTCCGCTGGTGGATCTCGGTGGCCGCGTGATGGGCCTTGTGTTCGCCACGTCGGCGGGCGATCCGAACCAGGCTTACGCCCTGAGCGACGGCGAGATCTCGGGAGACGTCAACCAGGCCCAATCACACCCGACCCCGACGGACACCAGCGGGTACGCCTGCGCCGCCTAATCCTTCTCGGGTTTCGCCTCTTCGATAAGCATCACCGGGATGCCGTCGACGATCGGATAGAGGACCTTGCAGTTCGGGCAGCGCAGCTGGTCGGGTTCCTTGAGCTCCACCTTGGTATGGCATTTCGGGCACGCCAGGATTTCGAGCAGTTCTTGAGAGATCACCCGCGCATGGTAGTACGGTTCGGCCCATGACTCTGCGGCGGCTCTACCTCTACCTGGTGAGCGCGGCCAGCCTGGGTCTCCTGGCAGGAGGACTTGCCCTGCTCGGCGTCACCGTCCTGCTGTTCGTCTTCAACGATCCATCCGCGGACAGCAGCCGGACGCAGCTGGCGGGCTTCACCGCAATGACACTGGTCGCGCTTCCGGTCTGGGGCGTGCACTTCTGGTTCGCGTGGCGCTCGGCGATGCGCAACCCGAACGAACGCTCCTCCGCGATCCGCCGCCTCTACTTCTACTGGGCGTGCCTCGCAAGCTCGATCGGGGTCCTGGTCGCCCTTGCGATGACCGCGGGCGACCTCCTGCGCCCAATCCTCGACACCTGCACAGCGGTAACCCGGTCCACCGGATTCAAGGGCCTTCCGCCGCCCGGTATCTCGTGCCCTGCGCAAGAGAACTGGCTCGCGACCTCGCAGGCGGGCTGGGTTGCAATCGTCTTCCTGGCGATTTGGGCTTTCCATTTCCGGGTCGCGGCGCGGGATCGATCCGCCGTAGGCGAGGCTGGAGCCTCCGCCACCCTCCGGCGCTGGTACATGTACGGCGTCCTGCTCATCGCCCTGCTGGTGATGTTGTACGGCGCCAGCGGTCTGATTGAGTTGGCCTGGCTTAGAGCCGCGAAGAGCTCGCTCGCTGACTACAGATATTTGGGAGACCCTGCGGGACTCGCCCTGGCCGCTCTCGCGGTGTGGGGTTTCCACGCTTACGCGGTCCGTCGGAACCACCTCGCTGATGACCGCAATTCGACCCTTCGTGCGGTGCAAGGCTTCATCGTCGTCGGCGTCAGCATCACGATCGCCCTTGTCGGCGCCAGCCAGATTCTGTACTACGCGCTGGCGCAAGCGCTTGGCGTAAACAACCCTGGCGGCGTCGGCAACGACATCCTGGGCGCTCTCGCGGCGCCGGCATCGCAGCTGGTTGTTTACGGAACCGCGTGGTTCTTCATGCGACGGCGGCTGGCGAAGGACTCTGCGGCGCAAGAGGCTGAACGGCAGGCAGGAATCCGGCGCCTGTATACGAACCTGGTCGCGCTCGTTTCGCTTGGAGCCTGGGCGATCGGCGCCGGCGGCCTGCTCTGGACACTCGCTGAGCAGGCAGAGGCTCCGATCATCGGAGTCCCGGCTGGGGACTGGAAGAACCCGGTGAGCCTCTGGCTCACGCTGCTGGTGGTGGGCGCGGTGGTTTGGCTCGCGCACTGGCGCCAGGCGCCCTGGGCCGCCGATCGCCAGGCTTTGCCACGCCGCCTCTACGTCTGGGCCGCGCTGCTGGCCAGCGTGCTCGCAATCCTCGGCGCCGGTGTCGGAATGCTCGCTTCCGTGCTGCGTCAAGCCTTCAGCGCGCACCCGGCTCTGGCGGACAGCGCGAATCTGGATTTCGGGCATTACCTCGGGGTGATCCTCGTCGCCGCGGGGGTCGGCTTCTATCACTGGAGAGTGCTGAGGGCGGATTCGGCCGCGAGGTCGCCGAGCAGCCCTGCGGACGCCAAGCCCGCACCCCTGGAGGCTGTCGCCGCGGCCGCCGTGCCGGTGCTGATTCCGGCGCCCGAGGTTGCCGATGCGAACACCCATCGTTACCTCCTCACGGTCACCGACGCGACCGAAGACGACGTGCACCAGGCGCTTTCGAGCCTGCCGCCACACGCGGCATACAGGCTCACCCCTACAGAAAAAGGTGCGCTGCCAGTTGACGGCCACTGATCCGCAGGGGCTCCTCGACCTCGTCGACTGGCGACGCCGGGTGGGCGACCTTTACCGAACCACCGGACCTGACGCTGTGGGCCGCTTCAGGAGAGGACGCGACGAGCTGTTCCGGACTCACCCCCAGTCACCGATCGAGCCGGAGGAACGCGGCTCGTTCGCCGGCCTTCACTACTTCGCGCATGACCCCGCTTACCGGGTCAGTGCGCGCTGCGAGCCGGGCGAGGGCTCGGAGCTCCTCATCGATACGGGTGGAGAGGATGGGGCGGTCCGGTATCGACGGGCCGGCCACCTGGTGTTCCGACTGCACGGCGAGAGCTGCCGGCTTACGGTCCTGAGTCTCGTGCAATATGCCGGCGGCCTGTTCGTTCCGTTTCGCGATGGCACGTCCGGGCGGGAGACCTACGGCGGGGGACGCTACCTGTTCGACACGGCCAAGGACACCGACGGCCTGGTGCTCGAGATCACGCCAGGCTCGAGCGAAATGACCATCGACTTCAACTACGCCTACAACGCCTCGTGCGCCTACAGCCCGATGTGGGCCTGCCCGCTCGCGCCGCCGGAGAACTTTCTGAAGGTTCCAGTGCGAGCGGGCGAGCTGACCTACAAAACTTAGGCTGAAACCTTACTGCCGTTGACGACCTTGATCAGCTCGCCAACGCGCGCGATCGACTCGTCAGTGCCGTAGACGTTGTTGTTGAACGTGAAACCGGTAAACCCGGCGTCCATCCAGGCGCCGATCACCTCCGCGGCCTGGGGAATCGTCGCGACCCTCGCCATGGCGCGCCGCTCCGGGCTGAGGCTGTTGAGGATGGCCTTCCCGTCCTTCTCGTCATCCACCAGGACCAGGCCGCCGCCAAGCGTGAGCTGCACATCGGCCGGATCTCGTTTGACCGCCTCGCAGTGCTCGAAGAAAATCTGCTTCTTCCGATTAAGCTCCTCGATCGGGCCGCCGAACCAGTGACCGATGTCTCCGTGCTCGGCGAGAAGCCTCAGGGTGCGACGCTCGCCCATCCCGCCGATCAGGATCTTGGGACCTCCCGGCTGCACCGGGCGAGGCACATCGAGCGCCCGGTCGATCCTGTAGTACTTGCCTTCGAATGAGGGCCGGTCCTGCGTGAACATCAGCTTCGCGATCGTCAGCGCTTCATCCAGCCGGTCCATGCGCTGGCCGATCGTCGGGAACTCGACGCCGTAGCCCTTGTGCTCGTCCTCGTTCCAGGCCGCGCCGATGCCGAGGATGGCGCGCCCTTTGGAAATCACGTCGAGCGTGGTGACCTGCTTGGCGAGAATCGCGGGGTTGCGGTAGGTGACCCCGGTGACGAGTGTGCCGAGCTTGACGCGTGACGTGCTGGCGGCCAGCGCCCCCAGGGTCGTGTAGGCCTCCATCATGGGGTCCGTTTCGGGACCGATACCGCGGATCTGATAGAAGTGGTCCATCACGGTCACGAGGTCGAAGCCGGCGTTCTCGGCCGCCTTGGCCTGGTGTACAACGCGGTCGAACAGGCCCTCGTTGGGCACACCGGGGAAAGTGAAATTGGGCATGTGGAAACCAAATAGAGCTTTCATCTCAATCCAGAACGTGACGAGCCGCCCGAGAAATTCCGTAACCGTCGCTCGCCAATCGACGTTGGCCGGAGCATGAGATGGTCGTCCGTGGGCGGAGTCGTGCTCGCGCTCGCCGTCCTGCTGCTCGGAACCGTGCTGGTGTTCCAGGCCTTCGACCGCAACTCCAACTCGGCCAGCGACACGATCCGGCCCTTTGTCATCACCATGGGCCCCGTCTGGGCGCTGACGATATGGGCGGTCACGGTCGTGCTCCGCAAGTCCCGCCCATAGATAGAATTTGTGGCCAAGGCCGTGGCCATAGACGAATCACGTAACGGCAAGCCCAGCGGTATTCAGCTGGTGCAGGTCGAGGGCTTTCTCGAGGTCGCCCGGCGCGGCAGCGTCAGCCGGGCCGCCGAAGCCCTCTTCATCACCCAGCCCACGCTGACCGCGCGCCTCCACGGGCTGGAGAAAGAGCTCGGGACACCCCTGTTCCTGCGCACGCCCCACGGCATGCGGCTCACCGACGCGGGGCGGGCCTGGATCCCGTTTGCCGAGCGCGCTCTGCGAGCCCTGGTCGATGGGCGCGACGCGCTCGAGCAGGTGATGACCGCTTCGTCGGGCCACCTGATGATCGCAGCCGCCCCCGCGGTAAGCACTTACGTCCTGCCCGAGCTGCTCGAGCGGTTCGTCGCCAGGCACCCGCGGGTCGAGGTCTCGGTGAGGACCGGTCATTCCGAGGATGTCGTCGACCTGGTCGTGCGCGATGAGGTCCAGCTCGGACTGGGGCGAACCATCCGGCACCCCGACCTGGAGCTGCGACCCTTTCACACCGAGGAGCTCGTCCTGGTGTGCGCCCCGGAACACGCATTTACGAAGCGCAAGCACGTCGCGATGGCCGAGGTCGCGACGCAGAAGTTGATCATGTTCGATCGGACCTCCAGC
>DATFVI010000027.1:0-10562 GCA_035260405.1 Candidatus Dormiibacterota bacterium
CAGCGGGATGTTGACGTAGAAGACCCAGCGCCAGCCGGGTCCGTCGGTGAGAAATCCACCGAGCGACGGCCCGATGACCGAGGAGAGCCCGAAGATGGCGCCGAACACCCCGCTCATTCGCGCTCGCTGCTCAGGCGGAAAGAGGTCGGTCATGACCGCGAATGTCGACGCGAACAGCACGCCGCCAAAGATGCCCTGGGTGGCTCGGAAGAGCACGAGCTCGAGCATGTTTTGCGACAGGCCGCAAAGCGCCGACGCAGCGATGAATCCGACCATGCCGGCGAGCATGAAAGGCTTGCGGCCGAACATGTCACCGAGCTTGCCGGCCACCGGCACCAGGGTGGTCGAGCTGATCAGGTAGGCCGTCGTGACCCACGCGTAGAACTCGATGCCGTGCAGCTGGGAGACGATCCGCGGCATCGCGACACCGACGACGGTCTGGTCGAGGGCCGCCAGGAGCAGCGCCATGGCCACTCCAAGGGTGGCAAGGATCACCTGCGAGCGAGAAGCGTTCTGGGTCATTTCTTCCTCCTGTTCATCTGCCGTGTTGCAGACGTCAGGCTATGGCCTATTGCGGAACGTTCGCTTCCTAAATAGGATTCAATCTCGAAACCAGGATGCTGAGCACCTCCGAACGCCTGCTGCGGGTTCTGACCCTTCTGGAGTCGCGCCGCGAATGGTCCGGCTCGGACCTGGCGCAGCGGCTGGAGGTCAGCACGCGGACCATCCGCAACGACATGGTTCGCCTGCGCTCGCTGGGCTACCCGGTGGGCGCCGCGCCGGGGGTAGCGGGCGGCTACCGGCTCGGCGCGGGTTCGGCGCTGCCGCCGCTCCTGCTCGACGACGACGAGGCGGTGGCCGTTGCGGTGGCCTTGCGGTCATCGACCGGTGGCGTGGCGGGCATCGAGGAGACGTCGGTGCGCGCCCTGGTGAAGCTGGAGCAGGTCCTGCCGTCGCGCCTGCGCCGCCGGGTCAACGCGCTGTCGGCGTACACGGTGCCGGTTGCCTTTCCGGGGCCCACGGTTGAGCCGCAGCTGCTCTCCACGATCGCGACCGCGTGTCGCGACGCCGAGGTGCTCCGCATGGACTACCGGAAGCACGACGGCACCGAAAGCACGCGGTCAGTCGAGCCTTACCGGATGGTCCACCTGGGCCGTCGTTGGTACCTCGTCGCCTGGGACAGGGACCGCCGGGCCTGGCGAACGTTCCGTGTCGACCGCCTGCAGCTGCGGAGCCCGAACGGCCCCAGGTTCACACCTCGCGAGCCGCCGGCCAAAGACATCGGCGAGTACGTGATGAGGAACGTGCGCTCGGTTCCGATGACCTACCACGCGCGCGCAGTCGTTCAAGCCCCGGCGTCGGTCATCACAGAGCGAGTGCCGCGGGGAATCCTCGTGGAGCCCATCGACGACGAAACGTGCGCCGTCCACGGGACCGCGAACACGATCGAGATGCTGGCGCTCTATCTGGGCATGCTGGACGCGGACTTCAGCGTGACCGAACCACCCGAGCTGCTAGCTCACATGAACAAGTTGTCCGAACGCTTTCTGAGGGCGGTCCCGAACGATTCCGACCGCTGAATCGCGACCATTTATGCCCGAACGGCCGTATCCCTAGCAGTCGCCGCGACCATTTGTGCCCGAATGGCCGTATCCCTCGCAGTGGCCGCGACCATTTGTGCCCGAATGGCCGTATCCCTGGCAGTGGATGCGACCATTCGTGCCCGAACGGCCGGGGAGACGCCGCCTCAGTGCTGTGCGGCGTAGATCCACGTGAACCCGATCACGACCGCCACCACCATCACGAAAAAGAGCAGCTCGACCCGGATCGCGACCCGGACCAGCCTGCGCGCCCGCCGCGTCCGCTCGCCGCACCTCTCGCAGTAGGCGGCGCTCGGAACCAGCTTCCCCCCGCACTTGTCACAGACCGCCTGAACCTGGGCCATTACTCAAAGGCTACATACTCAGATGACATGGATCTCGAAGAGGAGATGACCCCGGCCGACGTCGCCCTGCTCATGAGCTCGGTCCCGGAGCGCATCGGCGACCTGGTCTACGGGCTCGACGAGCCGCGCCTGCGCTACCGCCACGGCCCGGCGTTCCAGACCCTGGGGGGCCTGATCGCGCACCTGCTCGAGTCCGGGTCGAAGGTGGACGCGCTGCTCCGGCACGCCCACCTGGACGGTGTCGCCAGCGCGGACGTGCGCGCGACCATCGATCCCGGCCACGAGGACGAGCTCAACCGCCCCCTCTCCGAAGCCCTCGAGGATTTCGCTCGCATCCGCCGCCGCACGGTCGACCTCCTGCACGGCTGGGGCAAGACCGAGTGGGACCGCAAGCTGCGCGACCCACGCGCAGGCGACATCACCCTGCTGGAGGTCTGCCGGATGGTGGCGCGTCACGAGATCTCTCACATCGCGCAGATCCGGAACCTGACCGTCCTGCTGCCAGAGCCGCAGGTGCTCGCGCCCACCCCGCCCCCGCTGTCGGAGTAAGGAGACAATCTCCGTCGTGTCCGACACACCCGAAGCCGCTCCAGCACCAACAGGCGACAGGCCCGCCAGGTCGGGCCGCCCGCGCCGCAAGAGAAAATCCGGCCGCACGGAGGGGCGCGCCTCTCAGTTCTGGATGATCGTCAGCTCGCCCGACAACTTCCGCAAGACGCGCGAGCACGGGTTCACCATCCAGGGCCTGAAGAGCCGCCACCGGCGCCGAGTGGAGACGATGCACGTCGGCGATCGCATGCTCTATTACGTCACTGGACGGGCCGCGTTCGCGGCCAGCGTCACGGTGGCTTCCCCGATGTACGAGGACCACACGCCCATCTGGCGGTCGGCGCGGCGTGACGAGGACTACCCGTGGCGCGTCCACATCCGGGCTGACATCGTGCTCGAGGACGCCGACTGGATTCCCGCGAAGGACCTGGCCTACCGCCTCGACTACGTGCGCAAGTGGCCGCCCGAGCACTGGACGCTGGCGTTCCAAGGTCACATCCACGCGCTGCCCCGCACGGATTTCACCATCCTCGAGGACGAGCTCGCGCGGAGCGCCCGCCACCGGAGATCACTCGCCGGCTGAAAACGCTAAGGGAGATCTACGGGTTTCATTTCCAGAACGAGCGCAGGGAGCGCCTCTTCCTGGCCTCGCTTGGATTTCTGCTGACCTTCGCGATCGTGCGGGGAATCACGCACCTGATCAGAGCCGGGGTCGGCCCGTTTCACAATGTCTCGAGCGGCGGCCTTCACATCCACCACCTGGTGTGGGGCATCCTCCTGCTCCTGGTCGTCGGCTACATCTGGCTGATCGAAGCGGGCACCACCTCCAGTCTCCTATCGAGCGTCACGGCGATCGCCTACGGCGTCGGTGCTGCCCTTGCGCTCGACGAATTCGCACTCTGGCTCAACCTCCAGGACGTGTACTGGACAGGCCGTGGCCGAGAGAGCATCGACGCGGTCGTGATCTTCGTGAGCTTGCTGTCGGTGGGCATCTGGGGCGGCCCGTTCCTCCGCGAGCTGACGCTCCACGTCTTCGGGCGCCGAAAACCTTCCGCTCAGTGATGTCACAAAACGGCCGTCCACGGTGCTTGTCATTCAGTGGGCATGAACCTCGGGGTGAGAGCGGTGGCGACTCCTCGTACTGACGACGAGTCGTTCGAGGCCCTTTTCAGAACCGAGTACGGGAGGGTGGCAGGCATCGCGAACCGTGTCTTGATGGACCAGCACGAGGCCGAGGACGTGGCGCAGGAGGTCTTCGTCGACTTCCATCGCCTTCATTCGGCCAGCGCCCAATACGCACCCGCCTGGCTGCACCGCGCGGCCGCCCACACCGCGCTGAACCGGCTGCGTGGATCGCGACGCCGGCAGAAGCGCGAGCTGGCCCAGGCGGCAGAAGAGAGCGATCGTGCGGTCGATCCGCAGAAGCTCTTCGAGGTGAGCGAGGATCGCCGCCAGGTCCGCGAAGCGCTGGCCCGCCTCGCGCCCAAGCCCGCGGCGGTGCTCGTGCTCCGCGCCAGCGGCCTCAGCTACGCGGAGGTCGCCCAGGCACTCGGCGTCGGTATCGGTCAGGTCGGAACATTGTTGAGGCGCGCGGAAGCCAGTCTGCGCAAGGAGGTCACACGTGGCACATCTATCTGAAGGAACACTGCGCCGGATGGTTGACGATCCGGATGCTCACGGCGGCGCCGACAAGCGCCATCTCGAAACCTGCGCGGAGTGCCAGGCCCGGTACGGGACGGTGTCGAAGGACGCCCTCGCGATCTCCAGCCTTATGGCGGCTCCTGAGCTCAAGCTCGAGGTCACGTCCGCGTTCAACCGCGTGCGCTCGGCGCCCGCGGCACGCCCGAGGTTCGGGTTCCGCATCCCCGTGATGCGGCCGCGATCCCGGCCCGTCGTCCTCGGTTTTGCAACAGCGGTTGCTGCGGTCGCGCTGCTGGTCACCGCGATCGCGGAGGGCGGCAACACGTTCACGCCTCAGACGCTCACGCCGGTCCCCGTGACGATGGCGGACATGGAGGCGCTGTCGCAGCTCAGCGCATACGGGACGGTCTCGTGGACCAAGCAGCCGCAGCCGCAGATCGCCACCAGCGCCGAAGAAGCGCACACCATTTCCGGGCTGCCAGTGCCTAAAGTGGCCAACCTGCCGGCCGGCGTCTCGTCGACCGTGACCTACGCGGCGATGGGGCAGGCGACGGCTGTGTTCACGTTCAGCACGGCCAAGGCGACCGCGGCCGCGGCGCAGGCGGGCAAGACGCTTCCCGCGCTGCCGGCCGGAATAGAAGGTGCACAGCTCACCGTGACGGTTGGTCCGGCGGTGGCTGAGATCTACGGCAACATCAACAAGCCGGCCGCCGGCTCGGACATCACCCAGGCGGCCCTGCCTCAGCTGATCGTCGGCGAGACGAGCGCACCGGTCGCCACGTCGTCTCAGGTCACCGTGGTGCAGTTCGAGAAGTACCTCCTGTCCCAGCCAGGCATCTCGCCAGAGCTGAAGGCGGCGATCAACGCCATCGGCGATCCAAGCACCACGCTGCCGATCCCGATCCCGGTCCAGTTCGCCACGTCGTCAAAGGTGACGATCCAGGGTGTCCAGGGCCTGGCCCTCGGCGACAACACAGGCGTCGGCGCCGGCGTGATCTGGATCAAGCACGGAGTCGTGTACGGAGTCGTCGGCACCATCAAGCGAGATGACGCCGTCAACATCGCTAACCAATTGAGCTGAGCAGGCGTTATAGCCTGCACTCGTGACTGATGTAATCGAACAGGCGGCAGCCGCCCCGCCGGGGACGGCTGCCGGCTCGCCGGCCATCCAGACGGTCAACCTTTCCAAGCGATTCGGGCACACCGTCGCGCTGGCCGGCCTTTCGATGACGGTGCCTCGCGGCGAGGTCTTCGGTTTTCTTGGACCGAACGGCGCCGGCAAGACGACCTCGGTCAAACTGCTCCTCGGACTCCTCAAGCCCACCTCAGGCCAGGCCTCGCTGCTCGGCCGGCCGATCGGAGACCTCCAGACCCGACGCAAGATCGGCTACCTGCCGGAGCTGTTCCGCTACCAGGGCTGGCTCTCCGCCCGCGAGGTCCTCGCCCTTCACTGCGAGCTCGCGCCGCTGCCTCGTTCGAGCTGGAACGACGAGCTCACTTCAGCCCTCGACACGGTTGGGCTGACCGATCGCGCCGGCGATCGGGTGAGCACATTTTCCAAAGGAATGCAGCAGCGCCTCGGACTGGCCGCCGCGCTGCTCGGCGAACCCGAGCTGGTTTTCCTGGACGAGCCCACGTCAGCGCTCGATCCGGTGGGGCGTCACGACGTCCGCGAGATCATTCGCGGCCTCGCGTCGCGTGGCACCGCCGTGTTTTTGAACTCGCACCTCCTCAGCGAGGTGGAGCAGGTGTGCGACCGCGTGGCGGTGGTCGACCACGGTCGAGTGATCGCCTCCGGGACGATGGACGAGCTGCTTGGCGGCAACGCGGTCAAGGTCCGCGTCACGGACCTCGATGCCGCGGCCAGGACGAAGCTCGCCGATTTTGGGAACATCGACGAGGAGGGAGATCACCTCACGTTTACGAACCTGAAGCCCGACCGGGTGCCGGAGCTGGTGTCCGCGATCGTCGGCCTGGGTGGCAAGGTGTTCGAGGTGTCGCCGCGGCACCAAACCCTGGAAGACCGCTTTCTCCAGCTGCTCGAAGAGGAGGAGAAGTAGTGCCTCCAACCCTCGTCATCGCGCGGCTCACCGTGCAGGAGACGTCGCGCCGGCGCCTCATCCTCGCGCTGATCATCCTCACTCTGATCGTCGTCGGGTTTTCCGCGTGGGGCTTTCACAAGATCACGACGGTGACCAACTCCGCCGGCAATGTTCTGGCGCCCCAGCAGGTCGCCCTCATCACCTCCCAGCTCCTGATCGTCGTCACCTTCATGTACAGCGGGGTGCTCGCGCTGAGCGCTGCTGTCGTGGCGGGGCCGCTGATCTCGAGCGAGGTCGAAAGTGGCCTTCTGCTGTCGATGCTCGCCCGGCCCGTGCGTCGCAGCGAGGTCGTGATCGGAAAATGGCTCGGCCTGGCGGTGCTGGTCGCGATCTACGCCGCGGGCTCCGCGTTCCTGGAGATCATCGCGGTGGATTGGGCGACGGGATATGTACCGCCGCATCCGGTCGACCTGGTCCTCTACGTCGGAGCGGAAGGTCTCGCGCTTCTCTCGCTTGGTCTTGTACTTTCGACGCGCCTTTCTGGCATCACCGGTGGCGTGATCGCGCTCGTCGCGTGGCTCATGGGCTGGATCGGTGGTGTCGTGGGCAACGTCGGCACAGGTCTTCAGAACCAGGCGGTGGAAAACGTGGGCGTGATCAGCCACCTGATCCTCCCGACCGACCTGCTGTGGCGCGGCGCGATCTACGCGATGGAACCGGACGCCGTCCTCGCCACGCTGCGAGCCGCGGGCACAGTGGGTCGAGCCAACCCGTTCGCAGCGGTCGACCCGCCGCCGCTGCCGTTCCTCGCCTGGGTCGTCGTGTGGTTCGGTCTCATGCTGGGCCTGAGCATCTGGAGCTTCCGAACCCGAGAGATCTAGTCGGACACTAGGTTGGACGGACCTTTAAGCCCAGGAGCTTGAAAACGTCCTCCATCTGCTTCAGCTGCTCGGGTGTGGGCTGGAATTGTTGACCAGGGCCACCCGGTGTCACGGCCCGGTGGAGCAGCCGCACCTGCTCGTTGGCGATGGCGAGGCCCAGCGCGACGAGCGGGGCCAGCTCGGCATCGCCGGCCATTTCCGGCGCGAGGGTCATCGCGCCCGGGTTCCCTCCGATGTGGAGCGACGCCGCCGCCGCGAGGGTGATCAAACGCGGGCCGCCTGGAACGAAGATGGCGTACTCCCCGCCCATCTCGTGCGTCGGCGCCCACGCCAGTGTTCGCTGGCTGGCGGTGTTGATCCACCCGGTGCAAGTGATGATGCTTTCGGACACGAGCTCGAAGGCCGCGGCGCTTGCGGTCTCGCCGAGCTTCCAGACCACCGAGGACCGCTTGGGGCCCGTAAGGTCCATGTGCACCTGGTAGGTGCCTTCGCCCGATTCCATGATCACGTCGAAGTGATCGTTGCGCTGCCATATCGTCTGTGCCTGGACGACAGGCTCGGTGCCCATGAAGAGCACGTAGCTCTGCTGAGCCTGGTCAGGAATGCCCGCGCTGCCGGCCTGAACGTTCCAGACGAGGTTCTGGCCCGTTAGCTCCGAGAGGGATCTCACCGGCTAGGGGTAGAGGCCTCTCTCGCGTGTGGCGCCGGCAACGCGTGCCACCGCCCGGCAGTACGCGGCCATGCGCATGTCGACCTTTTTCTCGAGCTTGGTCTTGAGCACCTCGGAGAATGCTCTCGAAAGGATCGCCTTCAGTTTCTGGTTGACCTCGTGCTCGGACCAGAAGAACGACTGTAAGTCCTGCACCCACTCGAAATAGGAAACCGTGACACCGCCCGCATTCGCCAGGATGTCCGGCACGACGAAGATGTCGCGCTCGCGAAAGATCGCATCCGCCTCAGGGGTTGTGGGCCCGTTGGCGCCCTCGACGATGAGCTTCGCTTTGACGTCGCGCGCGTTGCGCGAGGTGAGCTGGTTGCCGATGGCGGCGGGCACCAGCAGGTCGCAGTCGACGCCCAGCAGCTCCTGGTTGCCGATCTCCTGCGCGCCGGGGAAACCGTTCAGCGTCTTCTCGCGGGCGCGGTACTCGAGCACCCGCTTGATCGAGAGGCCAAGCGGGTTGTAGATGCCCCCGTAGTCCTCCGACACCGCGACCACCGTGCAGCCTGACTCTTCGAGCAGCTTGGCGCTGATGCTGCCGACATTGCCAAACCCCTGCACCGCGACGCGCGTCTGATGGGGCAGGCGGTTCAGATGCTCCAGCGCCGCCATCGCACAGATGGTCACGCCGCGGCCTGTGGCCTCGATGCGGCCGAGCGATCCGCCGACCTCGATCGGCTTGCCCGTCACGGACGCGGGAACCGAGTAGCCGAGGTGCATCGACAGCGTGTCCATGATCCAGGCCATCGTCTGGCCGTCGGTGTTGACGTCGGGAGCCGGGATGTCGCGGTCGGCGCCGATGAGGATCGAGATCTCGGTCGCGAACCGGCGCGTCATGTGCTCGAGCTCGTTGAGCGAGAGCTCCTTCGGGTTGACGATGATTCCGCCTTTGGCGCCGCCGAAGGGAATGTTGACCACGGCGCATTTCCACGTCATCCACATGGAGAGCGCCTTGACCTCGTTCAGTGAGACATCAGGGTGGTAGCGGATGCCGCCCTTGGCCGGGCCGCGGTTGATGTTGTGCTGCACGCGGTAGCCGGTGAACATCCTCATGTGACCGCTGTCCATCTTCACGGGGAAGTTGCACGTGAACTCGCGCTGCACCTCGCGCAGCACCTCGCGCAGCCACGGTTCGAGCTTGATGATTTCGGCGGCCTCGTCGAACTGCGCCTGGGCAGTTCTCCATTCGTCTGCCTCGACAACGGGCTTGAGCTGTGCTGCGCTCACATCAGCACAGATGATCGCGGATATTCCGCGGAAGGGTCACAAATTACGTTGATGCAGGCCGGCAGCCCTGACTTGAACGCGCGTTCGAGGGCCGGCCTGATCTCCTCCGGCCGGTCCACCATCTCCCCGTAACCTCCGAGCGCCTCGACCACCTTGTCGTAGCGGGTCCGGTCCCCGAGATCGGCCGCGATGCTCACCCCGAGCATGTTCAGCATCGGGTGCTTCTCCAGCGCCCAGATCCCGTTGTTGCCGACTACGCAGACGACCGGGATGTCGTGGCGGACCATCGTGTCGAACTCCATCGCCGAGAAGCCGAAGGCCCCGTCGCCGGACAGCAGCACCACCTGCCGCCCGGGGTGCGCGAGCTTGGCCGCCATCGCATATCCCGGTCCGGAGCCCAGGGCGCCAAACGGTCCGGGGTCGATCCACAACCCTGGCCGGGCGCGCTCGATGACCCGGCCGGCGAACGAGATGAAGTCTCCGCCGTCGCCGACCAGGATCGCGTCTTCGTCCGAGAAGGCGTCGACCTCGGCGATCAGCCGCGCCGGGTGCACCGGCGACGAGTCGGACCGCGTCATGGCCTCGTCGCGCCGGCGTGACGCGGCGTCGGCTTCCCGAAGTTTCTCGAGCCATGCTCCACGTTCTGGCGTGCCGCTGACGGCCGCGACCAGCGCGGAAAGCGCGGCTTTGACGTCGCCGTAGATCGCGACCTCCGCTGGCCTCGGCTTGCGGTACGCGTCGGCGTCGATGTAGATGAGGCGGGAATCCTCCGCGAAGACGGGTGGTTGGCCGTAGTTGAGCCGGAAGTCGAGCAGCGCACCGATCACCACGATGAGGTCGGCTTCGCCGAGGGCAGGCCCTCGCGCACGCTGCACGAAGAGCGGGTGGCCGGGCGGCAGCACGCCGCGGGCCATGCCGTTGACCACCAGCGGCAGACTGGCTGTCTCTATCAGGTCTTTCAACTCCACTTCGGCGTGAGCCCACCACACGGTGCCGCCCGCGATCACCGCCGGCCGCTCCGCCTCCCGAATCAACCTGGCGGCGTGCTGGACGAGGTCTGGGTCCGGCGACGATCCGAGATCGGGGGTCAAGTGCTCGGTGGCTTCGGGTACGTCCGCCGCCCCCAACATGAAGGTGTCCAGGGGGACGTCCATGAAGGTCGGGCCTGTGCGGCGGCTCAGCGCTGTGCGCATGCATTCGGCCGCGAGTCCGTACGCCTCTTCCGCGGACTCCAGCGTGACGGCCTTCTTCGTCAGGCTCCGCACGACCTCGAGGTGATCCATCTCCTGCAGCGAGCCCATGCCCCACCGGGCCGCCGGCGCCCGGCCGCCGATCACGAAGATCGGGCTGTCGCCCGACTGGGCCTGGGCGAGCGCGGTCGCCGCATTGGTCACGCCGGGTCCTGCGGTGACGGCGGCGACACCGACCTGGCGGGTCACCTTCGCCCAACCCTCGGCCGCGAACGCGGCCGACTGCTCGTGGCGCACGTCGATGATCCGGATGCCGTGCTCAGTGGCGCCGGTCAG
This sequence comes from Candidatus Dormiibacterota bacterium, assembly GCA_035260405.1. Lineage (GTDB taxonomy): Bacteria > Chloroflexota > Dormibacteria > Dormibacterales > Dormibacteraceae > Palsa-870. The sequence continues at coordinate 10,530 of DATFVI010000027.1, forward strand.
GATCGGCCAGATGTGGCCGCCGTTGAGCGTGAA
>DATFVI010000028.1:0-4022 GCA_035260405.1 Candidatus Dormiibacterota bacterium
CTCGTCGACGATCGCGTAATTCAATGGCCGCTGGCTGCACTGCGCCAGGTCGCGCGCCATGTTGTCGCGCAAGTAGTCGAAAGCGAGCTCGGAGTTGGTGGCATACGTGATGTCGGCCATGTAGGCCTCGCGCTTCGTAACCGGCCGCAGGTGCTGGAGGCGAGGATCTCCGTGGGTCTCGTCGACGAACTCCGGGTCGTAGATGTAGGTGCCGGCCGTGCCGACGTTGATGCCCACGCTCATGCCGAGGAGGACGTAGATGGGGCCCATCCAGCCCGCGTCACGGCGTGCCAGGTAGTCGTTGACGGTGACGAGGTGGACGCCCTTGCCGGCCAGGGCGTTCAGGTACAGGGCCAGGCTCGCCACGAGGGTCTTGCCCTCTCCGGTCTTCATCTCGGCGATCTTTCCCTGGTGCAGGACGAGGCCGCCGACCAGCTGTACATCGAAATGGCGCAGCCCGATCGTGCGGCGGCTCGCCTCGCGACACAGTGCAAAGGCCTCGATCAGGAGGTCGTCCAGGTCGTGGCCCTGGTTCGCCTTCTCCCTGAGCTCGTCCGACCGCGCTCGCAGGGCCGCGTCGTCGAGCGCCTTGAGCTCCGGCTCCAGGGCGGTGATCGCGGTGGCCACCACGAGGTGGCGTTTGACCTCTCGCTCGTTCGGGTCGAGCAGCTTGGTGAGGGGAGAGAGCACGAATCTAGGGTACCCGGACGGGGCGGATCCGAATCTAGCGTCCCGCTCCGAAAGTTCGACGGAAATGCCAGGGGCGGCGCTGCGCGGCGCCCGTGGCACCCTGCGGGCTCATCCGCCTAGGCGTCCGATCTCTGCGTTGCCGGCTGCGCTACTCGCTTACAGGTCTTCCGACATGCGCGCTGCGTTGCTCGCCGGCGCCTTGATCTCGGCCGCCGATACGGCGATTTTCCGCCGAACCTCCGGGGCAGGACACTAGGCCAGATGGACTTCTTCATCCAGCTGTTCACGGACCCGGTCGGATTCTGGAACTCCCACACCCTTCTGATCGCGCAGATCGGGATCAACGGCATCCTGGCCTCGTCGATGTTCATCGTTCTCTATTCCGGGCAGCTCTCCCTCGCGGCTCCGGGCTTCATGGCGATCGGCGCCTACACCGCGGTGCTGATGGACCTGTACTGGCACACGCCTCTTGCGCTGAACATCCTCGCGGGCCTGTTGCTGGCGGGGATCGTCGGCGTGCTGGTGGGGCTCCCGGTTCTCCGTTTGCGCGGCGTGTTTCTCGCCATCGCCACGATCGGGTTCATCGAAGCGCTCCGCCTTGGCGTAATCCTCAATCTCCCGATCACGGGTGAGGGCCTCGGCCTCAAGAACCCGACCGCCGACCCGCTGGGAGGCATCAACATCGTGCTGGCCTCCCTCGCCGTGGTCCTCTTCGTGATGTGGCGCCTGACCAAGGGACGCCTCGGCGCCGCGTGGTCGGCGATCCGGCAAGACGAGCTCGCGGCGCTCAGCCAGGGCATCCACGTAGCGAGATACAAGATGATCGCTTTCGTGCTCAGCGCGGTCCTTGCGGGGTTCGCCGGAGGGCTGGAAGCGCACCTCAACTTTTTCGTCGACCCTGGCGACCAGCAGTACGGGGTCACGCGAGCAGTGCAGATCCTCACGTTCGCCGTGCTGGGCGGGAGCGGACACTTCATGGGGCCGGTGGTCGGCGCGCTCGTGGTGACGAGCCTGCCCTGGGTCTTCCAGCAAGCCCAGACGTACATCAACATCGTCACCGGGATCTTCCTGATCGCGGTCATCGTTTTCAGGCCGCAGGGCATCGTCGGCCGCGGCGGCTTCGCGATCATCAGGCCGTGGTGGTGGCCGCGCCGGAACGTCCGTGCTCCTTCGCCTGGATAACGTCCAGCGGCACTTCGGCGGAGTTCGCGCCGTCGACGGGGTGTCGCTGGAGGTGGAGCAAGGCTCGATCCACGGCTTGATCGGGCCCAATGGGGCCGGTAAGACGACGCTCGTCAATGTCATCACGGGTTATGTGCCGATGCAATCGGGGCACGCATGGCTTCAAACGGATGAGCTCACGGGTTTGCCCGCGCACCGGATCGCGGCCCTCGGCATCTCGCGCACTTTTCAGAACATCCGCCTGTTCAAGGACCTCACCGCGCTGGAGAACGTGCTGGTCGGCATGCACACGCGGCGCCGCGACGACACGCTGGCGCAGCTCGCCACCCTGCCGTTTTTCCGCCGCGACCAGCGAAGCCTGACGGATGACGCCCGCGGCCTGATGGAAACCGTTGGGCTCGCGGCCACCGACGTCGCCGGTCGCGCGGCAGGCACCCTGCCCTATGGCGACCAGCGCCGCCTCGAGATCGCGCGAGCGCTTGCGTTGAGGCCGCGCCTGCTGATCCTCGACGAGCCTGCGGCCGGCATGAACCCATCCGAGAAGCAGGGCATGCGCGAGCTGATCGAACGCCTCAACCTGGACGGTTTGACCATCCTTCTGATCGACCACGACATGCGCCTGGTCATGGGCGTCTGCCAGCGGGTCGCTGTGCTGGATTTCGGCCGCAAGATCGCCGAGGGCACGCCGGCCGAGGTGTCCACGGACGCCGGCGTGATCAAGGCCTACCTCGGAACCGGTGGCGAGAAAGAGGTGACGAGCGCGCCGGGCGCGAGCGCCGCCGGCGATACGGACACGGTGATGGACCAGGTCGGCCGGCGGCCGGCAGCCGAACCCGAAGGGGCCATCCTCGAGATCGACGACCTCAGCGTCAGCTACGGCGCGGTCAACGCGGTACGAGGAGCATCGCTTCGGGTGGCGGCCGGCGAGGTGGTCGCCCTGATCGGGGCCAACGGCGCCGGCAAGTCGACGATCCTCAACACGCTCTCGGGTTTGATCCGCCCCGATTCGGGGACCGCGGTCTTCGACCGCCTCGACCTCACCAGGGCCAAGCCGTCGGCGATCGTTCACCACGGGCTGGTCCAGGTGCCGGAGGGGCGGGAGATCCTGGCCCGGCAGACGGTGCTCGAGAACCTCGAGCTGGCCACTTGGGGTCGCCGCGACGGCGCGAAGAAGCGGACCCAGATCGAGGCCGTGATGAAGCGTTTCCCGATCCTGGGCGAGCGGCGAGCGCTGCGCGCCGGAACGCTGTCGGGTGGCGAGCAGCAGATGCTGGCCATCGCGCGAGGCTTGCTGGCGCGGCCACGCCTTCTGCTCCTGGACGAGCCGTCCCTCGGGCTGGCGCCGCAGATGGTCGACGAGGTGTTCAAGGCAATCCAGGAGATCCACGACGAGGGGACGACCATCCTGCTGGTGGAGCAGAACGCGCTGCGGGCGCTCGAAATCGCGGATCGAGCCTATGTGCTGGAAACCGGCCAGATCCGGCTCACAGGCACCGGCGACGACCTGTTGCACAATCCAGCGGTGCGCCGCGCCTACCTGGGCGGCTGAGCCGACCATTCGGGCACAAATGGCCCGATCCGAGCCAGGCCACACGGCCATTCGGGCACAAATGGGCGGATCCGGGTGGGTGTTGCAACGACCCCTTGAACCCAAGGGCCTTCCAGACGGCCATTCGGGCGCTAATGGCCGGATATCGGGATCCTTCTGAAAATAAAAAGCCCCGGACCGAAGTCCGGGGCTCTTTCCTTGGTTTCTCTAATTAAAGAGTGCGAACGCTCTTGGCGCGCGGGCCCTTGGGGCTCGCCTCGACCTCGAACGAAACCTTCTCGCCACCCTGGAGGCTGTCGAAGTCGCCTTCGGTGCCACTCCGGTGGAAGAAGAATTCCTTACCGTCTTCGGCTGCGATAAATCCGAAGCCACGGTCCGCGACCAGTTTCTTGATGGTGCCTGTAGGCATTTCCATCTCCTATCTCTCGAACTTGGGCCAACTCAACTACGAGGCCCGTTCGAGAAACTGGCGACCTGCGTGAGCGTCCGCACTGTGCGAACTGAGGTCAGTATACCCCAGACGGTCAGTTGCCAACCACCGAGGTCTCGGCCTGCCTCCGGGCGCGGGACTGGTCGACCTCGGTAAAGGCGCGGGTGAGGA
>DATFVI010000029.1:0-2636 GCA_035260405.1 Candidatus Dormiibacterota bacterium
CGAGACCGCCCGCCACTTCGAGCGCCTGCCCGTCGCCGAGGGCGCTCCTCCGCCCATGCCCGAGAGCGCCTTCCTGCGCGCGGATGACCTCGCCGTCTTCGACCACGTGACGCGCCGCCTCAAGCTCCTGACCATCCACCGGCCGGACCGCGAAAGCTACGAAGATGCGGTCGGCCGCATCGACGAGATGGAGCGGCGCCTCGCCTCGGACCAGGTCGCGTCGTACGCGCGTGGAAAGGACGGGACGCGCTGGGAGTCGAACGTGACCAAGGGCCAGTACGAGTCGATGGTGGACGCGGCTCGAGAGCACATCCTAGCCGGCGACGCTTTCCAGATCGTGGTGTCGCAGCGCTTTCGCAAGCCGCTCGAGGCCAGCGCGTTCGACGTCTATCGCTGCCTCCGCGCGATCAACCCGTCGCCGTACATGTACTACCTGTCGTTGGGTGGCGACCGGCACGTGGTGGGGACGTCGCCCGAGAAGCTCATCCAGGTCGAGGGCAAACGCGTCGAGACGCGTCCGCTGGCCGGGACACGCCGCCGCGGCGCCGACCCCGACGAGGACGTGAAGCTCGAGAAGGAGCTGCTCAGCGACCTCAAGGAGCGAGCCGAGCACGTGATGCTCGTCGACCTCGGGCGCAACGACGTGGGACGCGTCGCGCGCCCGGGCACGGTGAACGTCGACCGGCTGATGGAGGTCGAGCGGTATTCGCACGTGATGCACATCTCGTCGACGGTGAGCGGGCAGCTGCGCGACGGCTGCACGTCGCTCGACGCCCTGCGCGCGGCGTTTCCCGCCGGGACAGTGTCCGGCGCGCCGAAGATTCGCGCCATGGAGGTGATCGCGGAGCTGGAGCCCGACCAGCGTGGTGTGTACGCGGGCTCGCTCGGCTACGTGAGCTTTGGGGGCAACCTCGACATGGCGATCACGCTGCGCACGGTCGTGGTGGCCGAGGGCGTCGCGTATGTCCAGGCGGGCGCCGGCGTGGTCGCCGATTCGCGGCCTGAGCGTGAGTTCGAGGAGACGCTGGAGAAGGCCGGCGCGATGTTCAAGGCCATAGAGATGGCGGAGGACATGTAGATGATCGCTGTCGTCGACAACTACGACTCGTTCACCTACAACCTCGTGCAGTACCTCGCGGAGCTCGGCCCCGAACCGAAGGTCTTCCGCAATGACGAGGTGACGGTCGACGAGCTGGGCGCCTTCGACGGGGTCGTCATCTCGCCAGGCCCGGGTACGCCCGCTGACGCCGGTGTGTCAACTGCGGCCATCCGCGAGCTGAGCGGCAAGGTGCCCATCCTCGGCGTATGCCTGGGCCACCAATGCCTGGGTGAGGCGTTCGGCGGCCGCGTGGTGCGCAACGAACCGGCGCACGGCAAGACCTCGTGGATCAGGCACGACAACTCGGGGGTCATGGCCGGCGTGAACGATCCTTTCGAGGCGACGCGCTACCACTCGCTGATCGTCGAGCGTGATTCGATTCCCGAAGAGCTCGTCATCACCGCATGGACGGCTGACGGCACGGTGATGGGCCTCCGTCACCACAAGCACCCGACCTATGGAGTGCAGTTCCACCCGGAGTCGGTGCTGACCAAGGAAGGCAAGAAAATCCTGGCGAACTTCGTGCGGCGCTCGGAGAGGAAAGCTTGATCGAGGAGATCGCAAAGCTGGTGCGGTGCGAGAACCTTTCCGAGGACGAGGCCGCCTCCGCTTTCGAGGAGATCATGCGCGGCGACGCGACGCCGGTTCAGATCGCGGGCTTTCTGGTCGCGCTGCGCATGAAGGGCGAGACGGTGGACGAGATCACTGGTTTTGCCCGAGCTGCCCGCGCGGTGGCGACCCCGATCGAGATCGAGGGCGCGCTGCTCGACACATGCGGGACCGGCGGCGACGGCCTTGCGACCTTCAACATCTCCACCCTGTCCGCGATCGTCGCCGCCGCGTCTGGGGCGAAGGTCGCCAAGCATGGCAACCGCGCGGCGTCCTCGATGTGCGGCTCGGCCGACGTGCTCGAGCAGCTGGGCGTGAAGATCGACCTCGGTCCCGAGGGCGTCGCGCGCTGCGTCGAGGAGGCGGGCATCGGGTTCCTGTTCGCACCCGTCTTCCATCCGTCGTTCCGCTTTGCCGGCGTGCCGCGGCGCGAGCTGGGGATGCGCACCGTGTTCAATGTGCTCGGGCCGCTTTGCAATCCCGCGGGCGCGAAATACCAGGCGCTGGGTGTGGCCGACGGAACGATGGCGGGCAAGATGTCAGAGGTCCTGATACGGCTTGGCGTCGAGCGAGCGATCGTCTTCCACGCGGGTGACGGCATGGACGAGCTTTCGGTGAGCTCGCCGTCGCATGTGATCGAGATCGACGGCGCGCGCAAAGAATATGAGCTGGACCCGGTCGAGCTGGGACTGGCCCGGTCGCCGGTCGAGTCCATGCGCGGCGGCGGTCCCGAGGAGAACGCGAGGATCGCGCGTGAGGTGCTCCAGGGCGCTAAAGGCCCGAGGCGCGACGCCGTGCTCTTGAACACGGCCGCGGCGCTCCGGGCCGCCGGCCTTGCGGACACCTGGAAGGATGGCCTGGGCGTCGCCGCCGAGACGATCGATTCCGGGCGGGCGGGCGAGGTCCTCCAGCGGTGGGCGAAAATCTC
>DATFVI010000030.1:0-6861 GCA_035260405.1 Candidatus Dormiibacterota bacterium
CGGCGCGGAGGGCGCGGGATGCGGATCTCCCTACCGGCCTCGAAAGGCCCGCCACGCTCGAAGGGATCGAAGGGCCGGTAGCGGCGCGTCATCTGCCCGGAAGCTTACGGACTATGAGCGGAAACCGCGGGTTTCCGCTACGCGCGAGCGCGACCAGGTTCGGACTTACTGAATGCATCGGCAGGTTGGCTTCGCCAACGTGCCTGCTCACTTTCCCTTTAAGGATTGGATTGTTAAAGGGGCTGCCGCACGCGCCGTGCCAGAGGCGATGAGGCGTTCGGGACGGCCGGAGTAAATCCGGCCTACGCGGTGACGCCGGCCAAAGCAGCGTCGTCAGGGCTGAAGTCGGGGTCCGGGTTGAGCGGTGGATGGGCGAGGTGCCATTGAACCGTCGTGCGCAGCGACTCTGCCGGGTCTGAGGTCGTCCAGCCCAGCATCGCGCGGGCCTTTTGCGCGCTGGCCAGGATGTGCTGGCTCATGGTGCCGGTGGGTTTGAGATCCTCGGGCAGCAGCTCGTCGGCCACGCGGACCAGCTCGGCTTTGGACCCGGCTGCATCAAGGATCATCTGGGACCACATTCGCATCGAGTAGGTCCGGTCCTCGCACAGGTTGAGCACCTCGCCCGCCGCGGCAGGAGTCTTCAGCACCAGGCGCACTCCCCGTGCCACATCCCTTACGTAAGCGACGCTGTGGAGCCACATTCCGCTTCCAAAAGGGATGCGCTCGCGGCCTGCACGGACACGGCGGAGGAGGAACTCTTCGCGCAGCTGATAGTCGTGCTCCCCGTAGACCATCGGCAGGCTTACGGAGGTTGCGCCCCGTGGCAGGTAGACATCTTCGACGTCGAGCTTGTCGTACTGCTCCATACCGGGCATCAGGTCGCGATACGGATAACGATTCGGGCGCACTGCCGACGTTTCGTCGAGAGGCACCGGGTCGGTCTCGCGGTCCTGGTTCAGCGCTCCAAATGCGCGGTACACGTCGATGCTGGAGATCACGACCAGCCGCACGCCGGCGGGCAGCGACTCGAGGACCAGCTCGGCGTCGGCGCGCGTCAACGCGCGGCAGTCGATCGCGGCGTCGGGTTTGAAATCGGCCAGGTCTTTGCGATGCGACGCGAGCTGGGTCCGCTCTACGTGCAGGTGCCGCACGGCCGGCATGTCGGCGGGCTCCAGGTGGCCGCGGTGGACGATCAACACGTCATGGCCCGCGGCGGCGAGCTCCTCGACGATGGCGCGCCCGATGAATCGCGTCCCGCCGAACACGATGACCCTCAAGCTATTCGTCACCCAGCGTTGCACTGCAGGCCGGATTTACTCCGGCCGTCCCTTATGCCTTCGCACCACTGACCTTGCATGTGCGGTAGCAGTCTTAAACAGTCTCATCCATAAGGGAAAGTGAGCAGAGCCGCGCAGCGGCCCGATGCATTCAGCAAGTCCCATCCTGATCGCCGCTTTGCGCGCAGCGAAAACCGTCGGTTTTCGCTCATATCTACTTTCACCGCACGGCGGCGACAGGTACAGCGGAGTGCGGATTTTTTTCCACTATCAGGTCGATCAGGCCCCACTTCTTGGCTTCTTCGGGGTTCATGAAGAAGTCGCGCTCCATCGCGCGCTCGACGTCCTCGAGCGGCCGGCCGGTGTGCTTCGTGTAGATGCGGGCCATGGCTTCGCGCTGGCGCAGGATCTCCTGCGCGTGCAGCTGGATGTCGGACGCCTGCCCCTGGATGCCCTGCGTGAACGGCTGGTGGATGAGGATCTGCGCGTGCGGCAGAGACATGCGCATCCCTGGGTCTCCGCCCGCCAGGAGGATCGACGCGCCGCTCGCGGCCAGCCCCGTGCACAGCGTCGCGACCTTCGGGCTCACGTACTGCATCGCGTCGTAGACCGACAGGGCCGCGGTCAGCGAGCCTCCCGGGCTGTTGATGTAGAGCTGGATGTCGCGATCCGGCGCCTCGCTCTCGAGGAACAGCAGCTGCGCGGTTACAGCGCTGGCGAGGTCGTCGTCGATCACGCCGCGCAGAAAAATGATCCCGTCTTTCAACAGGCGGGAGTAGATGTCATACGCGCGCTCGCCACGTCCGTCGTTGCTGATGACTGTCGGGATCATGTTTGTGCGGTTACCTCCGTGTGTCGAAACCGATTGGTGGTTTTGGCCTGGGCGGCGGGTTTGCCATCGCCAGGTACGCGCTGAAGTCGGCCACGCTTCGCAGCGCCTCTAACGGTAGCGATGCCGTGGCCAGGCGGAGCTTGACGGGCGGATCCTCCGGCCACGCTCTCTGTTCGGCATCTGCCCCGAGCAGGCGGGCCAGGTCGGCGTAGATGTCGGCGGGCCGGGCGCCGAGCGCATGGGCCACGGCCAGCAGCCGCTCCGTCGAGACCTCTTTCCTCCCACGCTCGACCTCGGAGAGGTGGGCGGGCGAAAGGCCGGCCTCGCCGGCGACCTCGGTGAGCGTGCGGCGGGTCGCCTCGCGACGCTGGCGCAGGACGGCGCCGAGGGCGCTTCTCACGAGCCGGGCGGATTCGCTGTAGGCGAAAACCATTCTTTCGTAGCAAATCATACGACGGGGAATTTGTCCTTTGTTTCGCCCTCTCCCCGACCCTCCCCCGCTTCGCGGGGGAGGGGGACTTAGTCCTTCAGGTTGGTTGGGTCTAGGAGTTCTTCTTTGGGGCGTTCGATCACATTGCGCGATCTCATGATCTCGATCAGCTTCTTTCGGCCTTTGGGGGGGCCGATCATGATCGCGCCTACCAGGCGGTCGTCTTTGAAGAAGAGCTTGCGGTAGAACTTCTCATCGAAGTCGTACGTGCGCACCGACTCGAGGTCGGGCTGCACGTCGGGGGTTACGCCCATCACCGCCAGCGTCGACCCGAACATCGTCGTCGTGTAGGTGGGCACATCGAAGAAGTCCTCATCCGCGCCGGCCATGTTGCGCGCGGCCACCTCTCCATGCGCTATGGCGTTGTCCCAGGTGCCCATCTGGTTGTGCCGCTCGACCATCAGGTCGTAGAACACCGCGACGTCCCCGGCCGCATACACGTCGGGCGCCGACGTGCGCAGCTTGGAGTCGGTGACGATGCCCTTGTTGAGCTCGATACCCGCGTCGCGCGCCGGCTCCGTGTAGTAGTCGAGGCCGACTCCATAGGTCAGAAGGTCGAAGTCGACCTTGAACCCGTTCACCGTCTTCGCTGTGAACCGGCCGTTGGTGCGGCTGAATCTCTCGACCTCGTCACCCACCAGGAACTGCACGTCCTGGGCCTCGCCCAGCTGCCGGCACAACCGGCCGCCTTCCTCATCAAGCACGTAGCGAAGAAACCACGGTCCGCGCATGATCCAGGTGAGCTTCGCCTTCTTGCGAAAGCTCACGCCTTCGGCGAGCTCGTAACCGATGAAGCTTCCCCCCATCACGAGCACCCGTTCCGACGCGTCCGCCTTCTCGATGATCGCGTCCGTGTCGTCGAGCGTCTGAAAGCCCAGGCAGGCGGAAACTTCGTCCGAACCGGGCCAGGGCGGAGGCTTGGGCCGGCCACCCGTCGCGATCAGCAGCGCGTCGTACGGAAACTCCTGGCCGCGGTTCGTGTGCACGACCTTGGTGCGTGGATCGATCTCCGTCGCCCAGGTCTCGAAATGGATCTCGAGGTTGCGATTGGCGTAGTCCTCGACCGTCCGCATCAGCACCTTCTCGCGCCGCACCTGGCCTCGCAGGTAGCGTGGCAGCGCGACGCGGTTGTAGAGGGGATGACGCTCCGCGGCGATCATGACGATCGATGCGTCGGCGTCCGCCTTGCGCAGCTCCTCGGCAGCCGTCTGGCCGGCGATCCCGTTTCCGATGACGACGTATCGCTTCGTCATTTAAAGAAGCAATCCGTAGATGTACGCGCTGTCGTCGTCATTCGCGAGATCGTATCCGGAAGCCGTCATGTCATCGGCGGCCGGGTGGTCGCGCGGAAGCGAGACGCTCACGTGACTCAGCCCGTCGGCATCCGCCTCGAAGCGCAGCGACATCAGCAGGTCGCGCAGGGCGCCGCTGCGGCCCGCTAGGAAGGCGACGGCCAGGTTGCTGCCCCACGGTTCCCTCAGAGCAGCCAGCGCGCGCCCACCAGGACCGACCCGGAGCATGCCGATTTTCGCGAGGCGTTCGAGCTCGCTCCCATCCATGTCGCGCGCGCCGTTGAAGTCGGCTGGGACACCGTGATAGAGCTCGATGCCGGGACTGTTCTCGACGGCCGGCCACAACATCCGGGCTTCAGCGGGATCGGGCATCCGTGCGGGCTCGCCCCCTTCCATGCGAGGGCCGCGCCACCAGCGCACATCGACCAGGCGGCGGAATCCCATCGATTCGAAGAGGGGCACCGCGTCTGGATTCCCGGTCCCGAGGCGCATCTCGCGGAACCCCTGCTCTCTGGCGTCGGCGATGGCGGACGCAAGCATGGCGCGCGCGAGGCCCTGGCGCCGATGGGTGCTCGCGACGCGCAACCCTTCGTACCAGATCACGCCCGAAGCGATGGGCCTGAGGCGTTGCACGCCGACGACCACGCCCTCGAGCTCGGCGGCCTGGAAAGCCGAACTGGAGTCGGCGAGCCATTCGTCGAAAACGCGCGGCAGGTAGTCGTGTCCGTCCCAGATGTCGCGCGAGATCTCGACCACTCGATCGCGATCCGCGGCCCTCATAGGCCGGAGGCTCAGCTCCGAGGCTGCCAATGCGCAACTCCAGACAGAACTGTTCCGCCTTTGAAGACCAGCTCGTCATTTTCGCGGGCGAGCAGCTGCACGAGCATCTCCCGTCCGATTGCCTCGTCCCAGGCGTCTCCCAGCAACGCGCGGGCGTCAACCACCGCTTCGTCGAGACCGGTGTACCGGGTGACGCTCTGGTACGTGAGGAACTTGACGTCCGGCGCGATGCCAATCTGCATCAGCAGCATGAAAAGATCGCTGAAGCGCGGCATCCGCGGACCCACATCACCCTGCAGGCGCTTGCGGATTGCGGCCGCCGGGTGAGGCAGGTCGCTCTCGCGCAGCATGATGAAGACGCGCTCCCGCGCGGACCGCTCCAGCTTGGCGATGAACGGCACGACGTCCGCGATGCCGTACAGGACGTGGCTGCAGATCACGAGGTCCGCCGGAGCGACCTCGGCGTCCTCCCAGGTGCTGGCGACCACAGTCATGTTGTCGCGCGGCGGGATCATCGACCGCATCCCCTCCGACGGCTCGACGGCGGTGACCCACTCGAGGCGTTCTGACAGCGGGACCGCATGGCGCCCGGTACCGGCCCCGGCGTCGATCAGGGTCTTGAGCGGCGACACGTACGGATCGATGACTTTGAGGAACTCGTCGGCCCGCGCCTGGGTCGAGCGGGCGAAGCTTGGAGCACGCCGGTCCCAGTAGCCCGGGTCGGGGTGCGTGCCGGCGCGCGTCGCCCTTTCCTCCACGATTTGCTTCCAGTTCTCCACCCAATCCATAGCCGATCGAAAATACCGGATGCTTCGCTGTCGGCGATTCGCAGGCAGTTTTTAACAAGGCTGGGGACAAACCGGGGACAACTCAGGAGAGGCTGTTCCACATCCTGGGGTGCGGTGGGCGCGGGCCACCAGATGTTGGGCCGGAAGCGTCGGGGAGCAATAGGATAGGCGCGTGGTGGAAACCGAGTTCACGAGCGCCGAGTCCAAGGTGCTGTCGCGGTACTTCACCAATCTCGACCGCCGGGTCTTCGCCCTGCGAAACCTGCCCGAGGTCGTCAAGGGCGCCTTGTTCTCGCGCTACTCGCGGACCGAGAAGAGCTTGCGGCGCGTGCTCCTGGAAGAGTTCATCAACGAACCGGACTCCGGGTTTGAGGGGCTCACCGGCAACCCGATCGACAGCGACGACATGGTGGCAATTCGACATGCCGAGGAGTTCTACGAGCGCGTCCTGGTGGGTTATGGAGACGATTCGGTGGCGGAGCTCGCCGGAGCGCACGTCGCTGTGGAGCGCACGTCCACGCTCGCCGCCAAGGCGCTCGAAGACAGCCGGATCGGAATCTCACCGCTGGAAAAGTCGACGCGCTACGTCCGGTTCGATCGCCCCGGACCAGACGGCCGCCACCTGTTCTATCGCGGGCCGGAGCTGGCGCATCCGCAATATGAGCCCGCCGCCGATGCGTTGTTCGCGGTCTACAGCAGCATGGTCGAGCCGGTCACCGAGGCGATCCGGGCGCGCTATCCAATCGAGGCGGGCGAGACCGACCGGGCCTGGAAATCGGCGACCAGGGCCAAGGCGCTCGACCTGCTCCGCGGCCTCCTCCCCGCCGGGGCGCTGACGAACCTGGGGCTGTTCGGCAATGGCCGGGCTTTCGAGTACCTCATCACCAAGATGGCGGCGCACGAGCTGCCGGAGTGCCGGCGGCTCGCCACAGACCTCCACCAGGAGCTCGCCCTTGTCATCCCAGCCTTCGTGAAGCGGGCTCTGGACGATCGGTACGGGCGCCCGGCCGCCGAGCGGATGGCGAAGCTCAGGGAGGCGACGGCATCCCTGGCCCAGCGTGGGGCCGCGGAGCCCGTGACACACCCCTCGGTCAAGCTCGTCGAGTTCGACCCCGACGCGGAGCGCAAGGTCGTGGCCGCTGCGCTCTTTCCGCACTCGGACCTGAGCCTCGACGAGCAGACCGCCGATCCCGAGCAGGTCCTGGATAACCTGCTGGGCGATCGCGCCAACCGCCGCCAGCGAGCGCCGCGGGCGCTGGAGCACGCGCAGTACACCTTCGAGATCGTGGCCAACTTCGGCGCGTATCGCGACCTGCACCGCCACCGCATGCTCACGCAAGACAGGCAGGTCCTGGGCACGTCCCTCGGATACGACCTGCCGCCGGGATTGACAGACCTGGGC
>DATFVI010000031.1:0-7497 GCA_035260405.1 Candidatus Dormiibacterota bacterium
GGCGGGATATTCCCCCGCCGGCACCTCGCTCCTCTCCGACTACTTTCCGACCGAGCAGCGCGGCAGGACCATGTCGATCTGGGGCGCCGGCAGCACCTTCGGAATTGCTGTGGGATTTGCCGGTGGCGGATACGTCGCCGAGAAGTTCGGCTGGCGCAGTGCCTTCTTTTTTGCCGCCGTGCCGGGCATCCTCTTCGCATTGCTCGCGTTTGGACTTCGCGAGCCACTGCGCGGAAGCGCAGAGAAGGTTGGCCGGGCGATGGAGAAGATCCACGAGGCGAGCCTGCGCAATTTCATCGACCTCCTCCGCATCCGCACCCTCAGAGCCACGATCCTGTCGCAGACCCTGCTCTATTTCGTCCTGGCCTCCAACGCGTTCTGGCTGCCGATCCTCCTCACCCGCCGCTTCAACCTCTCGGTGGGCAAGGCGGGCCTGCTGGCCGGGGTCGTGCTGGTGGCAGGAGGTCTGATCGGAACTCTCGCGGGCGGCTGGATCGCAGACCGGCGCGCCAAGAACAACCCTTCCGCGCATCTCCACGTCGGAATCGCCGGCTTCCTGCTCGGCGCGATCTTCATCACGATTGCGCTGATCGCTCCCCTAAACGTTGGCCCGGTCCCGGTGTTCGTCCCGTCCTTCGTGCTGGCCGTCGTGTTCCTCTATCTCTACTCCGGACCGTTCACGGCAATCGCCCAAAACGTCGTCTCGCCAGGCCTGCGTGCGAGCGCCGTGACCATGCTGCTCTTCATCTCCCACGTCGTTGGTGACTCGCACTCAACGTTTGACGTGGGCTGGATCTCGGACCGGATCGGTAGCCTCCAGACCGCGCTCCTGATCACATCGCCGACGCTGCTGGTCCTGGCCGCGATCATCGCGGCGACAGGCCTGAGCTCAGTGAAGGGCGACGTCCTGACGATGGAGCGCGACTGGGCGGCGCGATCGACCCTGCCGACGCTCTCTTAGTAGATGAACCCCACGAGCTTGCCGCCCAGCTGGCCGGGCTTGATCGTCCGCTCGTCGATCACGTCGAACGCGAGCCAGTTCATCTCCGAGACCACCCACGAGCCGTCCGGATTCACCGCCTCGACGTAAGCCACGTGGCCGGCCCAGCTCTCCCAGGTCACCATGATCGCCCCGACCTTGGGTGTCGGCCCGACGGGGTAACCCTGCGCTGACGCATTCGCGTACCAGAAACCGGCGTCACCGCGCCACGTCACGTTGCGCTTCGTGGCCACGTACCACGTGCACCAGCCGACTGGGAACCCGGTCGCCGGGTACGGTCCAAGGCAGCATCCGACGACGTGGGCGCCGAACGACCCGCCGGTGCCGGAGTGCGCGAGGATCTGCCACAGGGCTGGAGGCGGCGGGAACGCGCCGCCGACACCGCCGGGGATGACCAGCACGATGCCGGCCGTCAGCTGCGTGCTGCGCAGCCGGTTGTAGTCGATGATGGCCTGCGGATCGACCTGGTACTTGGCGCCCAGGCTGTCGAACGTATCGGTCGCCTTGGTGGTGACGACGATGCCGGGGACCGGCGGGATGACCAGCTGCTGCCCCGTGGCGATGCTGTCGCTTGCGATCAGGTTCGAGTTCGACCAGCGGATCTGGCTCACGGTGACGCCAAAGCGAGCGGCGATCGTGGCCAGGCTCTCGCCCGCCGCCACCGAGTACGTGACAGGCATGCGATTGACCGGGGCCGTGGTAGGAATCGAAGCCGGCTTGATAATCGTGCTGTACCGGCCCAGCGATACGTCGCCGACCGTGCCGCCCTCGCTCACCACGACCGCTTCCGCGTTCACGGCACCCAGGTGGCTGGCCAGAGAAGAGGAAAAGTGGCGGTCCATCGTGGCATAGCTCGAGATCGCGACCGCAACTGCGAGCACGACGGCATGCGTCAGATAACGATGAACTCGCAATTCCTACCCCTAAATATGCGAAACCGCCCCCGATGGGGCGACTCCTCTGAAACGGCCGCCAACGTAGCAGATGTCCGCCGAGTGAGTCAACCCGACAGGCCCCGGCGCCGGGCACCAAACCAGCCTCGAACCGCCCGCCCCGCCGAACTCGATCCGAATACGAACTTTCTTCCCAACGAGGGCCCTCCGGCGAACAGTAGTTCGAGCGCCCAGGCGCTGCCTGATTCGACCCAGAAGGCGGTTCATAAGGAGGTAGAACGCCAACCGGGGCCCGTACTTGCCCGAATCGGCCGCGAACCCGGATCAGCGATATTAGGAGACGCGCGCGCAATGACAATGCTTCACACGCCCGTCTGCGGTCTCCTCGGGATCGACGTCCCAATCTTCCAGGCGGGCATGTCCCGGTACACGACTCCGCAGCTCGTCGCGGCCGTCAGCAACGCCGGGGGACTGGGCATCATCGGAGGCCTCGGCCGCACTCCGGATGAGCTGCGCAGCGAGATCCGGCAGGTCCGGGAGCTCACGTCGCGACCGTTCGGCGTCAACCACGTCCTCTGCCAGCTCGACCCCGCGGCGTTTCAGGTCACGCTCGCCCAGCGCGTCCCGGTTCTCTCGCTTTCATGGGGCCGGTCGGACGATCTCACCTACCAGGCGCACGAAGCGGGCATGAAGGTGGTCCACATGGTGAGCACGCCGGAAGAAGCCGGGCTCGTCGCCAGCGACGGTGCGGACGTCGTCGTCGCGCAGGGCACCGAAGGCGGCGGGCACGTGGGCACGATGTCGACCCTGCCGCTCGTCCCACTGGTCGTCGACCTGTTGGGCGACGTTCCCGTCATCGCAGCCGGAGGGATCGCCGACGGGCGCGGCCTCGCGGCCGTGCTCATGCTCGGCGCGCAGGGCGCGCTCATCGGCACGCGGTTTCTCGCCACCCCCGAGGCGCACGGGAGAGGCCACTCCAAGGACGTGATCCTCAACGCGCTCGGCAGCCAGACCTCCGCCAGCACTTTCTTCGACGAAGTGATGGGCCAGGTCTGGCCTGGCGCCATGGTGCGGACCATCACGCACCCGATCGTCGAGCGGTGGGCCGACCGCCAGCAGGAGTGGGCCGACGCCGCGCAACAGCTGCGCCCGACACTCGAGGCTGCCGTGGCCGCCGGAGACCTCGTCCTGGCCGGCGAGTCCGCCGGCCTCGTCCACGACATCGTGCCCGCCGGCGAGCTCGTGAGCCGCATCGTCCACCGGGCCAAAGAACTACTGAGAAAGACGAACGACTAGGGCCCACCTCTCACGTAGATCGTCTGGCCGGACACGAAGCTCGACTCGTCGCTGCACAAAAATGCAATCACCGATGCGATGTCCTCGGGTTGCCCCACGCGCCGCAACGGAATCTGCGAGGCCGCCCCGATCTTGAACGCCTCGAAGTCGATGCCGAGCCGCTCGGAGGTCGCGCGCGTCATGCGCGTCTCGACGAATCCCGGCGCCACCGAGTTGACGTTGATGTTGAACGGCCCGAGCTCGATGGCGAGCGTCCGCGCCATGCCCTGAAGTCCGGCCTTGGCCGCAGAGTAGTTGGCCTGTCCGCGATTGCCGAGCGCCGACGTCGATGACAGAAACACCATCTTTCCCGATTTCTGCTCCACCATGTACCGCTGCGCCGCACGCGCGCAGAGGAACGTGCCCTTCAAGTGCGTGTCGATGACCGCGTCCCAATCCTCGTCCGTCATCTTGTAAAGCAGGTTGTCTCGCGTGATGCCCGCGCACGCGACCAGGATGTCGAGCTTCCCAAACTCCTTCACCGTCCGCTCGACCATCGCTTCGACCTGCCCGCGATCGGTGACGTCGCACGCGATCGCGACGCCTTTGACCGGCCCCGCCACCTCCGTCGCCGGCGCAAGGTCCATGTCGGACACGGCCACCCTTGCGCCTTCGGCCGCCAAGAGCTGCGCCGTCGCGGCCCCGATCCCCCGTCCGCCGCCGGTGACGAGCGCGACGCGACCGTCGAACCTCATGCCGTCTCCGTGTCGAGCGGCGTACCGCCATCCTTGCGCGGGTCGGATGCCCCCTGCAGGAAGCCGTCCGGCTCAGCCACGATCAGCTGCGGCCGGGCGAAGTACGAGTCGTAGTTCAGCGTCCGCCGGTTTACCGTGTAGCCGCGCTTCTCGAGCCCCTGGCACACGATCGAAGGAATCCGCGCCTCGGCCTGCACGAGGTCGCCCTGGAAGTCGATCCGCGGCGCGCTGACGGCTTCGACCGGCGACATCTGGTGGTCGATCACGTTGACGAGCACCTGGAGGATCGCCGTGACGATCTTCGTGCCGCCGGGCGCACCCACGACGACGCGCAGCTTCCCTTTGTCGAACACGAACGTCGGCGTCATCATCGTCACTCGGGTCTTGCCCGGCCGGACGGAGTTGGGCCGCCCGGGCCGCGGGTCGAAGCAGTTCATGTAGTCGTTGTAGCCGAAACCAAGGCCCGGAGTCACGACTCCGCTGGCCGAGCCAAGCGTGTGCGTCAGTGACACGGCATTGCCCGCGTCGTCGACCACACACACGTGCGTCGTGTCCGCGCGATCGTGCGCGCGGGCTCCTGCCGCAACCACTTCGCGGGCCTTGGCCGCGTAGGCCTTGTCCGCCAGCGCGCCCGTAGGGATCTCGATGAAACGGGGATCCGCGATGTGCAGCTCGCGGTCCGCCATCGCCCAGGCCATCGCCTCCACCAGCACACGCGCCGCCTCGCTGCTCGGCCATCCGTGCGCTCGAAGGTCAAAGCCCTCGAGGAAGTTCAGCATCTGGAGCAGCGTCAATCCCCCCGCCGGCGGGCCCGCCGCCACGACCTGGCGACCGCGGTACGTGCCGCGAAGCGGCTCGGTCACGTTCACCGAGTAGGAGGCGAGGTCCTCCTTGGTGATGAAGCCGCCGTTGGCTCCGAAGTCGGCGGCGATCTCGTCTGCGATCTCGCCCTTGTAAAAGACGTCCGGGCCGCCCCGCGCGAGGCGTTCCAGGGTTCGTGCGTAATCCGCCTGGACCATGCGCTCGCCCACCGCGTACAGCGCGCCGTCGTGCGTGTAGATCGACCGCGCCTCGAGGGTGGCCTGGATCCGGCGCTGGTTCGGCACCACGTCCGGCCCGTAGTCGGTGGTCCAGTAGCCGTGCATGAAGCCGGTCACCGGGAAGCCGTCGCGCGCGAGCGGAATGGCGGGTTCGATGGCCTGCTCCCAGCTGATCGAACCGAATCGTGTCAGCGCCTCGTGCAGGCCGGCCACGGTCCCCGGCACCCCGACCGACTGGTACCCGACGTCGTTGACCCAGCCGTCGAGGACGTACCCGTAGCGGTCGGCGGCCTCGCGTACGAAGAGGTGCTCCCACTGGTCTTCGCGCGCGCGAGCGCCGGCGGTGGCGTAGAACTCGAGGAGGGCGTCGCCGCCGACCGCGCTGTGCACGAGCATCACGCCGCAGCCGCCGATGCCGCACATCTGCGGATCGATCACCCCCTGCACGAATGCGCACGTGACGGCGGCGTCGACCGCGTTGCCACCGCGCCGCAACACTTCGAGTCCTATCTCGGCGGCCTGCGGCTGCGGGCAAACGATGATCGCCACGAACGTAAGTTAGATCAACGCGTGAGTGGCGATGTGCCCGCGCGAGCGATTCGGGCGTTTATACCCCCTATGGGTATGATGCCGCACGAGCGATTCCAAGGGGGCCCCGACAGGCCAATCCGGGGTTCTTAATTCACCGGCGCGGGCAAGCGTTAAGTCTCATCGATTGCGGCAAGACGCGTCCGGTGAACTCGTTTTACGCCCTACATGAGGAAGGGTTCACAGCGAGGCCAATCCCTCGTCGAGGCGGCCATCACGCTGCCTGTGGTTCTGCTCCTCGCGCTTGGAGTGACCGACATCGGGCGCGGCTTCTACTACAAGGAAGCGGTCACCAACTCGGTCCGCCAGGCGCTGCGCATGGCCGTTTCCTCGTATCAGCAGACCACCGCGAACAACGTCTGCTCGGGTAGCGGCAGCGGTCCCGTCGCGGTGACCGTCGTGTCGGCGATCCCGCCCTCGGGCGGCGCCATCGCGACGATCGCCAACCAGGCTGCGCTCGAGAGCTCGAGCAACGGCACGGCGGCCGGGTCCGTGCTCGCCGGCGCGACCCTGAGCGTGACGTTCCACTGCCTGAACGGCGCCGCCGTCACCAACGCGACCAGCAACGGCGGCGGCCCATCCAACGCGGGGTCGGACTCCGTCACCGCCAGCATCACCAATCACATGTCGGTCATCACACCACTTCTGTGGCCTATCACGGGTACCTCGTATCCGATCACCGTCACCTCATTCCAACGCTCCGAGTACTGAGATGAGACGCCGGCGCGGCCAGGCGCTCGTGGAGTTCGCGCTCATCTTCCCGATTCTCTTTTTCATCCTCGCCCTCAGCATCGACGTGTTCCGCGTCGACTGGGTCAGCTCGAGCGTGGCCGAGGCGGCGCGACAGGGCGCGCGGCAGGCCGTCGCGAACGAGGACGCAGTCGACAACGGCTTCGGACCCAGCGCCGGCCCTTGCTCCGGCACCACCCAGACCCCATCAGCCACCGGTAGCGGCTGCCTCAAGACGGCCCGCATCTACGAGACGGTGCTCACGGTCCTCGGCGGTTTTGGGCACAACTCGATGCTCACCGAGGCGCCGCCGGCGGCGTGCCCCAACCCCGCCGTCGGCGCCACCTCGGTGTGCGTCTACCCGGGCGAGCAGGGCGCCGCCGGCTCCTACACGTCGTGCGACGCGGCTCGGACCGGGCTCGGCCGCGATCCCATCGCGGGTGATCTCGGCTCACGCGGCGCGGAGTACTCGAGCCCCCAGTACAAGGGCTGCTTCGAGGTCGTGGTGACTGTCATCTACAGGTACGACACGCTGGTTCCGTTCCTGGGCGGCGCAGCACCGAACTTCCTGCGCGTCAGCGCGTCCACCCAGATGCTGGCGGAGTTCTGATGAAACACCAACGCCAGCAAAGGCAGAAAGGACAGGCCGTCGTGATCGTCGGCGCGATGATCGTGGCGCTCACGATCCTCGGCACGATGGTGTTCGACGTCGGGCTCGCGGTCTCGGACCGCCGCAACCTGCAGGCTTACGCCGATTCCGCCGCCCTCGCCGGCGCGCGCTCGTACCCCCAGGGAGTCAACCGCGCCCACTGGATCGCGATGCAGTACCTGGGAGCATCGCTCAGCTTCGGGCTCCCCGTCGGTTCGTGCGCCAGTCCCGCGAGCTGCCCGGCCGGAACTTACTCCGTCGTCTCCTACCAGATCACCATGACCGACTCCTTCCGGGTCGGCGGGATCCTCAACTACCCGACCGTGCTTGACGTGGTGATCTCGCACCAGCAGCCGAGCATCTTCGCCAGGATGGTCGGGTACTCGACGGTCAAAACGGCCGCCTCCGCCCGCGCGACCCCGACTGGGCCGCAGATCTCGGGCGCCGCGTATGCGGTGGCGGCTGTGAGCGGCGACGCGATGATCAACGGAGGAGGCGCGGGCTTCCAGACGGTCACCGGCCCGGTTTACGCCTACGGCTCGTTTGGAGCCAACAACGGGCCTCACTC
>DATFVI010000032.1:0-3581 GCA_035260405.1 Candidatus Dormiibacterota bacterium
GGAATCTTCACCCTTTTCATCCTGGGTATCAGCCTGGCCGGCCCGGCGTTCTTCTGGAGCTGGCCCATCGTCGTCATCGGACAGCTGATCATCGGCCTCAACTTCGCCGAGGTGAGCTCGCATTTCCCGGTCGCGGGGTCCGTCTACCAGTGGACCAAGTACCTCTCCAATCGGACCTATGCGTGGTTCACCGGCTGGATCTATCTGTTCGCGGGCGTCCTGACCGTGGCCGCGGTCGTGGCCACCGTGCCGCTGGTCCTGATTCCGCTGCTCAACAACGTCTTTGGCGCGAATATCGGCACCGACCTCGACACCGAGCGGAACGTCGCCGCCCTGGTGCTGTTGAGCACGACCCTGCTCAGCATCTTCGGCGTGAGGATCGTCGCCTTCGTCAACAACACCGGAGTCGTATTCGAGATCCTCGGCATGGTGGTGTTCGCGCTCATCCTCGTGATCTTCTACCACCATCAATCCCTCTCGACGTTCACTGACTTCAGCTATCTCGGCTCGGGCTTCGGCAACCAGGCAGGTGTCTTCCTGGCCGCGATGTTCATGTCCCTGTTCGTGATCTACGGATTCGACACCGCGAGCACTCTTGCCGAGGAAACCAAGAACCCGCGGAAGTCCGCTCCGCAAGCCGTGCTCGCCGCCATCATCGGTGCGGCCGTCATCGGAGCGATCTTCCTCATCGCCGTGATCATCGCGATCCCCGGAGACTTGACCAAGTTCATCGCTGACATCAACGCCGGCAAGGATCCGTTCCCGCTGATCACGATCATCCAGTCGAACTTCCCCGGCTGGGCCGCCAACCTCTACCTGTTCGTAGTGTTCGCCGCCATCTACGTCTGCTGCCTCGCCATCCAGACGGCGACCATCCGCCTCGCGTTCGGCATGGGCCGCGACGGCAAGCTCCCGCTCGCCAAGTACTACAACAACGTCAACACATCCCTGCACACGCCCATCGGCACATGCATCGTGGTCGGCGTGCTCGCCGGACTGCCCCTGGTCTACTACGCCGGGGCGGGAACCATCGCCATCGGCGCGACCGGGATGATCTACCTCTCCTACATCCTCGGCAACCTGGCCATCCTCCTCGCACGCCTCAACGGCTGGCCGAAGGAATCGGCCCCGTTCAAGCTGGGCCAGTGGGGCACGATCATCAACATCCTCGGGCTGGTCTGGGGCGTCGCCATGGAGATCAATTTCCTGTGGCCGCGCAACGCCGCGGTCGGCGGCCAGAACCCGCCCATGAGCGCCCTCCCGAACGTCACCATCGGCGGCTTTATCGGCGCCATCCCCGTCTACGAATTCACCCTTGGAGTCATCCTGCTGGTGGGCGTCATCTACTACGTGATCGCCCAGCGCAACGCACCCGAGACGCCGGCGATCCAGGCGGCGCAGTCCACCCCCGCTTAGTAAGCGGCATCCCCTCCCCCGCGCAAGCGGGGGAGGGTTAGGGTGGGGGCGATGGCAGAAGGTTGAAGCCGCACGCGCGCGCCGTCGTAATCGGCGGAGGGGTGGGCGGCGCCGCCATCCTCTACTGGCTCACCCGCCTGGGCTGGACCGACACCGTCCTCGTCGAACGCTCGCGAGTCACCAGCGGTTCGACCTTCCACTCCGCGGGACTCGTCGGCCAGCTGCGCGGCTCGCTCAGCCTGACCCAGATGATGATGAAGTCGGTCGAGCTCTACCGCGCCCTCGGCGAAGAGGTCGGGCTCGAGACAGGTTGGCACGAGGTCGGCTCGCTGCGACTCGCCTCCAGCCAGGAGCGCATGGAGGAGCTGTCGCGCCAGGCCGGTTGGGCCAAGACTTTCGGACTTCCACTGGAGCTGGTCTCGGCGCAGGAGGCGCAGCGCATGTTCCCGCCCATGTCGACCGACGGCGTGCTCGGCGCGGCGTTCCTCCCCACCGACGGATACATCGACCCGAGCCAGCTCACCTTCGCGTTGATCGAAGGCGCGCGCCGCCGCGGAGCGGAGATCTGCGAAGACACGCGCGTCACCGGCATCGAGGTGAGCAACGGGCGGGTCCGCAAGGTGATCACCGACAAGGGCGACATCGAGACCGAGCTGGTCGTCAATGCCGGCGGCATGTTCGCCCCGGAAATCGGCCGCCTGGCCGGCGTCAACGTGCCGCTGATTCCGATGGCCCACGAGTACCTCATCACCAAGCCGTCGGGCCTGCCCCTCGACATGCCGACGATGCGCGACCCGTCGCTGCTCGTCTACTACCGGCCGGAGTCAGGCGGACTGATCATGGGCGGCTACGAGCGGGACCCGGCGCCGTGGAGCCTCGACGGCGTCCCGCCCGACTTCAACGGCAAGCTCCTCGACCCCGACTGGGATCGCTTCGAGCCCCTGATGACGAACGCGATCGTCCGCACCCCCTCCATAAAGGACGCGCAGGTCGTGCGCCTGGTCAACGGACCGGAGGCGTTCACGCCCGACAACGAATTCATCCTCGGCCCCTCCGAGGTCAAGGGCTTCTGGGTCGCGGCCGGCTTCTGCGCACACGGGCTGGCGGGCGCCGGCGGCATGGGGCGCCTGGTCGCGGAGTGGATCGTCGACGGCCGGCCCGGGCTCGACGCGTGGGAGATGGATTCCAGGCGATTCGGCCGCCACTACATCAGCCGCGAGTACACGCTCGCCCGCACGGTCGAGGTCTATTCGACCTACTACGACGTCAAATACCCCGGGCACGAGCGCAAGGCCGGCCGGCCGCTACGCCTCTCCCCCGCCTACGCGCGCCTCGCGGAGCTCGGCGCGGCCTTCGGCGAGAAGTCCGGCTGGGAGCGCGCCAACTGGTTCGAGCCCAATGCCAAACGCGGCGACGAGTCGCTGCGGCCGCGTGGATGGGCTGGTCGTTTGTGGTCGCCCGCCATCGGCGCCGAGCACACCGCCTGCCGCGAGTCGGCGGCCATCTTCGACTTCACGTCGTTCGCCAAGATCGAGATCCGCGGGCGCGGCGCCGCGTCGTTCCTCGAAAGCCTCACTGACAACCACGTCGCGCGCGCCGTGGGGGCGCTGACCTATACCCAGATGCTCAACGAGGGCGGCGGCATCGAGTGCGACTTCACCGTGACTCGGCTGGCCGAGGATCGCTTTCGAGTCATCACGGGCACCGCATTCGGCCAGCACGACCTCTCCTGGATCCGAGACCACGCACCCGAAGACGGCTCGGTGTTCGTGGAGGATGTGACGTCGGCGTACGCGTGCATCGGTCTGTGGGGACCGGCAGCCCGCGAAATCCTTCAGCCCCTCACACCCACCGACATCAGCCATGAGGCCTTCCCCTTCATGACATCGCGGCAGCTGGCAATCGGCTCGGTTCCGTGCCTGGCCCTGCGGGTCACGTACGTCGACGAGCTGGGCTGGGAACTCTATTGCCCGGCCGAGTTCGGCCTGCGCCTGTGGGACACCCTATGGGAGGCCGGCAAAGCAAAAGGCCTGGTCGGCGGCGGATACAAAGCGGTGGACTCGCTGCGCCTGGAGAAGGGCTACCGCGTGTGGGGCAGCGACATCAGCCCTGAGTCAGACCCGTACCAGAGCGGCCTGGGCGCCTTCGTCAAGCTCGACAAGGGC
>DATFVI010000033.1:0-15834 GCA_035260405.1 Candidatus Dormiibacterota bacterium
TGTTCAGGCCTGAGCCGGTCTTGATGCCGATGATCCCGCTCTGTCCGAGGACGCCGTCGACGTTGTAGACCGTGCCCGCGACCGGGAGCTCGGCCGATGCCATGCCGACAACCTGCGCGAACACCACCTGCTTCATGGCACTCATGCCGAGCGTCATGAGATCGCTCGGGGTGCTCACGGTGCCGGGATTGGCTCCGCTCGTGTCCACAAATTTCGTGTGGGTCAGGTGCAGGTTGGCCGCCCGGTCATTCATCTTCGCGACGAAGGCGTCGACCGACCCGGCGTCCCATCGTGCCAGCGTCTCCGAGAAGTTGTTCGCCGACGGGATCAACATGCCTTGCAGGAGCTGCAGCTCCGAGATCTCCTCGCCCGCCTGCACTCGAACGACTGACTCCTTGTCCGCAACGTCGGCGTTGTAGGACTGGACGTCCGTATCGGTGATCGTGATCGTCGGTCCGGGGTCGCCCTTGGCGAGGGCCTTGTCCTTGAGGATCACGAGAGCGGTCATGACCTTCGCCACGCTGGCGGCCGGGATCGCCTGCTCATTGCCTGAGCTCGCGATGAAGCCGAGGCTCTGCACGCCGACCGCGGCCGAACCACGGGCCGGCCAGGGCATGACAGGCGGCGTGCCCGCTACCGCCTCGCTGGCGGATGGGCCGCCGCTGGCGGCCACGTCTGGGATGGGGCGAAGGTAGTTCCAGGTCGCGAGACCGACCACGACGAGCAGAAGGAAGATCCCGATCCGAATCCGCATGCCGAGAAAAACATAGCTAACCGGCGGCCGGCGCAAGCGCGAAACGCCTGCTGAGCCTGGTCCGAAGAGGCTCCGACAGGCGGACTCCGACGTACGTGGAGAACGCCAGAGATGTGATGAAGAAGCTGACCGGGTGAGGCGAGTAATAGGCGATCGCCAGGCCGAGCCAGGTGAAGAGCAGGGCCAGCACGATGCCGACGCCGATGGCCACGGATGGACGGCTCGTGAAACGCACGGCGATGGCGGCCGGCGTGACGATCAGGGCGAAGATCAGCAGCACGCCGACCACCTGCACGGCCTCGGTGACAGCCACCGCAAGGACGGCCATGAAGGCGATGGACAGCGCCGTGACCGGGACGCCCTTTGCGCCAGCCAGCTCTTCGTCGACGGACGCGAAGAGCAGCGGTCGGTAGATCGCGACGAGAGCTGCGATGGTGATGACACCGGCGACGATGGTTACGACTACGTCGTTTGAGCTGATCCCGAGAATCTCGCCGAAGAGCAAAGCGTAGGCCTCCGTTGCGTAGCCGGTGTAGAGCGAGATGAACAGCACACCGAGCCCGAGCGTCCATGCAAGCACGATGCCGATGGTCACGTCACGTCCGCGCAGCCGGTTGCCCAGGGCGCCGATGGCGGTGCCGCTTCCCAGGGTGAACGCAAGCAAGCCGAAGATTGGATTGAGTCCGAGCACCACCGCCCCGGTCGCGCCCGCAAAGCCGATGTGAGAAAGCGCGTGCGCCGCGAAGGATGAGCTGCGCAGAACGACGAAGTACCCGATCGACCCCGCTACGACGGCCACGATCGTGCCCGCTTCGAAGGCGTGCACCATGAAGTCGTAATGGAACAGCGCGGCGATGTCGTCGAAGAGGTTCCAACCGAGCTGCGGGGACGTGTTCGTGATTGTGGTGAAGATCTCATCCATGCGGGTGACTGACCTCTTCCTCGAGGCCCACGACGAACACGCGCCCGCGGCTGTCTCTGAGCACCTCCACCGGCGTTGAATAGATCTCCGATAGCGATTCGGAAGTGATGATCTCCTCCGGTGTACCCATTGCCACCTTTCCGTGGGCGACGTACAGGACATGGTCGATATGTGGCAGCAGCGGGTTGACGTCGTGGGCGATCAGCAAGATCGTCAGGTCGCGCGCTCGCTTGAGATCTCCGATCAGCTGCACGATCACGCCCTGGTTTCGCACGTCAAGCTGCGAGAGAGGCTCATCCATCAGCAGGAGCCGTGGGTTGCCGACCAGCGCCTGGGCAAGCAGGAGCCGCTGCTGCTCGCCGCCTGACAGCCGTCCGATCGGGCGGTCGGCATAGGACTCTGCGCCCACCGAGCGGATCGACGCGACGGCCGCGCCGGCGACGCCGGTACCTGGGGCGCGGATGCCCCATCGGTGGCCATCGACGCCCAGGTTGACGAAGTCAAGGCCCCGGATGGACAGCTCGGGATCGAAGGTCGATCGCTGAGGGATGTAACCGATGAGCGGGTTGCCGCGCCGCGGATTCTCGCCGAGGACCAGGAGCTGCCCTTGCGATGGCGGAAGCAGCCCCAGGATCGTCCGGATCAGCGTTGATTTGCCGCCCCCGTTGGGTCCGAGGATCGCCGTAAACGATCCTGGAGGAATTGCAAAGTTGGCGTTCCTCCACACAGGTTGCCCGCCGTAGCCGGCCGCCAGGTCCCTCGCCACGATCGCAGGCTGCGACACGATCACGCTGCGAATCAGGCGGCCAGAGCCGAGGCGTTCAAGGCGTTCTCCAGAGCGAGGAGCTGGGACAGCTGCCAGTCCTGGAACGTCGCCGACTCCGGCTGGAGAGTCTCGGAAACACCGACGACGGGTATATCGGCGAGGGCGGCCAGATGTTTGATGTTGGTCGTCACGGCTGTTGCCGTCTGCACGTTGTAGATCAGCACCTTGACCTGCTTGCCCGTGATCTGGTTCTGGAAGTCGATGACCGCAGAGGCCGGCGGGTCATTTCCCTCGGCGACGGCGTTCATGAATTCCGTTGGGGAGATGAGATTCAGGCCGAGCGCAGCCGCCATGTAGACGAAGAGGCTCTCGGTCGCGCCGATGGGCGCGCCGCTGAACTTTGCTTTGATCTCTGCGATGCGCTGCGAGTACGGCTTGAGCGCGGTCGTGAATGCGGCACGCTGCTGATCGAAATACCCGGCGTCGGCCGTGTCGATCGCCTTGTAATCAGCGATGATCTGGTCGGCCATGCGCGTGACGTAGTCCGGGTTGTACCAGAAGTGCGGGTTGTCGCCGGCCTTCTTGCCAAGCAGCTCGGCCGCGACGAGCACAGTTCGGTGGCTGCTCGGATTGGCTGACAGGAGCTTGCTGGCCCAATCGTCGTAGCCGGCTCCGTTCAGGATCACGAACCCGGCATCGGCGAAGGCGCGAGCATCGTTGGTGTTGCTCGCGTATTCATGAGGGTCCGCGTTCGGGTCTGTCACGACGCTCTGGACGCTCGCCCTCGATCCGCCCAGCTGGTTGGCGAGGCTGCCCCAGAAGTTCTGCCCCGCCACGACTTTGATCGGCCCGCTCGCAGCGACTGGACTCGAGCCCCCGCAGGCGCTCGCGGCTCCTACCAGCAAGAGCGCGATTCCGAGCCACGCCCAAATCCTCCTGCCTGCCAATCTCGTGGTCTCCACCAACGCTGAGCCTCCGGCGCGGGCCCAGTCACGCAAGAGTATTGCACAATCGACTTGCGCAATGTTTTTGCGTATAGTCGATGGCGTGGCCAGGCCCAGCCCCGTGAGTGACCAGGTGAAGAGCCTGTTCTCAGCCGAAAACCGCCATCTCTGGTCGATCGACGAGCTTCACGCTGCCGTGGTGGCCGAGCTCGGCGCGGCGGACTACTCGACGGTGTTCCGGGCGGTTTCCGGCCTCGAAAAAGATGGCGCGATCCACCGTATCGACCTTGGTGACGGAAAGGTGCACTACGAGCTGGCCGAGGGACATCACGAACACATCCGGTGTGATTCCTGCGGTCGGGTGGTCGAGGTCCCGGGGTGCGTGCTCGAAGACGCTTCGGTGGCCGTCACGAAAAGCACTGGCTTCAAGGTGACGAGCCACCAGCTGCTGTTCAGCGGGGAATGCCCGGAGTGTGACTCAGCGCGTCAGCGTTAGCACATCTCCGAGGACGAAGCCCTTCTCGGTGATGTCGTAGCGATGGACCACCGGGTGGTGGTGCATCGCACGAGTCTTGAGCACGGTCAGGGCGCGGACGAGCTCGGGTCCCTCCTGGACGTACTGCAGCAGCACGACGTTGTCCGCCAGGTGAGAGAGCCCCTGCTCGGAGATTCGCCTCAGTTGGAACAGCTCGGGGACCTCGACGATCATCATCATGCTGATTCCGGCGCGTTCCAGCCGCTGGGTGAGAGAGAACATCCACTCGCGAAACCTGGTCGGGTCGGCGGCCGCGACCATCACGTCGGGAAGGCTGTCTATGACGATCCTTCGTGCGCCGGTCTGCTCGATCAGGTCCAGTAGCTGGTAGACCCACTCGTCGATGTAGACGTCGACCACACTTCTGCTGAGGACGTGGACGCCGCTGTCGGCGAAGGTCCACCCAAAGCTCCTGGCGACCCTTATCAGCTGTGTCTCGTTCTCCTGGAACGTGGCCAGGATGCCTGGCTCGCCGCTTTCCGCTCCGCGGAACAGAAAGTGAAGACCCATAAGGGTCTTGCCGATTCCCGAGGGCCCCGCGACCATGGTCGCCGCTCCGGTCCAGTACCCGCCCTCGCCAAGCACCTTGTCGAGCGCCTCGATGCCAGTCGACGAACGCTCGGCACCGAGCCTGTGCAGGCTCCCGTCCTGGACGTCGGCCAGTCGCGGAAAGACGTCGAATCCGGTCCCTGTGATGCGGTAGGCGTGTTCGCCCGACCGGTATGAGCTCCCACGCAGCTTGAGCACCTGCATGACGCGCAGCTCGCGCGCGCCGACCAGCTTGATGTCGAGGGAGATGATGCTGTCGGCCACCGCGAACTCAGCCGCATCCATCGCCTGATCTCGCGAGTAAGGGGCATTCCAGACGGCTGTCGTCGCGCTGGCGCCAAACAGACGGGTGAGGCTGTAGAGGAATCTCCGGAACTCGGAGGTGTCGTGGGAGACCGCCGCAAATGCCCGAAAGCTGTCGATCACCACGACGCCGGGACGGAGCTCCCTGAGGTAGCCCTCAATCGCACCGAGGATGTTCTCGAGCCCGTCTTCCCCAAGGACGTGGCCGAGATCTTCGTAGATCACACGGCCTTCCTCGATTGCCTTGTGATCGAAGACCTTGAGGGTCTCGCCAAAACGAAGGATCTTGTCGAGTGGCTCGGAAAGAGTCGAGAGATACAGCGCCGGCTTCTCGATGGTCGCGTTGTGGAACGCAAATTGCTGGCTGAGGATCGTCTTGCCGCTGCCCGGAACCCCGACGATCAGGTTGATGGCGTTCTTGAGGAGGCCTCCGTTGAGGATCTCGTCAAGGCGCGGGTTGCCGCTGGGGACCCGATCGATCAACGAGAAACTTGAGACGGCCGCCCCTGGCGCGCCAGCGCGCTCGTGCCCAGCAGGTCGCGCACGGTTGAGACAAGCACCAGAGGGTCGAGTGGTTTGCGCAGAAAGGCGGCCGCGCCGGATCTCATCGCCTCGTCCGCGCTGTCGATAGCCGAGATCGCCAGGACCTGGGCCGTGCCCTTGGCGGCGAACTCGGCGCACAGGCGGAACCCGGCGCCTCCCGAGAGCAAAAGGTCGATGATCACGGCGTCCGGCGAGCGCTCATCGAAATGCAACCTCGCCTGCCTCGCGTCGGACGCGATGGCGACCTGGTATCCCTCGGTGCGCAGGAAATATTCGGCCAGGCCTGCGGCATACGAATCTCGCTCAGCGATCAGGATCAACGGCCTCGATTCGACCGCCCGCTCCGCATCTGTGGGGGGAACATGCTCGCCGGCGAGCTCCTGCGATAGGAGCCGGTGCGCGTCGGCCGCGCTCGCCCCGGAGTCGAGCCGCGACTTGATGAATCGCAGCTGCTCGACCTGGGCGCGGGAGTAAAGGCGCTGCGAGCCCTCGCTGCGCCTGGGGGTGATGACCGAGTAGCGCTCCTCCCAAGCTCGCAGCGTCGAGGTGGGAATGTCCAGCATGCGGGCCACCGCTCCGATGCTGTAGACGGCCTGATCTTCCTGCTGGCGAGTCATGCTCCCTTGCCTACTTTACCTTCTGAGGAACTAATGCGCGATCTCTGCAATATTTATGCGGATCTTGGTGCGAAGTTTGAGGTATTGCAGAGCTAATGTAGTGGTGGTAATAATGTTGGCCATAGGGATTCCATACGGGTCGATCCAGGACGTCTGAGCTTGGCTGAAGAAATCACGCGCGATGCGGACGGCGGGGCCTCGGAACCCACGGAGCTGAAGGACCTGGTCGACCACTGGGTCCAGGTGATCGACCGGTGGGTTCAACACATCGACCAAGGAATGGGAGGGACGGCCGACGGCGCGGGTCCGGCCACGGAGCCGGATGCCGCGCCCGAGGCGGCACCCGATCCACCGGCCTTGGCGGCGGGGTGATCATGAGGAAGGGGGTTGGTTGCAACAGAGGATGGAAGGGGACGAGGTCTATCTGGACAAGCAGATGGTCATCACCCGGACGGGATCGCCGTCTGGACTGAGCGTCAGCGGATCGATCGACTACTTCAACGCGGAGTCGGTGGCCGCGGCCCTGTCGCATGAGCTTCAAGCACGGGTAACTGGTGTCGACGGACTGTCCGACGCGATCACGGGCAATGGAGACCTTCACATCGATGTGAGCCGTCTCGAGTTCAGCGACGTCTCCGGCATCCGGGCGCTCGTACACGTCGCAGAGAGCGGCAGCGGCAGGCGCCTGGTCCTGCGAGGCATGCCTCCCCGAATCCGCACCGTGATCACCGTCGTCGGCTGGTCCAAGCATCCAAACCTGGTCCTGGAAGAGGAAGGCGAGTAGCGAAAGAAGCCACCGCTTTCCAGGTCCCGGCTATCCTGCCCGGAATGAAGGCGCTCGTCAAAGCAAAGGCGGCGCCAGGCCTCTGGCTGCAGGACGTACCCGATCCGCAACCCGGACCCGGCGAGGTGCTCATCCGCGTCCTGCGGACGGGCATCTGCGGCACCGACCTGCACATCGAAGCCTGGAACGAGTGGGCCCAATCGACGATCCATCCCCCGCTCGTCGTTGGGCACGAGTTTGTCGGAGAGGTGGTGCGTCTGGGTGAGGGAGTGGCCTCCGTGTATCCAGGCGAAATCGTGGGAGCCGAAGGGCACATCGTCTGCGGGCGCTGCCGCAACTGCCTCGCTGGGCGGCGGGCCCTGTGCGCCAACACGGTCGGCATCGGAGTGCAGCGGGACGGAGCCTTCGCCGAGCTCATCGTGATGCCGGCGATCAACCTGTGGCCGCACCTGACAAAAATCGACCTTGACGTCGCCTCGATCTTCGACCCGTTCGGCAATGCGGTTCACACGGCGACCCAGTTTCGCGTCGTCGCCGAGGACGTGCTGGTCACCGGCGCGGGACCGATCGGGATCATGGCGGCGCTGGTGGCGCGTCACATCGGAGCGCGTCACGTCGTCATCACCGACGTCAGCGATTACCGCCTGGAGCTCGCGCGCAAGGTCGGGGTCACGCGTGCGGTGGACGTCCGCACCACCACCCTCCCCCAGGTGCAGGACGAGCTCGGCATGAAAGAGGGGTTCGACGTGGGGTTCGAGATGTCCGGCCAGGCGAGCGCGCTGCGCGACATGATCGCGAACATGGCGCACGGCGGACGAGTCGCCATGCTCGGGCTGCCGGACCATGAGTTCCCCATCGATTGGTCACAAGTCGTGTTCAAGATGCTCACCGTGAAAGGCGTCTACGGCCGCCAGATCTTCGAGACCTGGTACCAGATGTCGGTGTTCACGCAGACGGGCCTCGACATCTCACCTGTGATCACCCATCGCTTTCGATATGACCAGTTCGAGGAAGCTTTCGCCGTCGCCCACTCCGGCAAATGCGGCAAGGTCGTGCTCGACTGGACCGCGGCCGGCTCACAGAGGTAGACCGTGTTTGACAGCATGCGACCACACCTGGAGACACAGCTCGAAGAGATCCGCAGCGCGGGGCTGGAGAAGCTCGAGCGCGTGCTGACGGGCCCGCAAGGCGCCGTCGTCCGAGTGATGGACCGCGACCTCTTGAACTTCTGCGCCAATAACTACCTCGGGCTGGCAGACGACCCCGCCATCGTGACCGCGGCGAAACAAGCCCTCGACCGCTGGGGGTACGGCATGGCATCGGTGCGATTCATCTGCGGCACGCAGGAGGTCCACAAGGAGCTCGAGGCCGCCCTCACCGAGTTCCTGGGCACCGACGACACGATCCTCTATTCGTCCTGCTTCGATGCCAACGGAGGGATCTTCGAAGCCCTGCTCGACGAGCACGATGCGGTCATCTCGGACGCGCTGAACCACGCGAGCATCATCGACGGCATCCGGCTGTGCAAGGCGAAGCGCCTGCGCTATGCGAATCGCGACATGGAAGACCTGGAGCGGCAGCTGAAAGACAGCGCCGCCTCGCGCTTCCGGATGGTGGTCACGGACGGCGTTTTCTCGATGGACGGCTATCTTGCCCCGCTGCCTGAGATCTGTGAGCTGGCCGAGCGTTACGACGCCCTTGTGATGGTTGACGACTCGCACGCCGTCGGTTTCATGGGCGCCAACGGCCGCGGCACCCACGAGCACCTCGGTGTCATGGGCAGGATCGACGCCATCAGCGGGACGCTAGGCAAAGCCCTCGGCGGAGCGTCCGGTGGTTACGTCTCGGGACGCGGGGCGCTGGTCGCCACTCTCCGGCAGCGGTCGCGGCCGTACCTGTTCTCCAACTCCGTGGCGCCGTCCATCGCTGCCGCGAGCCTCAAGGTGCTGGAGCTGATCCGGTCGGCCGGCGAGCTGCGCCAGCGCTTGCGCGACAACACGGCGTTCTTCCGCCGGCAGATGACCGAGGCCGGCTTCGACATCCTGCCTGGAGAGCACCCGATCGTTCCGGTGATGGTGGGCGACGCAAAGGTCGCCGCCCGGATGGCGCAGGTCATGCTCGAAAAGGGCGTCTACGTCGTCAGCTTTTCCTTTCCTGTTGTGCCTCAAGGCAGGGCGCGGATCAGGACCCAGGTCTCGGCGGCTCATTCGCAGGCGGACCTGGAGCACGCGGTCCGCGCCTTTATCGAAACGCGCGAGGAGATCGGCCAGTAGGGCTGCCTCGCCGCGCGTTTTCGGGACATGAGCGAGCGAGAGCTGATGCTGGTCCAGCTGGGACACGCTCTCGACCGCGTGGCGCGCCCGCACCGATGTGACGAGGCGCTGCCCGTCGAGCTCCAGGCCAACCTCTGCCGGCTGGGGGTACCATGCGACGCACAGACGCCGCGAGATGAGGTGGTCTCGCTCCTGTGGGCGCGGAAGCGTAACCTCTCGTTGGCTTTCCAGCCGAGATGGGACGGTCCGGGAGAAACACCACCGAACGCGGCCTGAAGATCCGGCCGCCCGAAGCGGCTCAGGCCGGCCTGGTTTACGCCTCCGACGATGAGCCCGGCATCCGCCGGGTGCGCCAAGGCAAAGGTTTCACCTACTTCGGCCCGGACGGCAGGCGGGTCACCGATCACGCCACCCTGGAGAGGATCAGGGATCTCGTCATTCCGCCCGCCTGGAAGGATGTCTGGATTTCCGCGCGGCCGCGGGGTCACCTCCAGGCCACCGGCCGCGACGCTCGGGGCCGCAAGCAGCCTCTGTACCACGCGACATGGCGCGCGGTTCGCGATGCAGACAAGTTTTCGCGCATGGTCGGCTTCGCTCGCGCCCTGCCACGAATCAGGCGGCGCGTCGCTCGTGACCTTGGGCAGCCAGGCCTGCCCCGCGAGAAGGTGGTCGCGACCATCGTGCGACTGCTCGAGATGACGTATGCGCGGATCGGCAACGAGGAGTACGCGCGCGACAACGGATCGTTCGGTCTCACCACGCTCCGCGACCGGCACGTAACTGTCAGCGGATCTACCGTGCGCTTCCTTTTCAGAGGCAAGAGTGGGCGTGAGCTCGAGCTGGGAGTCACGAACCGGCGTGTTGCGAGGGTGGTCAAGCGATGCGAAGAGCTTCCTGGACAGATGCTGTTTCAGTACGTCGGATCCGACGGCGAACGCCGCACCGTCCATTCAGATGACATCAATCAGTACCTGCAGGAGGTGAGCGGTGAGGACTACACGGCGAAGGACTTCCGCACCTGGTCGGCTACCGTCCTGGCCATGGGCGCTCTGCGGGACGTGGCGCGCTTCGAGTCCGATGCCGAGGCCAAGCGCAACGTGGTGGCCGCGATTGACAGCGTCGCCCGAAGGCTAGGACACACGCGCGCGGTCTGCCGCCGCTCGTACGTCCACCCACGCGTGATCGATACCTACATGGACGGGTCGCTCGAGGGCATCTTGAGCGTCGTGTCGAGCAAGGAGTACCGCAACCTCAAAGCCGACGAGGTGGCCGTCCTGGCGTTGCTGAAGCGCAGAGTAAAAGCCAAGGCGGCCTAGAGGCGCCTCTAGTCGAGGCTTATCTCAGTGCCGTCCTGCCCCCACCGCGTGTGGAAGGCCCCTTTGCGATCGGTGCGGTGGTAGCCGTGGGAGCCGAAATAATCGCGCAGGCCCTGGATCAAGTTGGCTGGACCGCGCGCCCGCCGGAAGCCGTCGTAATACGCCAGCGACGAGGCGAATGCGGGGATTGGCACGCCCTGGTCGATGGCCTGCTTGACGACCGACCGCCACGGTCGCTGGGCGGCCGCAAGCGCCTCCCGGAAAAAGGGCGCGAGCATGAGATTCGGCAGGTCTGGGGATTCGGCGTACGCATCTTTGATCCGGTTTAGGAACTTCGCCCGGATGATGCAGCCTCCGCGCCAGATCGTCGCGAGGGCGCCCAGGTCGAGGTCCCAACCGAACTCCCTGGACCCCGCGCGGAGGTGCTCGAAGCCCTGCGCGTACGCGACGATCTTCGAGGCGTAGAGCGCGTCGCGCACGTCATCGACCAACTCCTGTCGAGTGCTGCTCGGCTGCTGCAACCCCCCACCGGCGCTTCGCGCCACCTCCCCGGCGAGCGGGGAGGGAGGTCCAGCCAGGATTTCCGACGCTTTCACTCGCTGAGGCTTCTGGCTCGACAGGATGCGCGCGAACACCGCCTCGGTGATCCCGGTCAGCGGCACCCCGAGCTCGAGCGCCGACTCGCTGGTCCAGCGGCCGGTGCCCT
Organism: Candidatus Dormiibacterota bacterium; assembly: GCA_035260405.1. Classification (GTDB taxonomy): domain Bacteria; phylum Chloroflexota; class Dormibacteria; order Dormibacterales; family Dormibacteraceae; genus Palsa-870. The sequence goes on from DATFVI010000033.1 coordinate 11,013, forward strand.
TTTGCTCCGCCTCGTCCTCTATTACATCGACCAGCGAGGTCTTGGTGGCGGCGTCGGTCTTGGCCAGGACGTTGGCCGTTATCTCGATCAGGTACGACTGCAGCTTGCCCTCGTTCCAATCGCGAAAAACCGCGGCGAGCTCGCTGGGAGTCATTCCGGTCGCCTGGCGCAGGAAGTCGTAGGTTTCGGCGATCAGCTGGATGTCCGCGTACTCGATCCCGTTGTGGACCATCTTCACGAAGTGGCCCGCGCCGTCTGGTCCGATGTACGTGCAGCAAGGCGTGCCGTCGACCTTGGCCGAGATTCCCGTCAGCATCTCCGCCACCCGCTCGTAGGATGCGCGCGTGCCGCCGGGCATGATGCTGGGCCCATGCAGCGCACCCTCTTCCCCACCTGACACGCCGGCGCCGATGAAGCCCAGGCCCGCCTTCTCAACGGCCGCGGCGCGCCGCCGCGTGTCGTGGAACAGCGAGTTGCCTCCATCGATGATCGTGTCGCCTGGCTCGAGCACTCTCGAGAGAGAATCGATCGCGTCGTCCACGGCGGATCCCGCCTTCACCATGAGGAGGATCGCGCGCGGTGGCCGGAGGGTGCGCGCCAGCTCCTCCAGCGATCCGGCCGGGCGGAAGTCACCTTCCTTCGAGTGCGCGGCCATGAAGTCGTCGGTCCGCTTGCGCGTGCGATTGAAAACCACGACCCGGGCGCCGTGCGAAGCGAGGTTGCGGGCCAGGTTCTCGCCCATCGTTGCGAGACCGACGACTCCGATCTCGTGCTCAGCCATGAGCACACCTTAACCAAGGCCTCGGCACTGGTGGCGCGTTCTACCGGCGAAATGGAAATTCCCACCAGAGCTGCCGCCCAACAGACCCATTCGGCTGTCAAACGCGCGGCGTCGAACCCGGCACTCGAGCTACTCGAGAGGGTCGGCTACGTCGCACGAGGGGTGCTCTATGTCGTGATGGGCGCGCTCGCGCTCCGCCTGGCCCTTGGCGTCGGGGGCAGGGCGACCGACCAGTCGGGCAGCCTCACCGCCCTCGCGGGCGGCGCCTTTGGCAAGGCGCTGCTGCTCGTTTTTGTGGTTGGTCTGGCGGCGTACTCGCTGTGGGGTTTCGCGCGGGCGATCTTCGACCCGCTGAATCGCGGCGATCACGCGGCGGGAATCGCCGAGCGGCTGGGATTCGCGTGGAGCGGCATCGCGTATGCCGGCCTGGCTCTGTTCGCCCTGGAGCTGTTCGTGGGGACGGGGCGCGCGACGCCAGACAGCACGCAGTCGACCGTCTCGACGTTCTTCGCGTATCCGGCAGGCGAGTGGCTGGTGGTGGCAATCGGGCTCGTATCCATCGCTGTCGGCATCGGCCAGTTCGTTCTCGCCCGGAAAGCAACGTTCAAGCGGGACCTGAAGCGCGAGGAGATGAGCCCTGAGGAGAAGAAGTTCGTAGACGGAATGGGCAGGTTCGGCTTCTTCGCCCGAGGCGTCACCTTCACATTGGTTGGCTGGTTCGTCTTCCAGGCGGGGATCCACCGCGACCCGATGCGTGTCCAGGGGTTCAGCGGCGCATTCGTGTTCCTGCTGAGCCAGCCGTACGGCCACCTGCTGCTCGGAGTCGTGGCGCTCGGGTTTGTCGCCCTGGGCCTTCACTCCTTCGCATGCGCACGCTGGATGCGCTTTGTCGGCAGCCGTGGGTGAACCCGATCACCAGGCCTCGAGCAACCAGGTCTGGTAAGAGCCATCCAGCTGGCGGCCGGCCCGCGCGTCCGCGCCAACCTCCGCCGGGCGCGGCCAGGAAGGCCACGAAGCTGTTGATCATCAGCCCCAGGGCCGCTGCGATGACCCCAGAGATCGAAAAGAGGCTGCGCGCTGAGTTTGCGGACCACCTGGTGCTCGAGTTCGACCCCAAGGAGGACTTCGAGAAGCTCATCACCTCTCGCGCGACGGTCGTCGTGGCAGGTGGCGACGGCACTGTCGAGTTCGTCGTGCGCAAGCTCGCCGATTCGCCGCACCCGATTGGCGTCCTCTCGCTCGGGACTTTCAACAATTTCGCGGTCGCGCTTGGCCTGTCCATCGACCTGGACAAGGCGATCGAGGTCGCCCGGCACGGTCAGCCGCGAGGAATCACGCTGGGGCGCGTCAACGGCCACATCTTTCTGGAAGCCTGTGCCATCGGGCTGTTCGGGGAGACGATCGCCCTCGGCGATTCAGCGAAAGACATGCAATTCGGGAAGCTGGCGAGCAGGCTGAAAGACGTGTTCGGAGCGAAGAGGTTCGAGTACGAGCTGCACGGCGACATCGAGGGGAGCGGCACCGCCATGTCCCTCGTGTTCAGCAACACGCCGTCCACCGGCAGCAAGCTGCCGGTCAGCGACGCGACGCCGGTGGACCGATATCTCGAATTCTCGGTTCATGCCGGCCGCACCAGGACCGACATCGTCGGCCGCGCGCTGGCGTCGGCCTTCCTCGAAAAGCACCACGAAGATGCCGGCCAGGTTTTCAAGTTCCGGCGGCTCGAGGTGACGACTCGACCCCGCGTTCGCGTCTACGCAGACAACTTCATGGTCGGTCGAACGCCCGCCACCGTCATCGCCGGGCTGAGCGCTGTGAAGGTGCTGCTGCCGCGATGAGCCAGGCTGCGACCGCGAAGGAGGACGCCAGCCCGAAGGAGGCAGCCGGCGAAGTCATCGCGGGACAGCCCGGCCCGGGCGCGCGCCGGTGGCTGGGTCCCCTGACGATCGGCGTCTTCGCGTTGTTCGCGCTGGACACCTACCTCGTGGCAACCCAGGCGCTCCTGCCCTTCGACATACCGATCGCCCTATGGGTACAGCACTTTTCGTGGGGCCCGATCGCCGCCGTCTTCAACCTGATGAACGTGACCGCGGGATACCCGCAGGGAGTGGTCGGAGCTCTAGCCGTGATCCTGGTCTTCATTTGGGACCGGCGCGGTGGGTGGCTGATGGCGATCGGCGCCATATCGAGCCTGCTCGACAATGAGATCAAGGTCATGCTGGAGCGCCACCGACCAACACCCGATCTCGTGCACATCGTTACCCCCGCTCCCGGCTTCAGCTACCCGAGCGGCCACGCCGTGTTCTTCACCTGGATCAGCTTCATGCTCGCTTTCTCGATCGCGCCCAGGATCCGGCCGGGATACCGGTGGATCACCTGGGTGGCGGCCGCGGTCGCGATCGTGCTGGGTTGCATGGCGCGCGTTTGGGCGGGCGCCCACTGGCCGAGCGACGTGATCGGTGGGTTCCTGCTCGCCATCGGATGGTGCTCATTCGTCCTGTGGATCCCGGAACGCTGGCTCCCGTCGCCGAGCTGGAGGTGGGTGCGCCGGCGATCCCGACCGGTTTCCCCGGCTTAAACCTCCGGCACGACTTCCCCGGTGATCAGCTTGCGGGCGCACGGAGCGGCGTCCGCCGCCATGCGAGTGGCGTCTGACTTGAGCAGCACGCCGACCAGCTTGCCGTCCGACGTCGTGATCGGGGCGCTGTCCAGCGAGTGCTCGACCATGTGGTCGGCCATCTCCTTCATCGAAACGTAGGGTCGAAATGTGCTGGGGCCTGGACGCATGGCCTGCTCGGCGGTCAGGTCCGGATCCATCTCGAGCTGCTTCGACCTCAGCAGCCCGAGCACGATGTGCTGCGCGTCGACCACCACCGCGACCTCCAGGCCAGATTGCGTTGCTCGATCGCGGACATCGCCGACGCGGTCCTTGAGGCCGCAGACGGTCGTGTCCTTGCGCGAAGCCTCGCCCGCGCGCGGGCATTTCGAGTTTTCGCCTTCGGTCGGCAGGCCGGCGGCAAGCCAGTCGAGCTTGCCCGCCTTGTACTCATGGACTCCGTCGAACCCGAGACTCTCGAGCCGCGCCGCGGCCCTGGGCGCCATGTCTCAAGCGGCATCCCAGCAGTAGACGATCACCGGCCGGTTGCGATCGATCTGGTCAGCGTGTTTGTCCAGCTGCCGCAGTGGATGGCTGACGGCTCCCGGCAGGTGATCCTCCGCGTACTCCCTCGCCGGCAGCACCTCGACGAGCTGCGCACCGTGCCTGACCATGTCCTGCACCGTCTGGCGATCGATCAGCGTCGACACACGAACATCCTACGAGCGCACGTCGCAGAGCTTGGCGAGGTCCGCGGGCAGCGTGAGCAAAGGATCGAGCTGGGGGACCAGGCCGCCCGCTTGCAGCGCTCGGACCACGAGGCCCGAGCAGATCTCGTGACCCCGACGCGCGACCCGCACCTGCCGGCCGAACAGCAGATACAGGCTCGCGCCGAACATGTCGAGAAAGCCAAACCCTTGGCCGACCTGCGCCATTGCATACGCAACTGCCCGCGACCTTCCTTCAGAAGAAAACTCGGTGCCCAATCGAACCAGGTGGTACTCGTCCACGCGATACCTCGAGATCGGGTCCTGCCGCACGCCCATCACCTCCGCCTCGACGAGGGCGCCATCGGCTTCCACCAACAGGGCGGTGTGGCTCCAGTGCGCGAAGACCGCGTCGGGCCCCTTGAACCGGCGCCTCTGGGCCAGGCTGATCAACCGCGCCAGCAAGTGGTGGCGGTGGGCGAGTATGAAATCGCCCGGCTCGATGTCCGCGGCCTCCTCCCCCGGTCCGTATCGCTCTGCTGTGGCCACTTCTACCCCGAGAACGCCCAGCCGCGCCTCTTCACCATGTGCGCGCCGGCTAGTGTCCTGCCCCGGAGGTTCGGCGGAAAATCGCCGCATCGGCGGCCGAGATCAAGGCGCCGGCGAGCAACGCAGCGCGCATGTCGGTAGACCTGTAAGCGAGTAGCGCAGCCGGCAACGCAGAGCTCGGCCGCCTAG
>DATFVI010000034.1:0-13809 GCA_035260405.1 Candidatus Dormiibacterota bacterium
GGAAGCCCGTGCCCGAGCGCTCGTAATGGATGCGCGCGCCGTTGAGGGTCGCGTCCATCAGACGAGGGCGGTCAGCAGGGCTTTGAACTTCAGCTCGGTTTCCTCCAGCTCGCGCGCGGGATCGGAGTCAGGCATCACGCCGACTCCGGCATAGAGCCTGGCTCCATCTTCCCAGAGCAGGCCGCAGCGAAGCGCGACCGCGAACTCGCCGTCGCCGCGCCCGTCGATCCATCCCACCGCGCCCGCGTACCACCCGCGCTCCATCCCTTCCAGCTCGTCGATCAGGACATCGGCTGCGTCGCGCGGCCACCCGCCTACGGCGGGCGTGGGGTGGAGGGCGGCCGCAAGCTGCAGGACATCGGCGGGGGGGTCGAGCAGCTCCGCGCTGACGGATGTGGCAAGGTGCTGGATATTCGTGAAGCGCACGACCTCTGGCGGCGGCGCGTTCACCGATCGCGCAAACGGCCGCAGCGCGTCGACGACGAACTCCGAGACGACCCGATGCTCCACCGCGTCCTTGGCGCTGGCCTCCAGCCGGCGCGCGAGCAGCTCGTCCTCGGCGTCGGTCGCGCCGCGCGCGACGGATCCGGCCATCGGCTGCGAAAAGGCGCGCGACCCGGAGCGGCGCACCAGCAGCTCGGGCGACGCTCCGGCAAACGCCGTGCCATCCGCGCCCGTCATCAGATACGTGAAGCACGACGGATAGGCTGCACGCAGCGAGCGCGCCACCATGGCTGCCGACACGACCCCGTCGCCGCGCGCCAGCACCTCTCGCGCGAGCACCACTTTGGCCGCATCGCCGGCTCGCAGGCGAGCCGCTGCGCTCGCGACCGCCGCGGTCCACGCCATCGGGTTGCGCACGGCCGTCACCTCGAGCCGGCGCGCGGCGGGAGCTCGGAGCCCTGTCGCCGCAAGCTCCAGCAGCGCCTCCGCGTCCTCTGACATTGCCGTCGCATACGTGCGACCCCGGACTCGGGTCACCGCGAGCTCGGGAACGCGGAGCAGCAGAGCCGGGAAGCCGGACCAGGGCCCGCCCGGGTCGCGGTCCGGCCTGTAGGCGAACCCTCCGACCGCGATGGGGTCGCCCAGCGAATCGCCGACCCTCCGCCACATGCGTGACGCGGCCGCGAGCCGGTCGGCGCCGGCTTCGAAGTCCACGACCTGGCCACCGGCGTCCTCCAGCGCGACACCTCCTTGCGCCGCGACGAGGTCGAACGCTTTGCCCAGGGCGGCCACGCTGACCGCATCCGGCATCGGGCGCTCGATCAGCAACACCTCGTGGCCGTTGTCCCGCGCCGCGCCGACGAGGTCGACCAGGTCGGGGGTGCGGTCGAGCTCCCACCTGCGAACGGTCGTCGCGGCGATCATCTTTTCTCTATGTGCTCGCGGGCGGCGCGGAGCAGCGTGCGCTCGAAGTGGTGCCTGACCAGCGTGCCGCTCGCTTCGAGCAGCTCGTTGAAGGTCGCGAGCAGCCTTCGCTCGGCGGCCTCGGTCGCGCCTCCCTCCGACTGGATGCGCTCGCGCACGTGCCGGTCGAATAGATCGACCGCCTGGCGGGCGGTCCGGTCGACCGCCGCGGCGTAGTCCTTGCCGAGCTCCAGCAATTCGCCGATCGGCACTCCGGCTGCGATCAGCTTCATGCCCGCGGCGATCGCGTCCAGGTCGTCGGCCGGGTAGAGCGGTTCCTGGCCGCCTTCCACCGGGACCAGCAGACCGGCCTGCTGAAGGCTCATGAGCAGCGGTTCCGCTACCCCGCTGCGCTGGGCGAGCTCGGCCAGGGTCAGGGTTTGCGGGGCTGCCGAACGGGTGACCGCCGCCACCAGGGCTTCATCGGACGGTTCCAGCTCCCCTGTCAAAAAGCGCTGTATCACCGTGAGGGTGAAACCCTGCTGTTGCAGCTCCTTGATCCGGCGCAGCCGGTCGAGGTGGCTGTCCCCGTACCAGGTGACTCGGCCTTCCCGGCGCGGGGCCTCGAGCAGGCCCTTTCCCTGGTAGAACCGGATCGTGTCCACCGCCACCCCCGCCGAGCGGGCCAACTGTTCGATCCGGTACTCCATGAGTACTTACTCTAACAATCGCTCCTAGCCGTACGTGTTCCAGTAGTACATGCGGTCGAGCCATCCCGGGTCGGTGCGGTAGGCGCGCGCGAACGACTCCACGGCGTCCACGTAGTCGTAGTCCAGGTTGTAGTGCCAGATCGCGTTGCGCATGTTGTACGGCGCGCCGTTGTGGGCGAGGTAGCGGGCCGCGGCGAGGATGGAGTCGTGCGGGTCGTTGATGTTTCCGCCCTGCCCGTACTCGGTCCAGGTGCTCGGGAGAAATTGCATCGGGCCCTGCGCGCCCGCTGACGACGGTCCGTTGATCCGTCCGAAGTTGCTCTCGATGAAGTTGATGGAGGCCAGGTAGCTGGCGTCGACGCCGTACCGGTTCTGCGCCTCCAGGTAATAGGAGCGCAGCGCGCTCACCGGCCTGGCGTCGCTGTAGGGATGAACGAAATGGACGTTCACCAGGTAGTACTGGTCGATGCCGGCCAGGATGTAGAGCGAGTGCAGCGCGGCGATCGTGTTCGAGATGGGGCCCCGGTAGGCCGGCGGGAGGAGCGGTATGACCGCGCTCTCGACGCTCGCGTAACCGGCAAGCTCATAGACGCGCAGCTCTTCCTGGCGTGCCGCGTCCCGAAACGCGTAGGCCGCGCGGTCCATGGCGAGCTCTTTGCGGAGGGTTTCCGCGAGGCCTGACGGCTGCTGCGCTGCGAGGGCGTTGAGGTCGGCGGTGGCCTGGTCCATGACGAGCTCGGCGGCGATGATGCGCGCCGCCTCGTGATGCGGGTTCGGTCCGAGGCCGGGGTCCTGCGCGTGGACCGCATGCGCCGGAAGCGTGAGCGCCAGCGCGGCAACGACCGCGGCCACGACGCGAATCAGGCCGACTCCGACACGACCTTCGGCGTTTCGCGCTCGTCGGGGACCGCGGGCAGCTCCTCGGGATACGGATCCGCCTCGGTCGGCGTTCTGAGGCCGACTGAATCGAGAAGTCCGGAGATCTCGTCGCCCATGAGCTCTCCCTGCGCGATCAGGGCTTCGGCCGCCAGGTCGATGGCTTCCTTGTTCACATACATGAGACGCCAATCGTCGATGTATGCGGCACCCAGGATCTGCGCGACGACACGCCGGCTGCGCCGGTTGTTCAGCACGGCGCCAGCCCAGGTGCCCTGCTCGTGCATTCCCTGCGTGATCTCGGCGACTGAGATGAGCTGTTCGCCGATGTTGGCGGCCCTCCTCGACATTCGCTCGTCGAGCTTGTCCGGGCCCATTCCGATCGTGCCGACCATGCTGGTTGCCATCGCGGTCGCCATCCTGAGGTCCATGTAGACACCGCTCGTGCCTTCGCCGTAGAAGACGTGCTCGCATGCGATCGAGCCGAGATCGTGCCGAATCTCCGCCACCATCTGCGAGCGGAACTTCATCCATTCCTCTTCGGAGGGCATGTCCTTGTGATAGCCGCCGATCTCGCCGATGGCTGTCGCGCGGCGCCGGATCGAGAGCCGGACATGCGAGTGGTCGGTCTTGAAAAAGTGAGATGCGACCGCATGGCCGAGCTCATGTCGAGCGACGGCGATCTTGTCGCGTTCCGTGTACTCGACCGGTATCGCGAGGCCGGCCTCGACGTTGCCCATCGCCTCGCGAACGTCCTTCCAGTTGAAGGCTTCGCGCGCATCCTCGAACGCGTAAAGGAGCGCCAGCGAAAGCACCTGCTCGATGTCCGCCGGTGAGTATTTGTCGGTGATTCGCGCGAACTCCTCGCGGCGGCTCGCCGTGTCGAGCGAGGCATCGTGCTTCTTCTTGTCGAAGTAAAGGGCCGCGATGTCCTTGCGGTCCTCGCGGCTCGGAAGGCGGAACACGATCTGGCGGCCGAACCGTCCCGGCCGGGTCAGCGCTTCGTCGAGGACCGACGGCCGGTTCGTGGCGCCGATGAACAGGATGTTGTAGTTCGGCGCCTTGAGCGCCGGGATCCGAAGGTTGAGCCTGGTGCCGTTGAATGCTATGAGGCGCGGAACATACAGTCCGTCGAGTGTGAGGTTCACCAGCCCGCGCAGCTGGCGGACGATCATGCCCGGGTTGTCGATGCCGTCCATCAGGACGAGCAGCATGTTCAGCCCGAGCTGCCCGCCGCCGAACATCCCGCCCATGCCGCCCATCATTCCGCCGCCTCCGCCTCCGCCCACGCCCGATCGCCTCTGGCCGAGCGCGTCGATCTCGTCGATGAAGACGATGCATCCGCCCCAGGTCTTGGCCTTCTTGCGCGCGGCGCGGACCATGAGGAACACGCTGAGCGCATCGATGCCGAGGAACATGCCGGCGAAGGAGCCGCCCGCGGCGACGTAGATGGGGACATGAAGCGATGACGCGATCGCTTTGGCCAGCATCGTCTTGCCGGTGCCGGGAGGGCCGACCATCAGCACTCCGCGTTCGCGCTTGCCTCCCGCCTTCACGTAGAGGCGTCCGTGCTCGATCAAGCGCAGGATGCGGCGCATCTCGGTCACCGCGGCCTTCTGGCCGCGGACGTCCTCCATGTTGACCCCGAAGTTCGCGTCGTCGGGCAGGATCATGGTCTTGCCGATTCGCGTGTAGATGTAGAACGGACCGAGGAAGAGCATGAAGTTCGCCCCTAGCAGGAAGAGGACGTAGAGAAGGTTGGTCAGCCCGGCGACGATGGCTTGCGGAAGGGCGGCCAGGGCGTCGGCCGGTGCGAGCCCGAACAGCAGGTCGGCGCCCGCGAAATAGAGGATCGGGAGCGCCGCCAGGAAGAGCGCCCTTCGCCAGAAGATGGCGCGGTTGGTTTCGATCGTCCGCGTGAACGTGTCGGTTTCGGCCGAGATGCGCTCGCGGAGGATCAGCGAACGCCGCACCATGCTGAAGATGCCGCGGCACAGCAGCATCGCGACGAATGCATCCACCAGCGAGAGCGCGAGCCCAAGCTGCAGGAAGATGTAGGTGAACGCAAACGTCGTTGCGCCTACGAAGAGCGTGAAGATCCAGAAGATGATCACGGCGGGTCACTCACTATACGTGGACGGGTTTCTGCAGACCCGGCAATCGACCTCATCGCCAGGGCCACGACGACCCCGATTCCAAGTGCCACCACCACGTCTCCTGGGCTGTAGGCCTCGACCAGAAGCCGCCTGATGCCGGGCAGTGCGATCCAGTCCGACAGCCACTCCAAGTTCGTATTCGCGGTGATCAACGTGTACTGGCCGAGGTGGCCGGTGTGGACGAGGTTCCCGGCCAGCTCAGGCGCCACCGGCATGCGCGCCCCGTTGGCTGCGATCACCACGAGGTTGAGCGCGCTGCCCACCGCGATGAGCCAGATTCCGCGGACCATTTCGATCTGCCAGATCGTCCATGCGACGAGCACCGTCAGGGCGACCAGGTACACGTACTGAACACCATCCACGGCTTTCAGTGGAGTCAGGAGCACCACCGAACGCGCGACGAGCACCGCCACCACGATCCAGGGCCACCGGAAGTGAAGGCGCGAGAGATTGTCGAGGCTCCCTCCCATGACACGGCCCGCCACAAGGCCCAGCGCCAGCGCGCCGATCCATAGCAACGCCGGCTAATCGGCCGCGAGTCGAGAAGCCGCTCCCGCCAGGACCTTGACGCCTGTGGCCAGCGCGTCCTCGTCGATCCGGAACCCGGGCGAGTGATGCGCCGGCGGGGGCGCGCCCTTCGGCATCGCGCCGAGCATGAAGTAGCACCCTGGGATGCGGGTCAGGAACTCCGCGAAATCGTCGCTGACCGTGAGCGGCCGGCCGAGGATGCTGGCCTGGTCGCCGATGAGCGACCGCCCCACGTCGAGGACCGTCTTCGTGATGTTGGGCTCGTTCATCAGCGGCACGGTTCCATGGACGAGGTCGAGGCTCGAGCTCACGTCGAACTCGCTGTCCGTCTCGCGGAGCAGGTCGCGCAGCCGGCCGAGCGCCTCTTCCCGAAGCGGCGCGTTGAACGTGCGGAGGCTGCCCTTGACCAGGACCCCGCGCGGCACGATGTTCCACGCCCCATCGCTCCTGATGTCGCCGACGGTCGTGTGGCATTGCACGCCATCCTGCTCGAGCCCCTCCACGATCGTGTGGAGGCGTTCGATGAAGAACGCCTGCGCCGCGAGCACGTTTCCGCGGCGGCCCATCATGCCGCCGTGTCCACCCGGTCCCGCGAAGCCGATCTCGAACGCGTCGGATCCCGCCCACATGAGGCCGGGCCTCGAGACGACGGTCCCCGACTCGAGGAAGCTCGCGACGTGGAGACCGATCACCGAGTCGGGTTGGTGGTTGTCGAGCAGGCCCTTCGCGATCATCGCCTTGGCGCCTTCGACGATCTCCTCCGCCGGTTGAAAGACGAACAGGTAGCGGCCGTTGATGTCCCAGATGCGGTCGACGAGCGTGCGCGCGACGCCGACCATGATCGCCATGTGTGCGTCGTGCCCGCACGCATGCATCCTTCCGTCTGATCGCGACGAGAAGTCGACACCGGATTCCTCGTGGATCGGTAGCCCGTCGATGTCCGCGCGAAGCATCACCATCTTCCCCGGTTTGCCCGTGTCGAGCATCGCGACGACGCCTGTTTCGGTGGGGCAGGGCTTGATCTCCAGGCCAAGCTGGCGCAGCCTCTCGCTGAGCTGGCGGCTCGTCTCATGCTCGCTGAAGCTCACCTCGGGGTGGCGGTGGAAATGTCGCCTCAGCTCGGTCACCTCGTCGATGACCGACCGGCTCGGCAGCGGCGTCGTGCCGCGTTCCGCTGTCACGGAATGGTTACCAGGTTGTAGCCGCGCGCCGTGGCTCGCACGAACCTCTGCCCCAGGCCGGGCTCGAGCTCGTCCAGCCTCCGCCTCAAGGTCAGCAGAGCCGAGTGCACGGTCGAATGGGCCGCGTTGCTGCGAAAGAGGCCGGCTTCTATGAGGTCGCGCGCGGTGGCGGACTTGGAGCCCTGCGCGAGGAAGAGCACCAGCGCGGTTTGCTGCTGCGTCAGGTGCACCTCTCCGCGGCCGAACTTGACCGTGCGGCCCGTCGGGTCGAACTCCAGGCGCCCGAAGCGATAGCTCCCCGGCCGGCCCGTACCGCGTTCGACCAGCCGAGCGGCGAGGTCGGAGTAGATGTGGGCCATCGGGACGTTGCCTTTCACGAAATACGAGCTGGCGCCCAGCTCGTAGGCCTTGCGGATGGAGGCCGAGTTGACCTGGGCCGCCGAGAGCACGATCACTGGCAGGCCGGGGTGGTGGTGGCGGATCCACTGCAGCAGCTCGAACCCCGAGTCCTCGCCTTCGTCCAGCACGAGGTCGAGCAGCACGGCTGCCACCCGCTCCCGTTCCAGGAGGGCCCTGGCTTCGGGGGCGGATGAGGCGGCGGAGGGCCGGTAGCCCAGGTCGTGCAGGTCGATCCTCAGCTGCTGCTGCATCGCGGCCTCATCCTCCACCACCAGCACGGCCGAACCGAGCACATCCGCGGGGCGATAGACCTCGAGCCCGGGCGGCAGCGGCGGAAGCCGCACCTCCCGGCCCCGCACCGGTCCGCGCGTTCCCACACTCACTCTTGGGTTTCCCAAGGGTTGGAATATATGATTCTTAACAATAATTGACGGCATGAGAACAAGCTAATACGAATGGGCCACGGCATACTCTCATCCGGTCCTGGCGTAAGTTGGAAAATCAAAGGGGTAACATGGGGATGACTTGGGGAATCAAAGTCCAGAAAGTGGCCTTTGCCTTGGCTGTCGTCGCAGCCCTCGCGCTCGCCTCGGGCGCGGACTGGGTCGACGACTGGTTGGGTCTGTTCTCGTAACCATCTAGGTATCGGAGTTTCGGCGCTCGCGCGAGCGCCGGATCGCGGGCGGGAGCAAGGCGTATAGATCCGCCCTGTCGATCGCTTTGCTCATGTAGCCCACAACGTCGGGGTCGTCCGTTCCCGACGGGAAAACGGGATAAGCGGTGTAGAAGATCACAGGCACCTTCTGCCCGCGCGCCCTCAGCTCGTTGAGCAACCCCCAGCCGTCCATCGGCTCGGGCAGCATGAGGTCGATGATCGCGACCTCCGGCTGATCCGACTGCGCCTTCTCGAGAGCCTGGTCGGCGTCCTCGGCCATCGACACCTTGTAGCCGAGCATGCGGAGGTCGGTTTCCAGGATCACCCGCCAGGCGCGTTCATCGTCCACCACCAGCACCGTCGAGCCCCGCAGATCCTCAGGTGTGGGTGCGATTGGTTTGGGCGGGGTGAACGGCACGGGGTTAGTGTATCGGTGGCAATGCCCAGCTCAGCCCGGTCTGGCGCCAGGTCGCATGCGCCGTCCAGGGCGGTCAAGGGCGCGCCGGCACGGCCCAAGGCCTTACCCCGCAAGCCGGCCGGCGGAGTTGCACCCTCCGCCGCGGCCCTCGTGCACGAGCTCGGCAGCTGCGTCACCGAGGCCGACCTGCTCCAGGTGCTCTATCGAGGGCTGCACACCCGCTTCGGTTACGACGTGATCGTGCTGCACGTCCTCGAGCGAGAGGGCTGGATCCGGTCGCTGCCGATCGACTCCGGCGTGCTCCAGGACATGCGGCGCCTCGTCTTGAGCAAGTCCATGTACGCCAAGCAGTACGCCAACCCGCGCCTGACGGTGGTGCCGCTGGCACCGAGCAGCCAGACCCGTGGTCGAGGGCCTGGCGCGGGTCGCCAGGTCCGGTTCGCGATCTGGGGCCCAGTGAAGCACCAGGGCGACCTCATCGGCGCCGTCATCTACCAGTCGCATCGCAAGCGCCGCGTCCCAGACACCGAGCTCGCGTTTCTCGACGAGGTTCACCGGCGGCTCGGCGTCCTCCTCGCCAACGCCTCGCTGAACGAGCTCACGCGCAACCAGGCGCGCCGGCTCGAAGCGCTCAACAGCATCGGGCGAGCCATGGCTTCGACGCTGGACGAGGCCAGCGTTCTCACCGGTCTACACACGACACTTCGCGAGCTGCTTCCAGTCGACGCGCTCGAGATGGTCGCGATGCCGGACGAAAAGGCCGACCGGGTCCGCCTGATGCATGTCGAGGCCGATTCGGCCCCGACCACGCGCTGGCTCCCGTCGCGGTCGCCTATGGTCGCCGCGGCCCGCTCAGTGCTCCGCGATTCGAAGCCGGTCCTCGCCCATACACCGACCTCATCCCTCTGGGTCCCGATCAAAGAAGGCGGCGTGGTGCGTGGAGCGCTTGGAATCCGCTGCTCTCGCCCTTTCGCTTACGAAGACTCGACCGCGGCCTTCCTCGAGCTGGTGTCGGACGAGGCCACCCTTGCGCTGCGCAATGCACGAAGTTACGAAGCGCTCGAAGACCAGAGGAGAAGGCTGGAGCTGGTCAACTCGATCGGGCGCCGCCTCGCTTCAAGCCTCGACAAGTGGTCGATCATGCGCACCCTGCGAGAGGAGCTCGCGACCTTCTTGAAGTTCGACGGGTTCATCCTCGCCACCATCACCCAGACTGCCGACGGGCCGGTCGCCGAGGGATACCAATACGTGGGTGGGGTCGAAGAGGTCGTGCCGCCCGTCGCGCTGGCCGTCACCGGGCCGTCCCGCGAGGCTTACGAGACCGCCAAGCCGGTCCTCGTCCGCAGCTCGCCCTGGGCGCGCAGCTTTGAGCGTAAGGACCTGGAGCACGAGGGTTGGACCGTGGGCCGGGGCGCGGCGGTGTTCGTCTCCGGCCCTGCCAGCGACAGGCGGCTGGTCTCCCGCTCCTTCGTCTGGGTGCCGGTGCTCAGCGGAGATCGGATCACCGCCATGCTTTCGCTTCAGTCGTATCGCGAGGGCGCCTTCGACGACTGGCACGTCAAGCTGCTGCAGGACGTGGCGGCCAACGTGAGCCTGGCTCTCGCGAACGCCGACCACTTCGCGCAGGCGCAGGCTGAGCGTGCCCGGTTGGAGGCGCTCCACATCCTCGAGATGGGCGTGGCGGGCGCTGCTGACGAGCACCAGATCGCCGACGCCATCTTCTCCGTGGTGAGCGAATACCTCGACGCGACGCACATGGTGCTCGCCTACCTCGACGTCGCAGGCGACATGGCCGGCTTCACGGGCGAGCGTGGGGGGCAGGTGGTCGCAGTCGGTCCGGTGCCGATGGCCGATGCGCCCTTCTTCAGCAGGATGATCGAGCAGGGCGGGATGGTGATTGACGTCGCCCCAGAGCCGAGCGACCGCGACGGCCCGATCGGCGCGTACATCTTCACCCGCCCGACGAGCCATGTGGTGTGGGCTCCGATCACGCAGTACGACCGCGTGGTGGCGGGAATCATCGCGATGCGAAACGACGGCGGCCGGTTCCAGCCCACACACCTGAAGCTGCTCGAAACCGCGGCCCCGGTCGTCGGGATAGCGCTGCGCACGATGCGCCTGCACCACGCCAACGAGCTCGCCCTCGCTCAGTCGGTGCGCATCCAGGAGCTCGCCGCGCTGGCCGGCCATGAGCTCATGAGCGTGGTGTCGAACATCGCGGAGCAGGCGAGGACGATGCTCGAATGCGCTGGCGCGGTGTGCTGGGCTTTCGACATCGAGGGCCGCATCAGCGGCACGCGGGGCAGCGGCGACTCAGCCGCGGAGCAGGTCCTGTCCTGGGCCGGCCTCAGCTCCGAGGAGAGCTGGCGCGACGCCCCCGCGGGACTGGTCAGCGGCACCACGCACGGGCAGGCCTGGAGCCTCATTCCCCTGTGGTATGGCGACCGCCTGGTCGGCGCCATCGGCTCGGTGCACGCGTCGACACACATCGCCGAACCGACGTCCGCGGCGCTGGACTTTGCGCGGCACGCGGCGGTCGCGATCGAGAACTCGCGCCTCGTGGCCGAGACGCGAGGCCGCATCCGCACGCTGGAGGCGGTGGCGGCGTTCGCCAAGCTCAACCCCACCGAGCCCGAACGTGCCCGCTCGGAGATGGGGAGGCTTGTGAGCGACGCCCTCGCGGGCTCACAGGGAGCGCTGTGGCTGCTCGAGGACGGAGAGCTGGTGCGCCGCTCCGATGACGGGGCGGAGACGCCGAAGGTTCCCGTGAGCGACAGCACGCAGCTGCTCAAGGCGCTGTCGTCGCCCGCGGGCGGCCGCCGCCTGCGCGCGCTGCTCGACCTGCTCGGCGCGCCGGCCGACGCCTTCGCCATTCCCATCCAGGTCGAGGGCGGCCTCGCGGGCCTGCTCGTCGCCAGGATGACCGGAGGCGGGGCGGAGACGCGGCGACTCGCGGCTGTCCTTGCGGGCCAGGCAGCGGTGTTGATCGGCCAGCTCGAGCTCGTCGACGCGCTGGATCGCGAGCGCAGGATGATGAACGCGATCCTGCGCCACTCCCCGGTCGGCGTGATGCTCGAGGACGCGGGCGGCCGCATCGTCTACGCGAACCCGGAGGTCGAGTCGATCTACAACCTCCAGGCGTCCGAGATGCCGGGCCGCAAGCCGGCCGAGATCTACTCGGCGGCCGGGGCGATCCTGAGCGAGAACGGCGAAACGGACGGCACGCTCGAGCTGCACATGCATGACCCGGACCGCACGGTGCACGTCCGCCGCGTCGTCATCCCGGGCCTCGAAGGTGAGCCCGCCGGCATCCTGACACTCCACGAGGACGTGACCGCCCAGCGCATCGCCCTGGAGGCCAAGGACCTGATGCTGCGGGCCATCGGCCACGAGGTGCGCAGCCCCGCCGCGGCGATGAAAAACACGCTCGCGGGGATCATGCAGTGGGACAACACGATCGACGCGACCGGCCGGCGCGAGCTGCTGCAGGAAGCCTACGAATCTTCGGACCGGCTGCTCAGCCTGGTCGAAAGCCAGCTCATCATCGCCAAGCTCGAGACCAGGCACTTCGAGCCAAGCCCCGAACCGGTGGAGCTTGGCCCGGCGCTCGACGGCGTGATGGGAGTGCTGATGCACCGCTACCAGGAGCGGTCGGCGGCGGTCAAGGTCAGCCTGCCGGTGGGCCTTCCGGCCGCCTACTGCGAGTCGACCCACCTGGGACAGGTCCTGACCAACCTGGTCGGCAACGCGCTGGAATACACGGAGGCGACCGTGGTCGTCGAGGCGAGGCAGCTGAACCGCGGCTGGCTCGAGATCACCGTCGCCGACCATGGCCAGGGCCTCCCGGCAACGAGCCTGGAGTCGCTTTTCGAGAAAACCGGGCCCGCCGGTCGCAACCGCTCGCAGGGAGGGCTCGGGCTCGGGCTGTATCTCTGCCGGCTCGTGGTGGAGCGATCGTTCGGAGGGCGGATCTGGGTCGCCTCGAGCGACCGCAACGGGACGACGTTCAAGTTCACGGTGCCCGCCCGAATTCGTCCCTGACCACGGGATCCTCACTGTTCTACCGTTAAGCGGTTGATGAATGCCGGCGCGCCGATGTGGGTGAGGGTGGGCGGCGGCATGGAGTCGGTGCCCGAGCACATGCGCCATGGGCCGGCCGACCCCGACTTCCCGCCTCCGGGCGGCCCCTGGATGCCTCTCAACCTCGGTGGGCGCCTGGTGGGTTGGGCCGGCGACGGCGGATTGGGGCTGGCGCGACGATGCGCCGAGCTTGGCCAGGTCATGGTCGAGGAGCATCGCGACTACCTCCTGGGGCGGCTCGGCCACAAGCTCCGCTCGGCGGTGCTCGCGCTCCAGGAGTCGGCCCGGCAGGCGGCGTTCGGCCGGCCCGAGATGCTGGAGACGGTTTACGAGCAGGCGCAGGAGGTCGGGCGGCGCGCCGCCGCGCTGGAAGCCGCCGCGGTGCAGTCGAAGGACGGTGCGCGCGGAGTGGTGCTCGGCGCGGTGCTCAACCTCGCCACCCCCACCGCAGCGCGGGACCTGCCCGCGAACGCGGTCGTCCTGGGCTCCGAGCCCGCGCTGGTCGAGGCCTTTACGCGCGCCCAGGACTGGCTCGGTCCGGAAGGACTCCGCATCGCGGCCGAGCCACTCGGCTCGTGGTGGAAGGTGCGCATCGATGCGTCGCAGCCGCGGCGGACGATGGCCGTGCCCGAGATGGGCGAGCCCCTGCTCCGGCTGATCGTCGACACGCACCTCGACGGGTGGCTCGACGCTAGGCGACGCGACGGCGCTGATATCTATCTGCCGGCTCAGAGACCTCGCTGATGTAATGGCGGCCGTCCACCGCGTCGTCGCCCCCAACCCCGGTCCGTACACCGGTCCCGGGACCAACACCTGGATCGTCGACGCGGGGCCCGTGCTCGTGGTGATCGACCCCGGCCCGGATGACGACAGTCACCTCGCGGCGCTCAACGCGCGGATCGGAGGCGCGACGGTCGGGGTGGTCCTCGTCACGCACTCGCATCCCGATCACCTGCCCCTCGCCAAGCGCCTCGCCTCCGCGCACCACGCTTCGGTCCAGCGTTATCCAGGGCTCGGCGACGACGAGGTCGTACGCGTAGGCACGCTCAACGTGACCGCGCTTCACACACCGGGACACAGCGCCGACCACCTCTGCTTCTGGCTCGCCGGCGACCGTGCCCTCTTCACCGGGGACCTGATCCTGGGGCGTGGCAGCTCGATGGTCACCTACCCGGAAGGGGATGTGGCCGCCTACCTTCGCTCGCTCGACCGCGTGGCCGCGCTCCGGCCGCGCATCCTCTTTCCCGGCCACTGGGACCCGGTCGAGGACGCGATGGGAAAGATCGAGGAGTACCGCACGCACCGTCTCGAGCGCGAAGCGCAGGTCCTGGCCGAGCTGACGCGTGGAGGAGGCACCGCGCGGGAGCTGACGCGCCGGGTCTATGGGGACCTCGACGACCAGCTGATGGTCGCGGCGGAGATGACTTTGCGCGCGCACCTGCGCAAGCTGGTCGACGAC
>DATFVI010000035.1:0-8096 GCA_035260405.1 Candidatus Dormiibacterota bacterium
TTCTTCGCGGATCAGGCGGCGGCGTTCTCGGATGCGGGCTTCTTTGCCTACCTTGCCGCGCAGGTAGTACAGGCGGCCCTGGCGGACGTCTCCGTGGCGCAGGACGTCGATCTTGTCGATGCGCGGTGAGTGGATCATGAACGTGCGCTCGACTCCCACTCCGTGGGTCACGCGCCGCACCGTGAAGTTCTGGCGCAGCCCGCCGCCGGTGACGCGGATCACCGTCCCTTCGAACACCTGGATGCGCTCACGCGTGCCTTCCACGACCTTGGCGTGCACCTTCACCGTGTCGCCCGCGCGAAGGGCGGGCACCTTTTCCTTTTGCTGCTCCTTCTCGAGCTGCTGGATCACGTTCATGTCTTTTTCAACTCCTTGGTGTGTAGACCATGTCTTTGACTTGCTTGCTGGCGGCGCCACTGGCGGATGCGAGCGTGGTCGCCGGAAAGTAGGACCTCGGGGACGCTCATGCCTCGGTACTCGGCCGGCCGCGTGAACTGCGGCCAACCCGACGGTTCGATGGAAAAGCTGTCCTGTGCCAATGACTCGGGATCGCCGACCACGCCCGGCACCAGCCGCGCAACCGCGTCGACCAGGACCATTGCGGGGATCTCGCCCCCGCTCAACACATAGTCGCCGATCGACACCTCGCGCGCACTGAACGCCGCGCGCACACGATCGTCGATGCCCTCGTACCTGCCGCACACGATGATCAAGCCCGGCTCGAGGGCAAGCTGCTCTGCCATGCGCTGGTCGAGAGGCTCGCCCCAGGGCTCCATGAGGATCACCGGCCCGGCGTTCTGCGGACGAATCGATTCCACGGCCTCGATCACCGGCTCGGGCTTCAGGACCATGCCCGGACCTCCGCCGAACGGCATGTCGTCCACCTGCCGGTGACGGTCGTGGGTGTGATCCCGGAGGTCATGGGCCAGCAATTCGATCAACCCCTTCTCGATCGCACGCCCGACCACGCCCCCATCGAAGACCGGGGCGAACATCGCCGGGAAGATCGTGACGACGTCAAATCTCAATCGCGCGCGTCCTCGACTTGAACCAGCCAGTCGGCGACCACCACGCGTCCGGCGTCCACGTCGACCTGGACCACGGCGTCCTTCGTCGCGGGGATGAGGTGCTCCACGGTTCCATCGCGACTGACCCATACGTCGTTGGCCGGGCGCTCGAGGATCTCCGCGATGACCCCGAGCTTTTGCCCGGAGCTCGTCAGGACCGTGAGCCCCACCACCTGGTGGTGATAGAACTTGCCTTCGGCGAGGGGACGCGCCGAGGTCTCGGGAATTTCCAGGTAGTGACCCCGGAAGAGGTCGGCGACCGTCCGGTTGTCCAGGCCTCGAAACTTCACGACAAGACCCGGATGGCCGGGCCGGCTCCACTCCACCTCCCGCTCCGCGCCTTCAAGCAGCACTTTCGCGCCCGTCTCGAAGCGGTCGGCGAAGTCTGTCAAGGGAATCACCTTGACAGCGCCCTCGACTCCGTACGCACCGGCGACCTGGCCGACGCGGATCATCCGCGCGTACCTCCATCTCGCGGCCCCCGTGACCTGGGCGAATGTTGCGAATCCGGAGCGTTGGCAAGGTCGACGAAAACGCGCTTCCGGTCTTTGAGCGACGCGACCCGCACGAGCGTGCGGATGGCCTCGATGTTGCGACCAGCCTTGCCGATGAAGCGGCCCACGTCGCCGTCCGCGAGCTTGACCTTGATCGCCACGGTCCCGCCTCCGCGTTCGTACGACTCGACGACGACTTCTTCCGGCTTCTCAGCAAGAGACTTCGCCACGTATTCGATGAGCGCCTTGTAGTCCACACCGGGACCCGCCGGGCCCTCTGGACGGTCACGCCGGAAACCGCCGCGGTTAAACCCGCCTCCGCCGCCGCGAAAATCACGCCGTGCCGGTCGACTTCTCTGTGTGTCGCTCAAGTATCCCCTCCCGCTTCAACAGGCTCCGCGCGGCCTCGCTCGGCTGAGCGCCCTTCTGGAGCCAGCCCTTGACTTTGTCCACATCGATCTTGATCTCGACCGGGTCCTTCATCGGATCGTAGTAGCCGAGGTGCTCGATGAACCGGCCATCGCGCGGCGAGCGCGCGTCCGCCACCACGAGACGGTAGAAGGGATGCTTTTTCGCCCCCATCCGCCTCAACCTGATCTTTACCAACTGGCGCCTCCTTTTCCGAACAGCCGTGGCAGGCCCACGGCTTTGCCTTTGCGGTTGACCGCACCGAACTGTTTCGCGAGCTTCTGCATCGCGTCGCGGGCTTTGAGCACCCGGTTGACGTCAGCGGGCTCCACCCCACTGCCTCGCGCGATGCGCTTCTTGCGCGCGCCGTCGATGACCTCTGGGTGCGCGCGCTCGCGCTTCGTCATCGACAGGATGATCGCCTCCATCTTCTTGACTTCTTTTCCCGTGTCCTGGCCGGCGAGCTGCCCCTTGAGCGCTCCGCCGCCCGGCACCATATCGAGCACGCTCTCGAGCGAGCCCATGCTGCTCACCTGTCGCATCTGGGCGAGCATGTCGTCGAACGTCAGCTGGCCGGCGCGCAGGCGCTTCTCGACCTCGACCGCCTTGTCCTTGTCGACCGTGCGCTCGGCTCGTTCGATCAGGGTCAGCACGTCGCCCATGCCCAGGATGCGAGACGCCATGCGCTCGGCATGAAACACCTCGAGGTCCTGGGGTTTCTCTCCGGTCCCAGCGAAACGAATGCGCTGGCCGGTCGCCACGCGCAGCGAGAGCGCGGCGCCGCCTCTCGCGTCGCCATCCAGCTTGGTGAGGATCACGCCGTCGAGGCCGATCTCTCCGCCGAAGGCCTCCCCCACCTTCACCGCCTCCTGGCCGGTCATCGAGTCCGCGACGAGGAACGTTTCGGTCACGGCGACGGCAGCCTTCAATTGCTTGAGCTCCTGCATCAGCTCGGCGTCCACATGAAGGCGTCCCGCGGTGTCCAGGATCACGACGTCGAGCAGCAGGCGCTTGGCCTCCTCGATCGCGGAGCGCGCGATCGATGACACTTCGCCCTGGCCCGAATAGAAACCGACCTGCTCCCTTACGGCCAGCGTTTTGAGCTGCTCAACAGCCGCCGGACGCCTGAGGTCGAGGGAGGCGACCAGGGGCTTGTGGCCTTCCCGCCGCGCCATCAGCGCGAGCTTGATCGCGGTCGTGGTCTTGCCCGAACCCTGCAGCCCGACGAGCATCAGCACGGTCGGCGGCGCCGGCGAGTAGCGGAGACCCTCTGCGTTGCCTCCCAGAAGCTCCTCCAGCTCGACGTTCACCGCTTTGATGACCTGCTGGGGGGCGGTAAGCCCCGGCGCGACCTCGCTGCCGGCAAGGCGTGCGCGCACCCGGTCGACGAACTCCTTGACCACCTTGAAGTTGACGTCCGCTTCGAGCAACGCGAGCCTGACCTCGCGGAGGCCAGCCTCCAGATCCTCTGGACGCAGGACGCCGCGTCCCGAGATCTTCTTCAGCGCGGCCGCGAGACGGTCGCTGAGCGCTTCGAACACCTAGCCGGCCCCTTCGAGGCGCGCGACCCGTCGCCTCAGGCCGTCGAGCTCGCGCTCGAGAGCCGCGACCGCCCGTCGCCGTCGGGCGGACTCGGCCAGGAGGCCAAGACGCCGCTCGTACTCCTGCATCGCAGACGTCGAACGGCGGACGATGTCGTGGACCGCGGCGCGCGACGTGCCCTGGTGATCGGCGATCTCCGCGAGCGACCAATCGCTGCGCAAGTAGAGGTCAACGATCTCTCTCTGGTGGTCTGTGAGCAGCGCTCCGTAGCGCTCGTAGAGGGCCAGGGCGCGCCCACGCGCCTGTAGGGTGTCAAGGGCCATGCCTTGACAGCTTACCAAGTTAGAATAACTGGGTTGTGGACCACCTGCTGATCGAGGCCTTCCGCTACAACAAGTGGGCCAACCTGCACCTGCTCGACGTCTGCGCGAAGCTGTCCGAAGAGAAGCTGCAGCTGACCACCGCGGGCACGTACGGAACCATCGCCTCCACCTTCCTCCACCTATTGGCCGCCGAGCAACGCTACCTCCGGCGCCTCACAGGCTCCAAGCCTGAGATCAATGAGCGCGACCAACCGGCGCCTAGCCTCGCCAAGCTGCGGGAGAACGCCGTGCACAGCGGCGACCAGCTGATCGAGGCGGCGAACCGGATCACGCTTGAAGACGCGATCGAGGAGGAGCGCGACGGCCAGCTGATGACGCTGCAGCTGTGGGTGGTGGTCGTCCAGGCGATGCACCACGGCAATGACCACCGCACCCACATCTGCACGATCCTCGGCGCACACGACATCACGTATGGGGACATGGATGTCTGGTCGTACGGAGAGGCGACCGGCGGGATCGTCACAGCCCAACCGAAGACCTAGACTCGCAAGCGTCCAGGGTCAAGCCAGGCTAGCGGGACCTCATGAACTGCAGAACCCCAGCCACGACAAGGACGACAAACCCGTGCGGTGGTCGAACAGGCCCATCAGCGCGACGTCTTGATCGTCCTACGGCAGGCCAGCATCACCCTGATTCGCTCTTAGCCGCCTTCGCGGCACTCAGTCAATCCAAACTGACGGTGCGCATGTGAACTGGTTCAAGAGCGGCGATCTCCTCGACCGCGCCTTCGCCGTCGGAATCATCCTCAAGGGCCTCGACGGCATCCTCGAGGTCTTGGGCGGCGTTCTCTTGCTGGTCGTCAGCCCGAGCACCATCGACCAGCTGAGCAGGGCTCTAACTCAACACGAGCTCTCAGAAGACCCGCACGACTTTCTCGCCACACACCTGTTGCACGCCGCCGGGAGCCTTACGGGATCGTCCCTGGAATTCGGTGCCGCGTACCTGCTATTGCATGGCGTGGTCAAGATCGTGCTTGTCGCTGCGTTGCTCAGGGACCAGATCTGGGCCTATCCGTGGATGATCGTTTTTCTGATCGTCTTCATCGTTTACCAGATCTACCGGATGACTTTCGCGTTCTCGCTCGGACTTCTTGGGCTGACAATCTTCGACGCTGTGGTGGTCTGGCTCACGAGCCGGGAATATCGGAAGCAGCTGTCCGAGCGGAAAGCGCGCGAGGTGGTCAGAGAGACGGCTCCATGACCCAGTAGGCGACGATCATCCCGTCGAAATGCGCCGCCAGCTCGCGCGCAGGCGGCTGGCCGTGCGTAACGAGACGGAGGTCAGCGGGCAGGTTGGGTCCTGGAGCCGGCGATGTACTTGCCCGGGTCCTTGTCGAATGTTTCCTTGCAGCCGGCCGAGCAGAAGTAATACGTCTCGCCCTTCTGGAACGACCGGTATTCAGCCTGGTCGGGGTCGACGCTCATGCCGCAGACCGGATCGATCGCCGATTGGTGTCGTTCCATCTCTCCTCCTGGCATCGCTGCCATGACGGGTAAGCGACCCAGGTGAGCGGCATGTTCGAGCTGCTCCACCTGCGCCGTGTAACGGGCCGGATCGTCTTCGAACTTCGACCGGCAGCCGGCTGAACAGAAGTAGTGCGTCGTGCCCAGGTGCTCGACGTGCTCTTCGGCTGTGGCCGGATCGACGCTCATCCCACACACGGGGTCGCGGACCAATTCCGCCCCCGCCTCCGGCCGGCGCGCGTGAGCGCGCAGCATCTCGATTCCACCCGTCGTCACGAAGCGCCACGCCAGGACCGCCATCAAGGCCAGAAAGGCGAGATCGAGGAACGTCGTGTAGTTCCAGGTTGGTTGTGTTTCGAAAACGGTGACGTGGTGGTTGGTCGGGGCAAGTCCGAGCAGTTGGAAGACGCTCCCGATCAGGAACCCGGCGAGCGCCATCGCCCCGTACGACACCAAGAACAGGTAGAGCGCGGTCCGGCCGCCGTAGTACTTCCTATAGATGTTCAGGATCGGCAAGATGATGAGGTCGGCGAAGAGGAAGCTGATCACCCCGCCAAAGCTGATGCCGCCGTTCCACAGGACCGCCGCAAGCGGCACGTTTCCCACCGAGCAGACGAAGCTGAGCATCGAGATCACCGGGCCGATCAACGGTCCCCAGAACTGGTTGAGCGTCGGGTTGCTGGTCAGGAAGAAGGCCTGCCACCAGCTGTTCGGCACCCAGGCCGCGAGGGCGCCGGCGATCAGGAAGCCGAGTCCCAGGTCCACGTAGAGGGCGTTCAGGTCCATGAAGAACGCGTGTGAAATGGCGGTGAACGCCCGCGGCGAGAAGAGCCTCGAGAGAAACGATCCATCGGTGATGGACACGTCCATCTCGCCATGGGCCTCATGCGTTGTACCGAAGACCCCGCGCTCGGCCTGGCGCTTCGCCTCGTCGACCATCCGCCGGCGCAAGGTCACCTTGAAGAGGATCCACAGGATCACCGCCATGAGCAGGCCACCCGCGAACTCGGCGGCAACGAACTGCCAACCCAGGAGGATGAGGAGGACGAGTCCCAGCTCGAAGACCAGGTTGGTAGAGGCGAACTCGAAGATGATCGCGTTGACGAAGCTGGCGCCTCTGCGGAAGAGGGTCCTCCCCACCGCAACCGCTGCATAGGAGCAGGACGAGCTGGCGGCTCCGAAGCCACACGCCAGCACGAAGCCCTTCAAGTCGGGCTTGCCCAATGCGCCGGCCACAGCACGCTTCGATACGACCGTCTGGATCATGGCCGAGAGCACGAAGCCGAAGGCGAGCGGCCAGAAGACCTCCCAGAGCATGAACAACGAGATCTGCAAGGCGTGCAGGATGGCGCCGATCACGAACAATCCGGCCTAGCTCCTCACCAACCGTTCGACGGCGTCGTTGAGCTCCCGGACCTTCGCCTTTCCGCCTCCCGACCGGATCGCCTCCGCAACGCAGTGCTCCGTGTGATCGGCCAGGAGCTGCAGGGCGACGCTCTCGAGTGCCGCCCTGGTCGCGTTGACCTGGGTGAGTACATCGATGCAGTACCGATCCTCCTCGATCATCTTCTGGATGCCACGCACCTGGCCCTCGATGCGCCGGAGCCTGGCCTCGATCTTCTGCTTGTCCTTTGTATATCCTGGCATGCGTCCATCATACCCCCCGCGGGTATAGTGGCTGAATGGATCACCACCGCGACACCGCGGAGCGGACTCCGCGCGAGGTGATGGGGCACGGCGGGCATGAGTCGATGTCGATGGATGCGATGGTCCACGACATGCGCAACCGCTTCCTGGTGGCGGCCGTGCTGTCCGTACCGATCCTGCTCTGGTCGTCGATCGGCCGCCAGGTCCTGCATTTCGGCGTTCCCGCCCCTCTTGGCCTGCGCGACGACGTCTTCCAGCTGATCCTGAGCCTGCCCGTGGTCGGATACTCCGCATGGATCTTCTTCGATGGAGCAGTCCAAGCCCTGCGAGCGCGGACGCTGGACATGATGGTCCTGGTCGCTGTCGCCATCGCCACCGGCTGGACCTACTCGGTCGTCATCACGCTCCGCGGGGGCGGCGACGTGTTCTACGAGGCGTCCACCGTCCTGTGTGCCTTTGTGCTCCTTGGCCCATTGGCTCGAAATGCGAGCGAGGGGTGGCGCCAACGACGCCGTGCGCGCCCTCTTGAACCTTGCGCCGCCGAAGGCGCTCCTCATCCGGAATGGCGAGCAGGTCGACGTACCGACCTCGGACGTACATACCGGCGATCTACTTCTGATCAAGCCTGGCGCAAGGGTTCCTGTGGACGCCGTGGTTGAGGAGGGGACCAGCGAGGTGGACGAGTCGGTGGTGACCGGCGAGAGCCTCCCGGTGGCCAAAGCGCCCGGTGCCGCGTTGATCGGCGGTTCGATCAACAAGAACGGATCGCTGCAGGCCCGGGCGACGAGGGTGGGGTCGGACACTGCCTTGGCCCAGATCGTGAAGCTCGTCCAGGAAGCCCAGAGCTCGAAGGCGCCAGGGCAGCAGCTTGCCGATCGGGCCGCGTTCTGGCTCGTCTTGGTGGCGCTCATCGGCGGCACGCTGACGCTGGTGGTCTGGTTGCTCGCGGGGCGGAGCTTCAGTCAAGCCATCCTCTTCGCCATCACCGTGGTCGTCATCACATGCCCCGACGCCCTCGGGCTCGCCACGCCGACCGCGATCATGGTCGGCACCGGGCTCGGCGCCAGGCGCGGAATCCTGTTCAAGAACGCG
>DATFVI010000036.1:0-5775 GCA_035260405.1 Candidatus Dormiibacterota bacterium
GGCGGGGTCGGCTACATGGTCAGCGTCTCCACGTCCACGCGACAGCTGTTGCCACCCCCAGGCGGAGAGATCGAGCTGGACATCCACACGCACGTGAGAGAGGACCAGCTCGCCCTCTATGGGTTCGCCTCGGCCGCCGAGCTGGACATGTTCGAGATGCTGATCCAGGTCGATGGAGTCGGTCCGAAGGTCGGGCTCAATATCCTGGGCGCCGCGAGCCTCGAGGTACTGAAACGGGCGATCGTGAGCGAAGATGCCGCGCCGATCCGGCGCGCGAGCGGCGTGGGCCAGCGCACGGCAGCCAAGGTCATCATCGAGCTCAAACCGCGGCTCGATGCGGTCGCCGAGCTGGAGGCCGTGCCGCGCGCGATCGCCCTAGCGGGCGACGGCGTGGTGCCGAAGGCCGTCGAGTCGGCGCTGCGCAACCTCGGCTTCTCGTCACAAGAGGCGCGCGTCGGAATCGAATCGGTCGACTGGAAATCGACACCCGACACGCAACAGGCGTTGGCTGTTGCCCTCAAAGCGCTGGGTCGCAAATGAGCGAGCCAATCCTCGACGCGCGAGCAGACGACGACCAGTTCGACCTCACGCTGCGCCCGCGCCTGCTCACCGAGTATGTCGGCCAGCAGCAGGTGCGCGAAAACCTCGGCATCCTTCTCGAGGCGGCGCGCCGGCGCGGCGAGCCGGTCGAGCACGTGCTCCTGTGCGGTCCACCTGGACTTGGCAAGACCACCCTCGCGCACATCATCGCCAACGAGCTCGGCGTGGCCATCAAGGTCAGCTCCGGGCCGGCGATCGACCACCAGGGCGCGCTCGGCTCGATCCTCCTCAACCTCAGCACGCGCGACGTGTTCTTCATCGATGAGATCCACCGGCTGAACAGCACAGTCGAAGAGTCGCTGTACCCGGCCCTGGAGGACTTCCGTTTCGACGCCGTGCTCGGCAAGGGAGTGGGGGCGAGCGCGGCCACCCTGCCGCTCCCGCACTTCACATGCGTCGGCGCCACGACGCGGCAGGGCCTGCTCAGCGGCCCTCTGCGTGATCGCTTCGGCGCCGTCTACCGACTCGACTTCTACACGAAGGGCGAGCTCGAGCAGATCGTGAGCCGCTCGGCCCGGATCCTGGACATCGAGGTTCACCCGGACGCGGTGTCGGAGATAGCCCGGCGCGCGCGAGGCACCCCGCGCATCGCCAACCGCCTGCTGCGCCGAGTCCGGGACTTCGCGCAGGTCCGCGGCGATGGCCGCGCGACTGTCGACACGACCAGGCAGGCGCTGGCCATGCTGGACATCGACGAGCTGGGGCTGGAGCCGCTCGACCGGCAGCTGCTCGAGACGCTGATCAAGAAGTTCAACGGAGGCCCGGTGGGTCTCGACACGATGGCGACCTCCCTGTCCGAAGAGCGCGAGACGATCGAAGACGTGCACGAGCCGTACCTCATCCAGATCGGATTCCTGGCCCGAACCTCCCGAGGCCGAGTTGCCACCGAACTTGCATATCGGCACATGGGCATCACGCCCCCCGACCCCGGCCCCCAGCAGACTCGCCTGCTGTAAGGCGAAAATGCAGGACGCCGGCCGCCTGCTCCTCGTTCTCGGCGTTTTGCTGGCCCTGATCGGCGGAGCCCTGATGCTCTTCGGACGCTTTCACCTGCCAGGCGATCTCACGTTCCGGAGCGGCGGGGTGACCATCTACATCCCGATCGCCACCGGCATCATCCTTTCGATCGTGCTGACCGTGGTCCTGAACGTCGTTTTCCGGCACCGGTAAGCGGGCCGCCGGTAGACTGATCGGCTGCCGTGCAATTAGTCCTCAGCTGGCCAGTCCGCCTCCTCATCATCGGCATCCTCGTCTTCTCGCTGTTCGTGGATGGCGCGGGTTACATCTACCGAGTGGCCAACCACTACCCCTTGACTGGCAACGTTCCCGGACTGCCGCCCAACTTCGGCGGCTGGCAGCTCTACATCCACCGCGGGCTCGACCTGGCAGGTGGAACCCATATCGACTACCAGCTCACCAACTTTCCAGCCGGCCAATCGCGGGCCGACGTTCAGCAGCGCACGATCCAGGTGATCAACAAGCGCGTGAACTCCCTGGGAGTGAGCGAGCCCCAGATTCGTGGTGCGGGCACCAACAACGACCGGATCACCGTCGACCTCGCGGGTGTCACGGCCCAGCAGGCGCAAAAGACGATCGGCGCGATCTCGAAGCTCGTCTACACGAAGTGGGTCGCGGATTCGAAGGTGACCAACGGTCCCGAGCCTGGGTACAAGCCTGCGTTCACCGGCCTGACCGGGGACGACATCCAGAGCGCCACAGCCGCGATCGACCAGAGCGGTGTGAGCTGGGTGGTCAACATCAGCTTCACCTCTCATGGTGGGACCGTCTTCGATGACCTCACCCGCGCCAACGTCGCGGCGTGCCCTGGCGCCGGCACCGACTGTCCGCAGCGCCACCTCACGATCTGGCTTGACCTGACCCAGAAGGACATCGACAACTGGGAAGACCCGAACTATGTCTCGAAGGTGAGCGCTCCTTACGACACGGGATGTTTGGCCGCCCAGACGGCGGGCACCATCTGCGGCAAGTACCTGACCGATCCGACCACCCTTCAGGAGATCTCGGGTGGCCAGGCGCAGATCAGCGGCAACTTCACCCAGGGGAGCGCGACCGACCTCGCCACCGGCATCAACAACGGTTCGCTGCCGGTCGACCTGCAGGTGCTCGACGTCACCCAGGTGGGCTCGACGCTGGGCGCCGAGTCGGTGAAGCTGAGCCTCGCGGCCGGACTGCTCGGGCTGTCGATCGTGGTGCTCTTCATGATCATCTACTACCGGGTGCCAGGGCTCCTGGCGAGCATCGCGCTGCTCTTCTATGCAGGCGCTGTCCTCGCCATTTTCAAGGTCGTGCCGGTCACGTTGACCCTGGCGGGCATCACCGGTTTCATCTTGTCAGTCGGTATGGCCGTTGACGCCAACGTGCTGATCTTCGAGCGGTTCAAGGAAGAGGTGCGCGCCGGCCGCACCATACCCGCGGCCGTCGACGCCGCGGTGAGGAGGGCCTGGCCCGCCATCCGCGACTCCAACACCTCGACCCTGATCACCTGCGTGATCCTGGGCTTCGTGGGTCCTCCGGCGGTCCAGGGGTTTGCCATCACGCTCGGCATCGGCGTCGTCGCCAGCCTCATCTCCGCGATCGTCGTCACGCACAACCTCCTCGCCATCGTGATGACGGGGAGCGCACTCCGGCGTCCCGGGCTGATGGGGGTGGACCGCAGTGTCGGAGCTGTCTGACGTAGCTCCGGCGGGGCAAGCCGCTGACATAGCGCTCCCTGCCGAGAAGCCCAGGGAAACCCCGGTTGAGATTCCGCGGCCTGAGCCGCGCGTGCGACGGCTCAACATCACCGGCCGCCGCAACATCTTCTTTTTCATCTCCCTTCTGATCATCATCCCGGGCATCCTGTCGATGGCCACGAAGGGCTTCCTGCTGGGCATCGACTTCGCGGGCGGCACCGAGTTCACAATCACCTTCGCCAACCAGCCGTCGGTCGCGAGCGTGGAGAACGCGGTCGCGGCAGACCCGCTGACCGCGGGGGGCACTGTGATCCAGACCGGCGGCGGTGGCTACATCATTCGCTCGCTTCCGCTCACTCCACAGCAGCAGCAGCTCGTCGAGGACCACCTCACCGGCCGCCTCGGTCCGATGGTGGGTGGCGCGCCGCAACAGGTGATCGAAGTGGGGGGGACCATCGCTCGTGAAACCATCGAGTTCGCGCTGCTGGCGCTCGTGCTCGCCTCGGCTGCGATCCTCTTCCTCCTCGCGATCCGGTTTCGCAACGTGCCAGGTGGATGGCGGGCCGGATTTCAGTTCGGAGGTTCGGCGCTGGCAGCCTTGCTGCACGACGTATTCCTGCTGACAGGCCTCTTCTCGATCATGGGCAAGGTCCTGGGATGGCGAATCGGTGAGATCGACAGCCTTTTCGTCACGGCCGTGCTGACTGTCGTTGGCTTCTCCGTGCACGACACGATCGTCGTGTTCGACCGGATCCGCGAAAACCTTCGCGTCAGCCAGCGGCTCTCTTTCGAGCAGGTGGTGAACCTCAGCATCATGCAGACCGCGGCGCGGTCGATCATCACGAGCTTCACCGTCGTCCTCGTGTTGACCGCGATCCTGATCGCGGGCGGCACGACGCTCAAGGGCTTTGCCCTCGCGCTGCTCATCGGCATCGTGTCCGGGACTTACAGCTCGATCTTCAACGCGTCGCCGCTCCTGGTCGTCTGGAGGCGGGTGCAGCCGCTTCGTTAGAGGCTCGGAGCGGTGTAAGGTGTTGTCAGACACCGCAACATGCCAACCTGGCCCATACCGTCAATCAGAGAGCTGCTCGAACCGACCATCAATCACATGGGGTACGAGCTGTACTCGCTCGACCAATCGGGCCATTCGGGACGCTCCCTCCGCATCTCCATCGACCACGCGGAGCCGATCACCATCGAGGACTGCGAGCGCGTGAGCCGGATCGCGGGGCCGCTGATCGATCACTCAAACCTCATCGACGGTCCCTATGACCTCGAGGTTTCGTCTCCAGGCGCTGAGCGTCCCCTGCGCAACCACGGGGAATACGAGCGGTTCAACGGCAAGCGCGTCAACGTCCGCTATCGCACCGGCGAGTCGGAGACGGTCGTAGAAGGCCAGCTGGTTGCGGTCGACGGAGCAGGCATCGCCGTGCAGGCGAACGGCGCGCGCGGTCGGGCGCCGGTCATCGTCCACATCTCATGGAGTGACGTTGTCGCGGGCAGGCTCGCGGTCGCAATCTGAGCCGTCCACGGAAAGCCTCGGCGAAGCGCTGACCGCGCTCTGCGCCGAGGTCGGCATTCCATTTGAGGAAATGCTGCACACGGTGGAGAGCGCGCTTGCCACCGCCTACGTGCGCGCCTTCAACCCCGCCGGCTTCGTAACTGTGAAGCTAGACACCAAGACCGGCGCGCTCGACGTGCGCAGCCGTCTCGTGCGACCGGACGGAACGGAGGTCATCGAGAGGCTGCCCTCGGAAGACTTCAAGCGAATGGCCGCCCAGACCGCGAAGCACGCGGTGCTCCGGCACATCCACGACCTCGAACGAGACAAGGTGCTGCGCGACGTCGCCGAACACAGGGGCGAGCTGGCGTCGGGCATCGTCGACCGAGTCGAGGGCGGCACCGTTTACGTCGACCTCAACCGCATCGAAGGCGTGATGCCGCCCGAGGAGCAGATTCCCGGTGAAGAGCTGCACCCGGGAAAACCGGTGCTGGTGGTGATCCTCGAGGCGCAGCACAATCCGCGCCAGGCGCAGGTGCGGGTCTCGCGGGCCTCTCGCTCCTTCGTGCATCGCCTGCTCGAGGCCGAGGTGCCCGAGATCAAGGCCGGGACGGTTCAGATCCGGGGCATCGCGCGCGAGCCGGGACTGCGGACGAAGATCGCGGTCTCGGCGTCCGAGCCGGGCATCGACCCAGTAGGCGCTTGCGTCGGTCCCAAGGGTGTGCGCCACCGGGCGATCCTCAGCGAGCTGGCCAACGAGCACGTCGACATCGTCCCGTGGTCGGATGATCCCGAGGTCTTCGTCGCGTCTTCGCTGGGCCCGGCCAAAGCGGAATCCGTCTCGATAGACCGCACGACGCGGACCGCCACCGTGCTGGTGCCGCGCGGGCAGCTGTCGCTGGCCATCGGCCGGGACGGCCAGAACGCCCGACTCGCGGCGAAGCTGACGGGGTTTCGCATCGACATCAAGCCGGGCGAGTC
>DATFVI010000037.1:0-4430 GCA_035260405.1 Candidatus Dormiibacterota bacterium
CTAGGCGGCCGAGCTCGGCGTTGCCGGCTGCGCTACTCGCTTACAGGTCTACCGACATGCGCGCTGCGTTGCTCGCCGGCGCCTTGATCTCGGCCGCCGATGCGGCGATTTTCCGCCGAACCTCCGGAGCAGGACACTAGACCGGCACCGCTAAGCTCCTCTCATGGACAGCGCGTTCGGCGGTTGGAAGGGTGACTTCAAGGGATTCTTCCTCGGCCTTCAACTGAACAATTCGAAGGCCTATTTCGAGAGCCATCGCAAGCAGTACGAGAACGATGTGAAGGCGCCGATGGTAGCGCTCCTGGCCGACCTGGAAGAGGAGTTCGGCGCGGCGCGACTTTCTCGGCCGAACCGTGACATCCGGTTCTCAGCCGACAAGTCGCCGTACAAGACGAATATCTACGCCTCGACGAGCGCAGGCGGGTACGTCGCTCTCGATGCCGAAGGGTTTGTGGTGGGAGGCGGCCGGTACATCATGGATCCTGCGCAGCTGGCGACCTTTCGGAAGGCCGTGGCGGCGAAGGCTTCCGGCGAGAAGATCGCGGCCATCGTCGCCGCGCTTCGCAAGAAGGGTTATGGCGTCGAGGGGCAGGAGTTGAAGCGCGTTCCGTCGCCGCATCCTCAGGAACATCCTCGCGGCGAGCTGCTCAAGCACAAGCGCCTCTTTTACTGGCGTCGCTGGAAGATCGAACCGTGGATCGCTACGCCGAAAGCTCGCGACCGAGTCCGGCAAGCGTGGCATGAAGGCGCAGACCTCGAGGCGTGGCTGGCGCGTCACCTCGGCGCGGACAAGTAGACCCTCCCAACCCGGAGGGCCAGCACCAGCAGCAGCACCGGGACGATTAGAAAGGCCGTGCGCAGCCCGATAGCGTCCGACGCCTGGGCCAGCACAAAGGGCGCGATACCGATCGCGAGGCCTGAACCGAGAGCGGCCCTCGCGGAAGCGCGGTCGGGGGCCTGCGGCCAGGCCGCGATGACCCGGCTCACCGTCGTCGGATAGAGAAGCGCGACCCCCAGGCCCGTGACCAGGAGCCCGGCGGCCGCAAGCGTCAGCGTGGGTGCGGACCAGAAGAGCGCGAAGCCGGCCAGCGCCGCGGCGGCGCAGGCCAGGATCAGAGCCCGCTGGTCGGGCACCCTGCCGATGATGCGCGCCGAGAAAGCGCGGGCAGTGGCCATGCCGACGAGGAACAGGGAGGCGAGCGCCGGCCCCTGGCTGAGCGTGGCATGGTCCCAGGCGATGAAGGCGGACGCGGCCCAGAAGACCATGCAGAACTCCACGCTCACGGCCAGCAGCAGGTCGAGCCAGCGCCCGAGCATTGGCCGGCGGGCACCGGTCGGTGCGCCGGCGGCCGGCGTGGGGGCGTCGGGTATGGCGCGGCGCCAGGCGGGCAGCGTGAGGGCGGCGAGCACGAGCAAAGGCGCCGCAAGGTAACCGGCGCGCCACCCCAGGCCGGCGGCCAGGGATGCCGCGACCGCCAGCGGCGCGAGTACCGAGGTTGCGCTGGCGAGGCCGTTCGCCTCGCCGATCGCGGCTGCGGGAGCCTGAGGCTGCGCCGCGCTAAGAATCGCCGGAACCAGCTGGATGAGGAGCGCCGCGCCCAATCCCAGGAGCAGCGCACCGAGCAGGGTCGCGAGATGGACGGGCGCGGCGATGAGCAGGCCGCCCAACAACAGAACCGCGATGGAGAGGCGCAGCGCGGTCCCTCGACCGATCCGGCTCACCAACGAGCCGCCGGTGAGGCCAACGACGACAAGGCCCACCGCAAACAGGCTCGGGTAAAAGGCCACCTCCCCGCGGGTCACGCGAAGCTCCCTCTGGAGGGGCGGAAGCACCGCCCCCATCCCGTTGAGGAGGAAGGCCATGGAGCTGAACACGCCGTAGAGCAGCCACGTTGCATGCCCGCGTGACAACCTTCCCGCTCGTTCCACCACTCGGAACCTACCTCATGTAGGTCCGGATCATTCCTGGGATTGCGTTACGGTCGCGGAACCATGTAGGAGACGATCCGCTCGAGCTTGATCTTCCCGTCGTCGTCCAGCACCCACGTCTGCGCTGAGGGAAAGAGCTTCGATCCGATCGGGCCACCTTCCGTGCTGACCTCGTACATGATCAGCGCGTTCCGGTCATCGCCCATCGTCGCGATCACCCGCAAACTGCCGGGCACGACCTGTTTCGCGAACTGGGCCAGGCCCCTTGGCGCGTCCATGTACTCGTCGATGCCGGCCAGGTTCGCGGCCGGACTGAAGAACTGCACGTCCTCGGCCAGGTTGCGTCGCGCCTCCTCCAGGTCGTGGTTGGTCCAGGCCTCCAGGTGGGCGCGTGCGATCGCGACCGCTCGTGAGTCCGACATATTTCCCTCCTTACCTACCCCTTCTTGCCAGCCGATTTCGATTTTGCGGGGCAGCCGACGATGTGATCGTCGACGACTCCGGACGCCTGTAGAAGCGAGTAGACGATGGTCGATCCGACGAAGGTGAAGCCACGGCGCTTCAGGTCCTTGCTGATGCGATCGGACAGGTCCGTCGTGGGATGCAGGTCCGCAAAAGATCGTGGATGATGCACGACAGGAATTCCGTCGACCCAATTCCACAGGTACGTCGCGAACGATCCGAATTCGGCCTGTACGCGGAGGTAAGCCTTCGCATTGGTGCGCGTGGACTGGACTTTCAGCCGGTTGCGGATGATTCCAGGGTCCTCGAGCAGCTTTTCGAGCCTGCGGTCGGTGAATGCCGCCACCTTCTTCGGGTCGAAGTTTGCAAACGCCCGCCGGTAACCCGCGCGGCGGTTGAGGATGGTGGCCCAGGACAGGCCGGCCTGCGCGCCTTCGAGGGTCAGCATCTCAAACAGGTACCGGTCATCGTGCGAAGGGAAGCCCCATTCGTTGTCGTGGTAGGCGCGCATGGCCGGCGAGAGGTCAGCCCACTGACACCTACCGTCGCCGTTTACCGGGGGATCAGCCATCCAGCGTCAGGGTAGGCGAATCATCGCCCTCGAGCGAGGCGACATGACCGTGCCCATTCCACGGAGAGGGATCGTTCTCTCTCTGGCTGCTGATCGCCGGCAGCTGCCCTCCCTCGTCGGGCCGCTGGACGCTTTTGTCACCACGGCCAGGCTAAGCCGCCGTTCAGACAACCTCCCCACTGAAGCGACGAGCTTCATCGGCCGCCGCGGCAAGCTTGCTGAGCTCAGACAGCCGAACCGACCGGCCGCCGAAGAACTCCAGAAGAACCGGGCCCAGTACTGCCGGGTCGATGTCGTGAGTTTGCCCTTCGAGACCGCGGACCTGTCCATCGGGGAGCGCTTTCGCCATCACATTTGCGGCGCTCCCCATGAAGGCTGGACTTGCGCCGCCGTAGACGACCAGGGTCGGCGCCTCGATGGTCCGCAGCTTGGCCATCGGCAGCGTCATATCACCTACCAGCGTCGCGTCGTAGACCAGCGTGTGGGCAATGGCTTCGAGCGCGGGCCTGAACGGCGCATACCTCATCTGTGCCACCACGTCCTCGGGGATCCCGACCAACCTGGTTTGAAACAGCTCGACCGCCTCGCCACGGCGGCCAGCAGTGACTAGCTTGGCGAGTTGAGACGCCACGTCTTTCGACGGCCGCGGACGCTCATCGCCAACCATGAACGGCGCGTCGTACAGGGCCAGTTGGGTGATGTTGAGGCCATGAGAAGCGGCCTCGAGCGCAAGGATCGCGCCCGACGAATAGCCGAACACTTGGGCCGCCCCACCGGCCGCGCGAATCAGCGCGTCGAGGTCCTCGATCTCGCGCTCGACCGCATATGGCTGCGTGTCTGTGCTGGCGCCCCGACCCCGGCGATCGTAGTTGAGCACGGTGAACTCGGACTCGAGTGCTTGGGCCAGTGGCGCACCGGTCGGTCGTTCATTGAAGGCGCCGACCACCAGGATCACCGGCGGACCGTCCCCTGTCAGGTCGAACGCGATCTTCGTACCGTCAGCCGAGAGTGCTGTCTTCATTGAAATCCTCCCATTCCGAATGCCGTTTCCCATCTAGACGGAAACGCGAGGAAAACTGATCGGCCTCAGAGGGTTTGTGGGAGCCCGAACGCCTCAAATATGTCGGTCCTGATGAACCGGGCGATCTCGACCACCAGGCCGCCCTCCAACCGCAGGACGTCGATACCGAGCGCCTGGAACTCGGTGTCGCCGGGCCGCCGAACGTAGGCGGCGACCGCCGGCTGTCGGTTGGCGGCCGTCGCCACGGTGCGGAACTCCCCGAGGTAGCTGGGCGAGGCTGGATCGGTCGCGAGCGCCAACGAGGTCGCGATGTCCTCGCGACCCTGGAACCAGGTCGGGTAGGGCGGCATCGTCAGTCGCGCCTCCTCGCTCAGCATTGCTGTCAACGCCGCGACATCTGCGCGGTCGGTGGCATCCATATAGCGCGCGAGCAAGCTCATTTCCGCG
>DATFVI010000038.1:0-11486 GCA_035260405.1 Candidatus Dormiibacterota bacterium
GCGAACACGACGGCGTCGGCTTTGTACGCGGTGTAGACGTAGAGGTCGAGCCGGCCGGCGATGTCGTTGTAGCGGGCCAGCTCGCCTGGAGCTATCGATGCGATCACCTGGCCCAGCTGGGCCTGGAAATCCGGGTTGCCCACGAATGCCTTGAAGCTGGGGCTGACTCCTGGCTGGTCGAGCTCGGCGAGCATGCCGGTCTGCACGAGGGCCGACGGGCTGCCGGCGGGCAGCGACTTCACCAACGCCTCGAGTGGCCCGCGCACGTCGGGCTGCGTCAGCAGGGCCTTGAGCTCGGTCGCGGCGGGGGTGTCGACCTGCAGCACTCCCACCAGCTGGAAGAGCTGGTCCGGAGCCTGGCCGGTCTGAGCCACCGCCTGTCTCATGATCTCGTCGACCAGCCGGTTGCCGGCGAGCGCCTTGAACTCGTCCGACACCGCGGGCTTGTTCAGCTCCACGAGCAGCTGGGCGCTGAAGCTCTGCGTCGGATCGAGGAACGAGGCCTGGTCGTGGATCTTCTTGACCTGGGCCTTGATCGCCGGCGTGCTCACATATGCGAACAGGTCGGCCGCCGCCTGCGGGTCGGTGAACTCGACGCGGAAATGCTGGGTGACCTCGTCGCCGATCGTGCCTGATGGACCGAGGTCGTCGAAGCCGCCGGTGCCGCGGTTGTGGACGAAGATGAGGTTGTAGCCGCTTGGGCGCTGCATCACGGTTCGCATGTTGTCGAGAGGCATGAGGACGGAGTTGACGATGGGGCCGTGGCCGGAGATGCTCGGGTTGACCTCGGTGTCCAGCACGCCGCGGATCGTCACCGTGGTCGGGTGGCCGTCGACGTAGAGGTTGAGCGTGTCTCCCGCGTGCGCGTTGAGCGTGCTGCCCAGCTGGTCTCCGACGAACACCTCGTTCGGAGCCAGGCTCGCCATGTCGAGGTTTGCCCCGGAGCTGCCGTGTAGCTGCCCCCACACGCTGCCGAAATCGGAGGGCACGCCGAAAATGACGACGTTCTCCGACGAGGACTGGCCGGTGGTCGTGTCGACCATCGAGCCCGAGGCGCCGATCACGCCCTGCGCGGCGGCGACGTTCGTATCGGTCTTGCTCCGTGCGATCACATCCGCGGCCTGCGCCTCGGTGAAGAACTCGGTGTCCGCGGTCGATGCTCCTTGCACGCTCCCGTTGACCTGGTGCTTCGTGAACGCCTCGTCGATGCCGCCGATCTGGCGCAGCTGGATCGCCTGCAGCGAGTAGTTCAGCGTGTCGCCGACCGAGAGGGACGCGGTGATGATCAGCGTGGCGAGCATCAGCCCGAAGAGGATGAGGACGGTCTGCGCGCGCCGGCGCGGGATGTTGCGCAGGGCCATCTTAAGCAGCACGCGGTTGACCGCGGCGAACAGGAGCAGCCCGAGCACCAGCACCGCCACCGCACCGGCGATCCAGGCCGCCACCGTTGGGGCGGGGATGCCGAAGTAGATGCTCAATCGACCCTCGCGGATGCGGCGGCCATGTGGTTTGTCGCGGTGCCATCCATTGCTGTGGCGGTTTCTTTGAGATCGGAGACGATGAGGCCGTCGCGCATGCGGATCAGGCGCTGGGCGAGCGCGCCGACCTCTTCGGAGTGCGTTACCCAGACGAAGGTCTGCTGGTTCTGGCGGTTCAGCTGGACCATCAGGTCCATGATCCCGGCGCTGGTTTCGGTGTCGAGGGCGCCGGTCGGCTCGTCCGCCCACACGATCGCGGGCCTGGTGGCGAGGGCGCGGGCGATCGTGAAGCGCTGGCGCTGGCCGCCGCTCATCTCGGCGGGCCGGTGGCCCGACCACTCGCCCACGCCGACCATGTCGACCGCTTCCAGAGCGCGCTTGCGCGCCACCGAAGGCTTGACGCCGCCCACCAGCATCGGCAGCTCGACGTTCTCGACTCCGGTCAGCACCGGCAGCAGGTTGTAGGTCTGGAACACGAAGCCCATCTCGCGGGCGCGGAAATCGGTCCGCTGGTTGTCGGTGAGGTCTTTGAGGTCGCGGCCCGCGATCTTGATCGTGCCGCTGTCGATGACGTCGAGGCCGCTCAAGCAGTTCAGCAGCGTGGTCTTGCCGCAGCCGCTCGGGCCCATGACGGCCACGACTTCGCCGGGCAGCACGGTGAGGTCGATGCCCTTCAAGGCGTCGATCTTGTGACGTCCCGCGTCGTAGCGCTTCCAGACATTCTTGGCATCGATGATGGTTTCGATCAATTCAGTTCCTTCTTGTGGGTGGGTTCGTGTGCGGCACGCCTGATGCCCTACAGGTAGGCACCGGCGAGCGGGATATTGTGACGCCACCTCATGCGCCGGAGGTTAGGCGGGCGGTGTGTCGAAACTATGTCGTGATCAGCAGCTCCGGGCGGAAGCGATAGCCGACGCCCCAAACGGTCTCCATGCAGACGCCCAGGTCGCCGAGCTTGCGGCGAAGCCGGACCATCTGTGTGTCGACCGCGCGGTCGAGGCCGTCGAAATCCGATCCCCACAGGCGCTCGAGCAGGAAATCGCGCGAGAAGGTGCGGCCCGGGTGGCGCATCAGGAGCTCGAGCAGGTCCATCTCGCGGCGGCTCAGGTCGAGGGACTTTCCAGCCAGCGTGGCGCGATGTGCGGCCTGATCGAGGACGAGCGTGGCGAAGGCGAGCGGCTGAGCGGGGTCTTGCGAATTTGACGCCGCGTCGAGCGCAACGCGCCGCAGCAGCGCCGCCACGCGCGCAGCCAGCTCGACGATCGAGAACGGCTTGCCGAGATAGTCGTCGGCGCCGACCTCGAGGCCGGTCACCCGGTCGGCCACGTCGCCTCGCGCGGTGAGCATGAGGATGGGCATGAGGTGCTTGCGGCGCAGCTCTCTGCAGACGGTGAGCCCGTCCAGGCCCGGAAGCATCCAGTCGAGGATCACCAGGTCGGGTCGCGCGCGATCCGCGGACGCCAGGGCCTGGGTGCCGTCGAAGGCCTGGTCGACGCCGTGGCCTTCTTTTTCGAGATGTGAGCGAACGAGGTCGGAGAGGGAAACTTCGTCTTCGACGATGAGAATCCGGGCCACCTACTTCGACGGGTCCGCGCGGCGCAGGCTGATCCAGAACGTGCTGCCCAGCCCGGGCTGAGAGGTCGCGGACAGGCTCCCGCCCATCGCCTCGAGCAGCTCACGAGCGATCGAAAGGCCGAGACCAAACCCGCCGGTGTCGCGGGTGCGCGAGCTGTCGGCACGGTAGAAGCGCTCGAAGATGTGCTCGAGGTCCGCGGCCGAGATGCCGGGTCCGGTGTCGGAGACGGCGATCTGGACGTGCTCGAAGCTGCCCTCGTCCAGGCGGACCGAGACGACTCCGCCCTCGGGCGTGTAGTTGATCGCGTTGCGCACGAGGTTGGTCAGCACCTGCGCCAGGCGGTCGGCGTCGCCGACGGCCCAGACGTTCGCGGGAAGGTCCTCCACGGAAACCGTGACGGAGCGCTCGGCGCGCGCGAGCGGCCCGAGCGCGCGGCCGACCTGGTCGACGATGGGCGCGAGCTCGATCGGGCGGTTGATCACCTTCAGCTCGTGGGAGTCGGCGCGGGCGAGCATCAACAGGTCCTCGATGAGGTCGGCGAGGCGGCGCGTTTCCGCGGCGGTGACCCTGAGCCGGCGCTCGGATTCCGCCGCGTCGGGCCGGTCCGGTGCGGGCAGCAGGAGAGAGTCGACGTGGGCCTGGATGCTCGCAACGGGCGTTCGCAGCTCGTGCGACACGTTCATGATCAGCTCCCTCCGGCTGCGATCGGCGGCCTCGGCCTTGCGCTTCGCCTCCCAGACCTGGCGCTGCTCCTCACCGACGCCGAGCATTTGCGAGGCGAAGCGGCCCCAGGCGCGGCCGACCGCGTTGAGCACGTGGAAGGAGAACGCGAGGCCGGCGAGCGCGATCGCGCCGGGGAAAATGAAGTTTGCGAGCGCCTGCGGGCTGACGCCGTCGACGTTGATCTTGATGATCGGATAGAGAATTCCGAGTCCTGAGGCGCCTACGAGCACTCCGGACAGCAGCGTGGCGAAGATGCCGAAGGGAAGCTTGAGGAAGAGGTAGACGAGCGACCTCCAGGTCGCGGGCTGGCCCAGGTGCCGGACGAGCAAGCGCCACGGCGATACGAGCTCGGGATCGGGAAGCGAGAGCGGCGGGACCTTGACGCCCAGGAGGCCGATCGCCAGCTCGCGTTCGAAGAGGGCGAATCCCCACGCCGCCACGATGGTGGCGAGGAGGATGAGGAGGCCGACGAGGACGATCGAGAGGAAGGCGCCCGAGATCATTCCCGCCGTGAGCACGAAGAAGTAGGTGAGGCCGAGCGGGAATGCCGTGAGGAGGTAGACCGCGTTGAGGTAGGAGCGCGGCTCGATGAGCACGTGCAGGAAGTGCTTGACGCGATCGGCGATGTCGATGGTCGGGGCGGGGGTTTCGGGGGCGGTGGTTTCCAAGGGCTTGTGGTCGGAACGGTAGACCAGACGTGTGCCAAAAGGGTGCCCGCCGGGCGGTGGGCCATTTGTGCCCGAATGGCCGGCCATTGGTGCCGGTCTTGGCTGGTTTCTTGGTGGGTTTCTTGGCTGGTTTCTTGGCTGGTTTCTTGGCGGGTGGTCGGCGGAAGTTTGGGTTGGCTTAACTCGGCCTTAAGGCGCCGGCTCTTGTCCCATAACTAAGGGGTCATACGTTGCCTGCGTTGCCAGCGGGGTTGCGGCCGCGTCTGCGGCCGGCAGCAAAGGGAGGCGCTTCATGACCCGATCTCGTTTCCGTGTCCTCAGTGTTCTGGGAGCGGCAGGCTTGATGGCCGGGTTGCTCGTTTCGTCACAGGCCGCGGGCGCCGAAGGGACGCCGGTCAAGCATGTCCTGCTGATCTCGGTCGACGGTCTTCACCAGACCGACCTGGCCTGGTACGTGCGGACCCACCCCGACTCGGCCCTGGCGAAGCTGGTCCGGAGCGGCGCGGAGTTCACGCACGCGCAGACTCCGGTTCCGTCGGACTCGTTTCCAGGGATGGTTGGACAGGTCACGGGTGGCAACCCGTCGAGCACCGGCATCTACTACGACGACAGCTGGAACGGGGCTCTCCTGCCGGCGGGAACCACAAACTGCGCCGGGGTTGCGCCGGGCGTCGAGGTGCGTACTTCGAGCAGGCGGATCTGAACCCTCACTCGATCGACGCCGGCCAGGGACTGAGCGGGCTGCCGGGCAGCATCCTTCAGATGTCGGGAAACGCGACCTCACTCCTCGACCCGGCGCAGCTGCCGGTCGACCCCGCGACCTGCAAGCCCGTCTACCCGCACGAGTACATCAAAGTGAACACGGTCTTCGAGGTGGCGCGCGGGGCCGGCCTGCGCACCGCGTGGTCCGACAAGCACGTTGCCTACGAGGTTCTGAATGGCCCGTCAGGAGCCGGCATCCAGGACCTGTTCGGGCCTGAGATCAACAGCGACGCCCCGGTCGCCGGCTCGTCCAACGACTGGACCAAGGTCAACTCGCTGACCCGGCAGTACGACAGCTACAAAGTCCAGGCGGTGATCAACGAGATCAACGGCTTCGACCACAGTGGCAGGCGGGTCGTGGGGACACCCGCGATCTTCGGGATGAATTTCCAGACCATCTCGACCGCCGAGAAGCTGCCGGCATCGGACGGCTTGTTTGGGGGCTACCTCGCTGACGGAGTCACGCCGGGGCCGCTGCTGGCTTCCGCGCTCGACTACATCAACTCCAGGGTGGGCGCCATGGCCGAGGCCATCAAGGATCGCCACCTCGACCACGAGACGGTTATCATCCTGTCGGCCAAGCACGGCCAGTCGCCGCAGACGCCTTCGGCGCTGACCCGCATACCGGACGGACCGATCATGGACGCGCTGAACTTTGCGTGGGCAACCGCGCACCCGGCGGCTTCGTTACCGCTGGTCGCTTTCGCCATCGACGACGACGGCATGCTGATCTGGCTCAACGACCGGTCGGATGCCGCCACGTCGTTCGCCAAGGCGTTTCTTCTGAACCACTCGGGAGTGGGCAACGACATCAACGGCAATGCGAAGGGTTACACCGCCTCGGGATTGACGACCGTCTTCGCGGGAGCCGATGCGGCCGCGTACTTCCACGTCGCGGTGGGTGACTCGCGCGTGCCGGACCTCTTTGGCATCAGCCAGTACGGCTCCGTTTACACGGGCGGCAAGGGGAAGATCGCCGAGCACGGTGGCGCCAACCCGCAGGACCGGGACGTCGCGCTGTTCGTGTCGGGCGCCGGTGTGGATCACTCCGTCAACGACAGCTGGGTCGAGACGACCCAGATCGCCCCGACCATCCTGAGGCTGCTCGGCCTCAACCCCAATGCGCTGCAGGCGGTGCAGATCGAGCACACCAAGGCGCTGCAGCTCGGCGGCTAGCGTTCTACCCCTTCGGCGGCGCGGCGGCTACCCCCGCCGCGCCAACCCGAGGTAGATGCGGGCGGAGTTCGCCGGGGGCCCCTTCGAGGGCGCTCCGAGGGCCCTCCCTCCTCCACCGGGCCGTCCTCCCCCGCCGGCCA
This sequence comes from Candidatus Dormiibacterota bacterium, assembly GCA_035260405.1. Lineage (GTDB taxonomy): Bacteria > Chloroflexota > Dormibacteria > Dormibacterales > Dormibacteraceae > Palsa-870. The sequence goes on from DATFVI010000038.1 coordinate 6,524, forward strand.
ACCGAAACCAGCGTATCGCTCGTGTCAATCCTGCCTGTCAAGACGCTGGCAACAGCGATGATGATTCGGCTGGAGATCTCTGACGGCGAGGAGGAATTGATGACAAGGCGAACACACGCAACCGGGCTGCTGCTCCCTTCTCGGGAGTCATTGCTTTGGGGGAACGGCGACCTGGCTTTTGTCATCGAGGCGGCGCGACGCGCGGAGAACGCAGGCTTCGATTCAGTGTGGGCCGGCGACTCCCTGCTGGCGCGACCGCGCGGCGAGCCCCTCACGCTCCTGGCCGCGGTCGCTGGCGCGACAACCCGCGTCACGCTCGGCACAGCGGTCCTCCTGCCCCTGCTGCGGCACCCTCTCTCGCTGGCGCACGCCGTTGCCACCCTCGACCGGATCGCCGAAGGTCGGGTCATCGTAGGAGTCGGCCCGGGCGCCGAACTTCCCGGGACGCATGCAGAGCTGGCGGCCATTGGGGTTCCGAGCAACCGCCGGGTGGGCGCGCTGCTGAACAGCGTCGAACGATGCCGGCGTTTGTGGCGCAACGAGGAACCCGGCATCGAGCTGCAGCCTCGACCGTTTCGCGCCAGTGGGCCTCCGGTGTGGTTGGGCGGGAGCGGGCCGCGGATGCTGCGACTGGCCGGCACGACCTTCGACGGCTGGCTGCCGTTCAGCCCGACCGTGGCCGAATATGCCGCCGGCCTTCGGGCTGTGCGCGACGCGGCAGAGGGCGCGGGCAGAGATCCAGACAGCGTCGCGACGGGCGCCTATCTGACGGTGGCCGTCGCCGACACTCCGAGCCAGGCGGCAGACGAGCTCGACGCGTATATGCGCGCGTATTACGGCGTGCCCGCCGAGGTGATGACGAGGGCGCAGGCGTGCCATGCCGGCACCCTGGAATCGGCCGCTGAATGGTTCGCGGAATATCGCGCAGCCGGCGCCGGCCACCTCGTGTTGCGACTGGCCCGTCCTGATCTCAGCGAGTACGACGACACGGTCCGCCGGCTGCTCGGCGCTGCTGCACGTTAGGGAATGACAACGTCCTTGAGCGTGACCGGGTTGTGGAGCGTGTAGTCGAGCTCGTTTGACTGCGCCACGCCGGGCGGCGTGATCACGTCCATGGCTTTGGGCACCGTGTTCGGATCCACAGTGCAGTGAGGATCGCTGCTTGGAGCGGCGCAGACGCCGAACTGGAAGGACTGCGGCGTCGGGGCGAAGCTGCGAGCCTGGTCCTGGCTGAACCCGTCCTGTCCGGTGAGCACAACGGTGAAGCCCCAACCTGGCGCCGGCGCACCTCCGAGGCTGGAAGTTGGAACGCTGAACGTGATGAATCGCGAGATCTGGTTGGCGCTGATGTTCACGGTGCCCAGCGTGGTGCCGTGCGAGTCGACATAGCGCTGGCCGAAGCCCTGTACCTCGATCAACCTGCTCCAGGCCGCGGCGGCATCGATCATATAGTTGCGCTGGGGGAAGGACGCGGCGGTTGACTGATCGCTGGCTGCCGCGACGGGATTGTGGACGTAAACGTCGACGAGCTGTGCTCCGAGCGGGCTCCCGAACGTCGGCGACAGGTCTCGCACCTGGAGCTTGAACGTGGTCGTGCTGCCGTCGGGGCTTTCGATGACGCGGAAATCGAGAACGTCAAACGCGCCGGCGTGAAAGTTGTCTGAGGTTGGATAGGCGTAGTTTCCGGGGCCATTGTCGTCGCCGCTTGGATCGGTGACGTCGAGGAGCACTGTTCCGGGCGTGAAGTCGAAGACGACGGCTCGGCGTGCGTGCGCGGTCGTGCCGGTCGAGCTGATCGCAACGACGTTGAGCACTGTCGTGCCGCCTGTCACGGGCACTGTGAGGCTGAACGTTCCATCAGGTTGGGTTTGGGTGCTTGCGGTCGTGGTCTGGCTGTTGCTGTCAATGTTCGTCGCCGCGAGGTAGATCGTGTTTCCGGGGACAGAGGTTCCGGAAATCGTCGCCGGCGATCCCGAGACGGCCGAACCATCGGCGGGCGCGATAACTGCGAGGCTGGTCTGACCTTGCTGGTGGTCGACGTAGCGACTCACGGCGTTGGCGGGTCGTTCGAGCAGGCTGCCGGTCGTGGTGTCGCGCATGAGGCGGACGTACTGGGCGGCCGACCACGTAAGGGGCGATGCAGAGCCGGCTGCGCCGCCATTCTGGAAACCGATCGATGCAACTGTTGGGTCTGTGCCGAACGGAGACGGTGCGAGGTCAGGCAGCTCCCAGACCTGCTCGGGGATGAGTCCGACTCCGGACGCGCCGTCGCGCATGGCGGCGAGCAGGGAGAGCGCGGACGTGGCGTCGCCGTTTGCGACGTCGTACTCGCCACGTTCGCCGGCAAGGACCGGCCAGAGATGCCCGGTGCCCTGTCCCGATGGCGCCCACGGGCGCCCATCGCTGGCGCGATCGCCATAGCCATCGCTGTTGTAGCGATGCCAGCCGGCGCCGGTCGTCGTCGTGGCACGGATGGTAGCGTCGACGACGCGAAGCGATTCCGCGATGGCGCTGTCGGCCGGAGAGACGAGGCCGAGCCGAACCATCTCGAGGAAACCCTGGTCGATGACGGTGCGCTGGTCCAGCGTCGGGCCGCCGTTGCCCAAGTTGTACGAGATCGCGGCGTTGGGATCGCCCGTCTTGGACAGGCGGATGTAATAGGGATTGCCCGCGAGGGGTCCGCTGCTGGTGCGCGCCCAGCCTGGGAGGCTGCGCTGCCAGTCGTCCGCCGCCCCACGGGCGACGGCGGCGGTGATGGTGTCTCCATTCGCGTCCGCCAGGTTGGCGCCGGCCACGAGGCCGGCCACCTCGGCGGCGATCGTGGATGGCGAGTACCCACTCTGCTCCTCCCAACGCTCCACTCCGAACGCCGGACCGTGGGCGATCAGAAAGTCGATCGCGGGCCGGATGTGGTTGGCGTAGAGCGGCGCGTCGGTCATACGGAGCTGGTACGCCATCAGGATCGGATAAGCCGCCTCGTCGAGCTGCGACCCGAATGAGTCAGGCGCAACGCGGCCGTTCAGCAGGCTGTTGCGTGGCATCGATCCATCGGCGAGCTGCTGGCGCGTGAGGAGGAAGTTGACGGCGTCTCGTGCCGTCTGCAAATCGCCATCCGTGAGCAGGGCGGTCCAGGCCTCATAAAGGTCGCGCGCGAAGACCTCTCGATAGGAGCCGAAGAACAGGTTGTTGGGGTCACCCGCTGAGACAGCCTGGCCCCAGGGCGACGCGAGGCTGGCCACGATGGCGCCGGGAAACATCTTGTCTTCGCTAGCCTTGACGACGTTGGCGCTGAGGTAGTACTCGGCGACGAGGCTGTGCCATTGATCGCCCGCCACACCAGCCACATGAGGGGGCGGCGCTGCCAGCGCGTCGTCGTAGGCGTGCCAAGCGTCGTCGTATGCCATCTGGAGCTCGCTGATGTGGGTGGTAAGCGTCCCCTCGGCGGCGGCGACCGCCTCTGCTTGCGTCGTGCCGAAACCCAGGGCGATGGTGAAGTTCCCGCCGCGGGACAGGTTCAGCGCGGCTGTCTGCACGAGGTTGCCGTTGGTGGCGTTGGCGAAGGTTGCGGTGAGCGAATGGGCCGCGTCGAGCTGCGTCAACCCGTCGCTCGCGGCACCTGCGAAACCGTTGGATACCTGGGTGAACGGAGTCGTTGCGTCGAGGGCGCTGAACACCGGTGTCGCGTAGGTCCGGTTCGCGGCCTGGCTCGCTGTGTTGGTGTCGAACGCCACCGGCAGGGCGTGCCCGGTCGATGTGTCGACGGTTCCAGTGTCGCCGCCTCCGTTTCCGGCGCCACCCCCACCGTTGCCGTTGATGCTCGGGTCGTAGCGGAGATAAAGGTGGTAGGTCGCGAGGTCGCCGACGACGGGGATGAAGTGGGTGTGCATGACAACTGAGTTTCGCGACGGATCGGTGAAGTAATCGGTCACGATCTGGTAGCGGCCGCTCTTCGCGATGCTCGTGGTGCGGCAGTCGAGCGACCGGGCGTCAAGGGACTGGACGGTGTAGGTCGTGTCCCGGCTCTGCAGGTCGGTGAAGGTCTGGCCGTCCGTTACGACGAACTGAAGAGTTTCGACGTTGGTGTTGTCGGCGGTTGGAAAGTAGACGTCGCTCAGCACGCCGTTGGCCACCGTGTACCAGACCTTCGAAGTCGTGTTGCGTGCAGTGCCGAGGCAGTCCTTGCGAGCAAGGTCGAAATGCGAAAGAGCGCCAGGCCCGTCGGCGGCGGTCGCGCCGGGTGCGGAGGCCAGAACGGCGATAGGAAGCAGGCCTGAGGGGAGTGTCACCACGGCCAAGCCGACAGCGACAGAGATCGCAAGTTTGCGTGAGCGTGCTCTGAACACCAAACCCCACCCCCTGTGAACTCGACCTAGCCTAGCACGGGCCCGGCGCCTTGGTCCTTGGCACCAGGGGGCAGGTTGGGGATGGTGGGCCGGGCAGGATTTGAACCTGCACAGCTTTCGCGGGTGGTTTACAGCCACTTGAGCTCGCCAATGCCCAGCCGACCCACTGCAGGCCACCGAAACGCTCGGAAGCGTGCAGGTAATGGTAGACGCTCGAGGTGGACACTCGAGGCAGACGCTCGGGGTCGGCGCGCGGACCATAGAATGCCTCCGTGGCGCGAGGCTATGCCCGGTATGTCCTCGCCGTCATGGTGGGCATCAACTTCCTTAATTACATGGATCGCTACGTCGGCGCGGCGGCCTCTCCCCTGATCCAGAAAGAGTTCCATCTCAGCGATTCGCAGGTCGGACTCCTCGGTTCAGCCTTCCTCCTCGTCTATGCCGTGGCCGCGGTTCCCTTCGGTTTCTGGGCAGATCGTGGCGTCCGCAAGACCGTGGTCGCGGTCGGCGTCGCCATCTGGAGCCTCGCCACGCTCTTCACGGGCTTCGCCCGAAGCTTTCCGCAGCTGTTCGTGAGCCGCGCCGTCCTGGGAATCGGCGAGGCGGGATATTACCCCGCC
>DATFVI010000039.1:0-5403 GCA_035260405.1 Candidatus Dormiibacterota bacterium
ACCTGCCCTAGCTCCACCGGGCTGAGCTTGCAGGCTCAACCGGCCCCGTGGCTGTACTCCGTCAACCGCATTGGCGAGATGGGATCCATTTGTGTGCTAAGTATCCGTTGTGTCAGCTCCACCCCCCCACCCGGCGCTTTAGCCCACGAAGTCAGAGGCTACGCCGTGACTTCGCGGGGACCCCGAATGCGCGCCGACCTCCCCGGCAAGCGGAGAGGTTTGGTTTTTGCGGCCATTGCGCCTCATGGTGGGTTGGCGATTGCTGAGGCTTGTTCGCGTGAGGAGCGAATGCTTGCGGCTGCTACGCGGGCTGGGATGGAGGAGCTTGGGCGGCTCTTTGCGGCGGCGCGGCCTGAGGCGGTGATCGTGGCGACTCCTCACAACGTCCACATCGCCAACGCACTCGGCGTTGTGGTCGCCGGTCGGGTCGCGGGCCGCCTCGCCGGAGCCCCGCCTTCGGTTGCCCTGGACGTGCCATCGGCGAACGACCTGGCCTGGCTCGTGCTCGAGGCGCTCGCCGCGGCCGAGGTGCCTTCGGTCGGCGTCAGCTTCGGGTCCAACGACCCAGACACGGCCGTCGCGCCGATGGATTGGGGCGTGCTGATTCCGCTCTGGTTCATGGGCGGTAGGGACGATCCTCCGACTCCGCTGGTGGTGGTGACGCCCGCGCGGGACCTCCCGGCTTCGGCGCACATCGCCGCGGGGAAGGCGATCGCAAATGCGGCCGCCGAATCGGGACGGCGGGTGGCGTTCATCGCCAGCGCGGACCACGGGCACGCCCATGTCGAGGGCGGACCCTACGGCTATCACGCGAGCGCGAAGAAGTACGACACGCTGATCTGTGAGCTGGTGCGGAGCGGCAGGCTCGACCGCCTCGGCGAGATCCCGCCGGAGCTGGTGGAGGAGGCGAAGGCCGACAGCTGGTGGCAGATGCTCATGCTGCACGGGGCGACCGAAGGTTGGACGGGCCGGCTCATCTCTTATGAGGCGCCGACCTATTTCGGGATGCTGACAGCCTCATATGCACCCGCACCCCCCACCCGGGCGCCGCAAGCGGCGCCCGACCTGCGCGCAAAGCGGCGATGAGGATGTGACTTACTGATTGCCCCGGCGAGCGGGGAGGTGAGATTTGACTTCTGACTAACTGATCGAGGTCAGTTCCAGTCGGCGGGCGACCGCTTGCTTCAACTGAGGATTCTGGTTGAAGCCCGGGTCCGATTCCAGGAGGTTCTCCGCCTCCTGCCTCACCTCGCTCAGCAGCTCGGGCTGCTGCAGCGCCTGCATGGCGACGTCGGTCATTCCGTGCTGCCGTGGACCCATGAGCTCGCCCATCCCACGGATGCGCATGTCCTCCTCCGCGAGCTTGAATCCGTCGCGAATCCGGGTCATCAGGTTCAGGCGGTTCAACGCGGGCTCCGATGGATCGTCGGTAAGCAGCCAGCAATGGCTCTGCCCCGCGCCCCGGCCGACGCGGCCTCGGAACTGGTGGAGCTGAGCCAAACCGAACCTGTCCGCGCCCTCGATGATCATCACCGTCGCGTTGGGCACATCGACACCGACCTCGACCACCGCCGTGGCCACCAGCACCTGCACCTCTCCAGCCACGAAAGCGCGCATCACCTCGTCCTTTTCCTTGAGGCGCCCATGGACCAGGCCCATCCGCAGGTCAGGGAATACGTCCTTTTTCAGCCTCTCGAACTCGGCGGTGGCAGACCGCGCGACGACGGCCTCCGAATCCTCGATCAGCGGACAGATGACGAAGGCCTGGCGGCCGGCGCCGACCTGCTCGCGGACGAGGTCATAGGCGCGCTGGCGCTGATCCGGCTCGATGACCTCGGTCTCGACGGGCGTGCGACCGGGCGGCAGCTCGTCGATCACTGAAACCGACATCTCTCCGTACAGGGCGAGCGCAAGAGTGCGCGGGATCGGAGTGGCGGTCATGGCCAGGAAATGCGGGCGGCCACGTCCCTTCGCGCGAAGCAGTTCGCGCTGCCGCGTGCCAAATCGATGCTGCTCGTCGACGACGGCGAACCCGAGGTCGGTGAACTCGACGTCCTCCTCGATCAACGCGTGCGTGCCGACGACCAGCGCGCAGTGGCCCGATGCGGCCGCGGACCGCACGCGCCTGCGTTCGGCCGCGCTCTGGCTGCTCACCAGGAGCTCGACGGTCAAGCCGGGGAAGCTCTCCTCGAGGTAATTGCGGAAGCTGCGCAGGTGCTGCCTCGCAAGGATCTCCGTCGGCGCCATGACCACCGACTGCAGGCCGGCGGCGTGCGCCATCGCGACACAAGCGGCCGCGACCGCTGTCTTACCCGAACCGACGTCGCCGTTCAAGAGGCGGTTCATCGGAGCCGTCTTCTCCATGTCCTGGAAGGCCTCCCAGGTGGAGCGGCGCTGCGCGCGGGTCAGCTCAAAACCGAGGCCTCCCTTGAAGGTGTCGATGACCTCCTGCCTGTACGGGATGGGCGTCGCGGGTTCCGCGGCGATGCTCGCGCGCATGAGCGCGAAGGCCGCCTGCAGCTCGAACAGCTCTGCGAACGCCATGCGGCGGCGCGCGTCACGCCATTGTTCCAGCGTGTCCGGACGGTGCCCGAACCGCACCGCATCCGCGATCGGAAGCAAATGGTGGCGTTCGCGTACCCGTTCAGGTAGCAGATCTTCGAGCTTGACCGCGAGGGGCAGGGTGGAATCGATCCACCCCGCCATCTTTTTCGAGCTAAGGCCGTCGACGAGGTGGTACTTCGGCATGAGCCCGCCAACCCCCGACGGCGATGGCTCTTCCACCCCGTCCTCGAGCTTTTCGTGGTGTGGGTTCTGCATTTCGAACATCCCGCTGTAGCCGCCCTTGACCATTCCGGCCACTGCGACGCGGTCGCCTTTGTGCAACTGCTTGGCGACAAACGGCTGGTTGAACCATGCGACGCGCATCCGCGCGCCGTTGTCGTCGCGAATCGTCGCCTCGGTCAGCCTCATCCTCTTGAATTTCGTGACCTTGGGGGCGATCGACGTGATTGTTCCAACCACGGTGGCCTGGGTCCCGACTGAAAGCGATGCGACAGCGATCGGGCCACCGTATGTCTCCCAATCGAAGGGAAGCGTCAGCAGCAGGTCGCGGATGGTCTCGATGCCGAGCTTGTCGAGGCGCTTGACATCCGCGGGCTTGACCTTCGGCAGCGCCGAGACCGGCGCATCCAGGGTATGAGGGAGGACAACTATGCTCAAAGAGTGATTGACCCTACGCCGGCTCCACCCGAGCCCGCGCATCGCTCGGGGTTGTCGAGGCGTCTGCTCACCACCATCGTCGCGATTGTCATCGCCGTCATCGTCGTGATCGGAATCATCGGTTATGCCGTCACCGGGCTCGCCTATGCCCAGACCCGAGTGGGGAACGCCGACAAGACGCTCGGCACGGTGATCTCACACCAGAACAACATCGACTCCAGCTTCAGCGACCTGAGCGCCAAGTTCAAGAGCCTTAGCAGCAGCGGCACCTTCGACCCGCTCCAGGAGCGCGATCTGTTTCAACAGTTCGTCGCCAACGAGACGGCTTCCGCGGCGACCTATGACCGAGACGACGCGTCACTTGCATCCGCGAGGGCCAGCCTCGGAGAGCAGCAGTGGCTGACGTTCCTTGCGCGGGCCAACCTCGACCATGAGGCGACGAGAATCGACCACGCGCGCAAAGCCCTGGCCATCGCCAAAACGGCCGCGACGGGATATGTCCAGGTCGGCCGGTTCTTCGCAGCTCTCTACGACTCCGAGCTCGACTTCCAGGCGTTCAGCACGCAGATCGCGACGGCAGACTTCGGCGCCGCCAACACCACGCTCGGCACCATGAAGACGCATGTCGACAAAGGTCTCCAGCTTTCGACCGCGCCCAGCCTGCCGGCCGAGCTGCACACGCTGATGGGCGACTTCGAGACCCTGGTCAGCGATTTCAGCAAGCTGCTAGCGGCGGCAGCGGCCAATGACGACACCGCGGTCGTCAACGCAGAGAACAGCGTGCAAGCGGACGCCTCGAAGCTGACCACCTACAAGATCGACGACATCATGGCCAAGATCGCCGCGTACTACCGGCCGCTCTACGACCAGGTCAGCTCGGAGCTTGCCCGAGCCGCTTGAGGCCAGGTCTTTTCGAAGAGGACTCGGTCACGCGGCGGATCAACCGCGAGAACATCCTGCTGCTGGGTGGCGGACGCGCCCTGCTGATGCAGCTGGCACATCCGAAGGTGGCGGCGGGGGTCGACGAGCATTCGGATTTTCGCCAGCATCCGATCCGCCGCCTGCGCCGCACGATCCGGATGACGATGGCGATCGTGTTCGGCGATCGCGACACAGCCCTGGCCGCCGCGCGCGGCGTCAACCAGGCGCACGCGAAGGTGCAGGGGCCCGACTACCGCGCGCTGGATCCCGAACTGCTGCTGTGGGTGTACGCGACTCTGGCGGACACGGCGCTGGTGACCTACGAGGTCTTCGTCAAGCGCCTGCTGGTTCGCGAGCGGGAAGAGTTCCACCAGGAGTTCAAGCTGCTGGGCGAGCTGTTGGGGATTCCCCGCGAGCGCTTCCCGAACACCGTGGCCGACTTCGACGACTACATGGAGCGGATGGTCTCGAGGGGGCCGGTCCAGGTGGATACGCGAGCTCGCGAGCTGGCGGAACAGGTGATGAGGCCGCGGGTGCTACCCGGGCCGGTGATGATCCCGCTGAACCTGGTCACGACAGGGCTCCTGACGCCGGCGCTGCGCGAGCAGTACGGCCTGGCGTGGGGGCCGAGCCGGCGGCGCGCGTACCGGCTGGCCGTGGCTGTCGTGCCGAAGGTGATCGCCCTCACGCCGCCGCTGCTGCGAGTGTGGCCGAGACCCGGCCGCAGCATCGTTTTCACAGCGGGCGGCCGAGCGACGACTACTTTTTGATGTAGACGAGACCGAGGGCTTTCGGGCCCACGTGGGTGCCCAGCACGCAGCCGATCTGTCCGACAGGCACCTCGAGACCTGGAAGCTTGCCGCGCAGGCCCGCGGCGATCTGCTCGGCCTCGTCGGCCGCCTGGGCATGCACAACGCCTACATGCTCGACGGGACTGTCCTTCTGGAAGAATTCGACCATGCGGGGGATCGCGCGAGACCTCGTGCGCACGCGGTCGAGCGACTTGATCTCGCCATCGACCATGAGCAGGAGTGGCTTGAGGTCGAGCATGGTCCCGATCATCGCCTGCGCGCGGCTCACCCTTCCACCCATCTCGACGTAGCGCAGCGTGTCCAGCAGAGCCAGGACCCGACAGTTTCGGATGCGATCCCCGACCGCGCCGGTGGCCTGGTCGAGCGTCGCAGATTCGGCCGCCACCCGGCACAGGAAGGCCATCGGCATCGAGACCGTCTCGCTGTCGATGACTTCGACGCGAAAGCC
>DATFVI010000040.1:0-3772 GCA_035260405.1 Candidatus Dormiibacterota bacterium
TGCAGCGTGGGCAAGGGAACAATCGGGATCCGCAGCCCGATGGCGAGACCCAGTCCAAAGGAAACGCCTTTGCGCAAGCCTGTGAAAGATCCTGGGCCGGTGGCGACCGCCACCTTGGTGATCTTGTTGAGCTGGGCGGTAAGGCGTAGATACGCGATGAGCTGGGGATCACGAGATGGAATGAACTCTTCCGACCACCCCGCCTCATCGATCGTCGCGATCGAGGCGATGGTCGACGACGTATCAATGACTAAGATCACGCTTCGTCCTGATCAGGCGGCGGTCGCCGCCGAGATGCTCGATCTCGATCAAAGCGGCGCTGCCCACCTCCAAACGGTCGCCCCATTCGATGACCACCGCGCCCTGCTCGGCGAGCTCCTCGAGGCCGAGGTCCGCCAGCTCTGAGAGCTCCTCGACCCGGTACAGGTCGACGTGCGCCAGCTGCACTCGACCCGGGTAGACGCGGACCAGCTGGAAGGTTGGGCTCGCGACCGGCGCGGCCGACCCGGCGCCTCGCGTGACTCCTCTCACGAAGGTGGTCTTCCCCGCTCCCAGCTCGCCGGTCAGCAGGACCACGTCGCCGGTCACCAGGCGCTTGCCCAGGTGCTCGCCGACGGTCTCCGTCTCCGCAGCGGAGTTGGTGACGATGTCAGGCAAAGTGGTCGTAGCCGGTTTGCTCGAGCTGCATCGGCTTGCCGCCGGCGCCCAGCACCTGCACGGATTCGTCGTCGGTGAGGAAGCCGAACGGCCGCAGACCCGCCTGCAGCACCAGCGCTTCAGGTCCGGCGCAGACCAGCGCCGCTTCCTCGCCGCTCGTCAAAGCCTCCTCCAGGGTGGCTCCCCCGGCGACGGGAACCTCGTCCGCGCGGATGACGCAGCCGCAGCCCGAAAAGGCGACGAACTTGTCCATCTCGCGCAGGAGGCCGTCGGAGATGTCACCGCAACAGAGGCCCGCCTCATTAAGCCGGCGGCCCTCCTCCAGCAACGGAACAAGCCGGATCGAACGCCGTTCGCGCAGCGCGGTAGCGGAGGCGCCGAGCGGGCCGGTCACCGCCACCGCCCAGCCCGGTTGTGCCTCGCTCCGTGCGAGCGGTCGCTTTTCTGTGCGCCCGACGACTGTGATCGAGAGCACCGCCGCTCCATCGGTCGAGCTCATGTCGCCGCCCGCGATGAGCACCTTCGTCTGCCGGGCGAGCTCTGCCATTCCGGTGTAGAGGCCGGTCAGGCTCTCGAGGGCCCAGGCGTTGGGGAGGGCGATCGAGGTCAGGGCCCACCACGGAGTCGCGCCTTTGGCCGCGAGGTCGCCCAACGCCAGCGCGAGGGAGCGCCATCCGGCGTCTTCCGCGGGCATCCATTCGAGGTCGAAATGCACGCCCTCGACGAACATGTCGCAGCTCGCCACGACGAAACCGGCCGCATCCTCGAGCACCGCAGCGTCGTCCAGTCCCGCGTGCGCCGACAGGTACGGCTTGATGCGTTCGAGCAGCCCGAACTCCCCAAGTCCCTCGACCCTCATTCAGTCATTGAGCATGGCACGGAGGCGGCGAGCGGCCTGCTCCGGGTCAGGGGCATCGGAGACCGCGCGGATGACGCAGACGCGCCGCAATCCTTCCGCGATCAGCTGAGCGACGTTCGTTTCGTCGATGCCGCCGATCGCGAACACAGGCACGCCCGGCCCGACCGCTGCCGCGATGGCGGCCACGCCTTTGGGTCCGATGACTTGCTTCTCGGTCTTGATGGGCGTGGCGAAGGCGGGCCCGCTGCCCAGGTAATCGGCGCCTTGCGCAATCGCCGCGCGTGCCGCGTCGGGGCTGGACGCCGACGCCCCGATGAGCAGGTGGTCGCCGGCGATGCGGCGGGCGGAAGCGATGCTCAGGTCATTCGGGCCCAGGTGAACGCCGTCCGCGTGGCTGAGCATCGCGATGTCGACATGGTCGTTGACGATGAACAGAGCGCCTGAGTCTTTGGTGATCGCGCGGAGCTTCAGCCCGAGGGCCAGCAGCTCGCCGCGAGCCAGGCTCTTGTGCCGAAGCTGCAGCACCTCCGCGCCTCCCCGCAGGGCGGAAGCCGCGACCTCGATGACGCGCGAAGGCGGCGCCTCAGCTGTGATGACGTAGAGATGAGCGGCGCGCAGAGGAGCTACTAGGTCAGGAGCTGGCGCATTTTTTCGCGAAACGCGGGCGGCGTGTCGCAGTCGCACGAGTGCCTCACCAGGCGCTTGAGCTCCGCCTCGAACTCATAGTGCTCCTGGCAGTCGGGGCAGCTTTCGAGGTGCAGCTGCAGCTCGAGGACCTCCGTCGAGTTCAACTCGCGGTCCACGAACCGATCCAGCTTGTCCGCACACTCCTTGCAGTTCATCGACTTCCCTTTCCTTTCACGACTGCGGCACCTGGTGCCCGTCGCTGCCGCGGACGATACCGGATTCGACCGCATAGTCATAGAGGGATTTTTGGAGCTGCTGGCGGGCCCGGTGGAGGCGGGACATCACGGTCCCGATCGGCACGCCCAGCGCCTGCGCGGCGTCCTTGTAGGAAAACCCTTCCACGTCGACCAGGAGGACGACCTCACGGTGCAGCGGGGGGAGGGTCTCGACCGCCTTCACGACCTCTGACGCGGCAAGCTTGTCGAGCACGTCGGCCTCGGGCCGGGCGCCCTCGTCGCGCAGCTTCTCGTAGAGCACGAACTCGCCGACGTCGTCCAGGCTCACGTCATCCTTGCGCGATCCTTTGAAGCGGTCCCAGAACAGGTTGCGCATGATCGCGAAGAGCCAGGCCTTCATGTTCGTGCCCTGCTGGTAGCTGTGCTGGTAGCGCAGGGCGCGCAGGTACGCCTCCTGCACCAGGTCCTGCGCCTGGTCCGGGTCACGGGTGAGCCGGAGTGCGCCTCGGTACAGGGTGTCGAGATGTGTCAATGCCTCTTCCGCGAAGGCAGTTTGTGCGGGACTTTCCGCCATCAGTAGTGCCAGTTTAGGGTCACCTGCCTTGCCCCATCTGGAATCGCAAGGGGGTGGCGGCTATTCCGAATACCGCCTCTCGACGCGAGGACCGATGCTGGTCAGCACCTCGTACGAGATGGTGCCGGACCACTCCGCCACCTCTTCAGCGGTGATCCGCTCGTCACCATCGGCTCCGATGAGGGTGGCGACGTCGCCCACCTGCACGCCCGGCACGTCGCTCACATCGAGGGTGATGGCGTCCATGCTGACGACTCCGATGAGCGGAGCGCGGCGGCCCCGCACGAGCACCTGGCCGCGGTTGGAGCGGGAGCGGTGCACGCCGTCCGCGTACCCGATCGCGACGGTCGCCACTCTAGTTTTTCCGGTTGCCTTCCACGTAGCGCCATACCCGACGGTGGCGCCGGCATCGATTGTCTTGACGTGCGTCACGACCGCGCGCAGGGCCAGCACGGGTTCCGTGCCCGGCCACTCGCAGCCGTACGTGGCGATGCCGCAGCGGACGGCGTCGAGAGCGAAGTCCGGGTGGTTGTACGCACCCATCGAGTTGCAGGCGTGGCGCAGCCCGGGGTCGACGTCGAATCCCTCTAGCGTCTGCGTGAAGAGGTCGAACTGCCGGCGGGTCATCGCGTAGTCGCTATCCGCGGAGGCGAAATGAGTCCAGGTGCCGGCGAGGCGCAAGCCCGGCGTCTGATCGATGAACCGAGCCAGGGCAAGCGCTCCCTCGGGCGGGCACCCGAAGCGTCCCATCCCGGTGTCGATCTTCAAGTGCACCGGCACCATCTCGCCGGCGTCGCCGAGCGCGCTCGCCAGCTCGCG
>DATFVI010000041.1:0-10570 GCA_035260405.1 Candidatus Dormiibacterota bacterium
CTCGCCCGGACTTCCGGCGGTGAGTACGAGAGGGAGAACGTGATCGGGGATCCCAACCAGACCTTCGGCGTTGAGATCGAATTCGACGGTGCCGATGCCAACGCGGTGGCGCGTGCTTTTCACGCCGCAGGTCTCGCCTCCACGCCCAACCTACAGGGATACCACTCCTACCGCGAGCCAGGAAAGTGGGTGGTCGAACACGACAGCACGGTGAATGGAGAGGTCGTGAGCCCGGTATTGCGCGACACGCCCGAGACCTGGGCGCAGCTGGAAAGGGCCTGCGCGATCTTGCGTGAGAACGGCGCAACAGTCACCACGAGAACTGGTGGCCACGTCCACGTTGGTGCTGACTCGGCGGGCATGGACCACGACGTCGGCCGGTTCCGCCGCGTCGCCAACGCCTGCGCGTGGGCGGAGGACCTGATGTACCGCCTCGCGGCTGCAACCGGACGCGGTGGTAAGCGCCACCGAGGAGCGGGCAATGGCTACCGCTGGTGCGGACCGATGGGAGCCGGCCAGTTCGAGGAAGCGCAGAGCATGAACGAACTCGCGAGCCGCGTCGGAGCGAGCCATGGCTTTGGGCTCAACTACGGGAACCTACTCGACTCCCGGCGGACAATCGAGTACCGCTACTTCGATTCCAGCCTCGATCCCGCTCGTCTTCAGGCCAACATCAAACTGGCTTGCTGGATCACCAAGCGCGCCTCGACACTCCCGGACTCTGCGATCCCAACTGAGCGCGTGCGCCTCGGGAGCCACGCGGGTGGCCAGGTATCTGACTCCGATGACGGCCTGCTCCGCCGGTTCGCGGACACGATCTTCGTTCGGCCGCAGGACAAGCTGAAGCTCTATTGGCTGTTCCAGCGCTCCGCCTGGCAGCCGGCGAGGAGGGTCGCCTGATGTACCGACGGATCAACCCAACAAGCCGACAGCAACTCCCAATGAGGATGTTGTTTCAGCCTGTGGGCACAGGAACATTCCTCCGGGCATGCGAAGCCGACAGTTTCCGCGGACTCGTGGCCGCCATGCTTGACGACGCTGTATACGAGGGCGGCGATGTCGAGACCCGACTCCTCAATCGCCTTCGGCTCGCCGATGAACTCGTGCTGGTGGCTCGGATCGAGAACCAATCCGGCATCCTCATCGGAGACAGGGATGCCGACCAGACGATCAACATCGCGTCAGACGAGCGATTCATCCGGTCGCTTGATCGACTCGGGCTG
Source organism: Candidatus Dormiibacterota bacterium (assembly GCA_035260405.1). GTDB lineage: Bacteria > Chloroflexota > Dormibacteria > Dormibacterales > Dormibacteraceae > Palsa-870. Next base: position 1,224 of record DATFVI010000041.1, read on the forward strand.
GTTTCCCTCGAACCGACCCTGAGGGCCCATGACTGACGATCTCGACCGAGGCAGCGTTATGCTTGGTGACCTGCCACCGGTCCTTACTGTCGACGAGGCACGACGAGTTCTGCGCATCGGCCGCCGGCAGCTCTACCAAGCCATCGCGAGACACCACGTCCCTGCCGTCAAGGTCGGCCGCAGCATCAGGATCCCCCGCTCCAGCCTCGAGGCATGGCTGGCCGCGCGCGTTGAGGAGCATGCCGCGATCTCGTAACGCCTGCAAATTCGACATATCAAACATTTCTTGAAGGCGATTGATGCTGAGCAAGCCTGTGATTTCGACAAATCGCGGTGGTAGACTGTCCCCATGTCTCCCCCGCCAACTCAGTTTCAAACCGTCATTCGGCGAAACCTGCGGCGCCTCCGCACGAAGCTCGGGTGGCGCCAGGAGGATCTTGCTCAAAGGGCGCGGGCGCGCGGCCTTAGTTGGGCGGCTTCGACGGTGACCGCGATCGAGATCGGTCGGCGACCCGTATCCGCTGCCGAACTGCTCGTGCTGCCGACATTGCTAAAGGTCCCACTGACGGAACTTCTCGCTGCCGAAAAGGATGAGGTCGCTGACGTCGAGGGCGTGCTTGTCACCAAGGCGGCCCTGGATCAGATCGCGCGCGGCCGCCCTCTCGAGGAACGGGAGTCGGAGTTCTTTGTGACGCCGCCCAGAGTCGAAGCTAGCGCGACCGAAGCAGAGCGAAAGGCTGCCCGGAATCTCTCGCAAGCGACGAACTCGACGGTCACGGTGCCCGACCTGATCGCAATGGCTCAGCTGCAGTGGGAGGGCCGTCGCCTTGACGAGGAACGTGAGCGACGGCTGAAGACCGGCCGACGACGCGGCAGCCTTGCTCGCCAACGCGGCCATATCACTGCCCAACTTCAGAAAGAACTCCTCGAAAAACTCACACATACAAAAACACGACCTGCGTCCTCAGTAAAACGACTGTCGACGCGGCGATCGGCCGGGACGAACCGTTGAGATCCGGAGAGGTCGGTCGACGATGCACCCGGCGCGGGTGCCAATCCCGGGTTGCTGTAAGCGCGGCCAAATGTCCGAAGTGCGGCGGACGCTCTTTTACCTGGTCGTTCCGCGTCGACCTTGCCCCGGTGGGGGCGATTCGAAAGCAGCGGCGTGGTAGCGGTTTCGCAACAAAGGCCGCGGCTGTGGAAGCAATGAACCGGATTCAGACAGCACTTGTCGATGGCATGTACGTCGAGCGCAGCCGACGCTCCCTCGGCGAATACCTTCCAGACTGGCTCGCCGCCTGTCGCAACATCCGTCCCAACACCGCTCGCGATTACAGCGTGAGCATCCACAAGCACATCAGTCCCCGACTGGGCAATGTCCGCCTGCAGTCGCTCGACCGGCTTCAGATCCGCGGCCTGTATCGCAAGTTGGCAGAAAGTGGGCTCAGCGAGAAGACCGTGCACAACGTCCACATCTGCCTCCACAAGGCGCTGCAGGACGCTATGGAAGACGGCCTGCTCCGTCGGAATCCTGCTGAGAGAGCTCACGCCAAACCGAAGGACCGGCCGGAGATGAAGACGTGGTCTGCGGACGAACTGGCAGCATTCCTAGCCTTCGCGGCCCAGGATCAGGAGCTCGTCCTGTACCACCTAGCTGCCGCAACAGGGATGCGACGGGGCGAGTTGCTCGGCTTGCGGTGGCGTGACATAAGCCTCGACGGAGCCAGGCTGTCGGTGAGGCAGCAGTTCACGCGACAGGGGAGCGGCCTCGGCTTCGGTCCGCCAAAGAGTAAGAAGAGCGTCCGGACCATTGATGTAGACGAGGAAACGATCGCCCTGCTGCGCGAACAGCACGAGCGGCAACGATTCGACCGGCGTGCGTGGGGCACGGCCTACCGGGCTGACCTGGACCTTGTGTTCTGCCGGCCCGGTGGCTCGCCTGAAGATCCGAACAAAATCGGACGGCACTTCGCTCGCCGGGTCCGCGATCTAGCCACACTGCCCGCGATCGCGCTGCATGGCCTCCGCCACACCCACGCGACGCTGCTCCTCGAGGCAGGCGTCGACGTCAAGACCGTGAGCGAGCGCTTGGGGCACGATAGCGTTCAGACCACGCTCGAGCTCTACGGCCACGTGACGCCGAGGATGCGATCCAACGCGGCAGCACGATTCGGGTCGCTGCTCAGTACCGCTCGTAGCGCCCCGGCCTCAGTGTTAACCGCCGAGAACTAGGGCGTAGATATCGCGAGTCGGCAACCGATCCAGCTCGCGCGCGGAGGTCTGTGACCTCCCTGTGACCTCCCAGGCCAAAATCGCCATCGAGCGCGTCGTTAGCACCGACTTTTGAACTCAAAATATGGTCGGGGGCCCGGGATTTGAACCCGGGGCCTCACGGTCCCGAACCGTGCGCGCTGCCAAACTGCGCCAGCCCCCGACATCAATGCGGCGCGCTCCCAGAGGCGCGCCCGACCGAAGGTGATGATTCTACCCGCCGATCGGGTCCACCACGGTCTTGACCGCCATCACCGTGGCCATCGCGTCGGCGATCCGGGAGCGGTCCTCTCGGTTCTCGATCACTGCGCTGCAGTAGACCAGGGTGCGGCGGATGTTCTCCACCTTCCCTACGATCCGGACCGGTTCGCCCAGCTTCAGGGGCCGGCGGTAGCTCACCTGCAGCCGGCCCGTCACTCCGGGGTGTCCGGCGTGCCAGGCGGCCCAGCCGACCGCCTCGTCCAGCATCAGCGCCACCACTCCCCCATGAGCCATGCCCGCCCAGCTCTGGAACCGGTCCGGAACGTCGTATTCCGCCACTGAGCCGTCCGGGCCGGGCGTGAAAACCAGGCGCAAACCATCCATGTTCAGCGGCCCGCAGCCGAAGCAGTGGCCGTCGAACCTGACTTCCATCGGTGGCACTCTAGACTGAACCGCGCAAGGAGGTTTGCATGACTGAATCGCTCGAATACCTCTTGGTTCATGACTCGCCGCCGGCCGCGATCATCACGCTCGACCGTCCTCAAACCCTCAACGCGCTTTCGACGGGGCTCATGAAAGAGCTCACCTCGGCGCTCGAGCGCCAGGCGGCGCGGCCTGAGGTGCGGGCCATCGTCTTGAAGGGCGCTGGACGGGCTTTTTCGGCCGGGCACGACTTGAAAGAGATGCAGGATCGGTCGCTCGACGAGGAGCGGGACATCTTCGCCGTGTGCAACCGGCTCATGGCGACGATTCAGTCGGTGCCCGTGCCGGTGATCGCGGCTCCGCATGGCATTACGACTGCGGCCGGCTGTCAGCTCGTCGCCACCTGCGATCTTGCCATCGCCAGTGACGATTGCCGGTTTGCCACCTCCGGGGTCAAGTACGGCCTCTTTTGTTCCACGCCTGGCGTTGCCGTGGCTCGCAATGTGAGTCGCAAGCACGCTATGGAGATGCTGCTCACCGGGCGGTTCATCGATGCGGCCACCGCTGAGAAATGGGGGTTGATCAATCGGGCGGTGCCGCTCGCTTCGCTCGAGGCCGAGGTGATGGCGCTGGTTGCCGAGCTTGCGAAGTTGAGTCCTTATGCGCTGCGCATTGGTAAGGAGGGTTTCTACAAGCAGGTCGAGGCCACCCAGGAGGAGGCTTACCGGCTCATGGCTGAGGCGATTTCTTGCAATGCTGTCGCGCCCGACGGGCAGGAGGGTATTGCGGCTTTCGTTGAAAAGCGCCAGCCCGTCTGGCGGGATTCTTAGGGCGTTCTTTCTCGGCCCTCTCCCCGACCCTAATGGGAGTGCATCGGCCCGAATAGGCTGGTGCAGCCGAGCCGGTAGCGGTCGAGCCCTGCCAGACCCAGAGCCAACGAGCACTTGGGAGAGACTGGGCCGCCGCTGCCTGGCGAGGGGGCCAACCACTGGTGGGATGACGTGCCTTGGAGCACTTGACCATTAGGTCGTGGCGAACCTCCTCCGGCTCGAGTACAGCTCCGGAGGTGGCCGTGGTTTTCTTGGGTGTTGACTGGGCGGAAGAGCATCACGACGTCTGTTTGTTGGATGAGCAGGGCAAAGTGCTCGGTAGAGCTCGAGTGGCGAATAGCTTGGAGGGCGTGAGCCGGATCCATGCACTTGTCGCCGACTATGCCGACGAGCCTGGGACTGTCGTCGTGGGAATCGAAACCGACCGCGGTCTTTTGGTGCAGGCGTTGGTTGCGGCTGGCTACCAGCTCTACGCCATCAACCCTTTGGCCGTCGACCGCTACCGAGATAGACACTCGGTCTCGGGAGCAAAGTCGGATGCAGGTGACGCCAAGGTGCTGGCGGACCTGGTCCGGACCGACCGCAACAACCACCGACAGGTGGCTGGCGACTCCGAAGAAGTCGAGGCCATCAAGCTCTTGGCGCGCGCTCACCAGAGCTTGGTCCACTCGCGTCAGCGTCAGGTCAATCAGCTACGAAGCACCTTGCGCGAGTTCTATCCAGCTGCCCTCGAAGCCTTCAAAGATGATCTTGGTGGCCGCGATGCAATGGCGATTCTGGAGTACGCGCCGACCCCGACCAGCGGTAGATCTGTCTCGCAGGCCAAGCTCATCTCGGCGCTTCGGAAGGCCGGACGCGAGCGCAACCTCGAGGCACGGGCGGTGGAGTTGCAAGGCATGCTTCGCCAACCGCACCTGGAGCAACCGGCAACCCTGGTCGCGGCGTATGCAGTCATCGTCAAGTCCTGCATCCAGATGATTCGCGAGCTCAATGCCCAGACGAAGGCTTTGGAAGACGAGCTGACAAAGTCTTTTGAGTTGCACCCGGACGCCGCGCTCTACCTCAGCTTGCCAGGGCTCGGTTTTGTCCTCGGCGCCCGGGTTATCGGTGAGTTCGGGGACGACCCGAACCGCTACCTAGATGCTAAGGGTCGTCGGGCCTATTCGGGAATGGCTCCCATCACCAAGTCCTCCGGCATCCGCCATGTGGTTCTTGCCCGCTACGCTCGCAATCGTCAGCTTGCCGACGCTTGCTACCTCTGGGCGTTCTCGTCGTTGACAGGCTCCGCCGGCGCCCATCAGTACTACAGGGTCCTGCGCGCGCGAGGAAAATCCCACCACCAAGCTCTCAGAGCGCTCGGCAACCGCTGGGTCAGCATTCTTCATGGTTGCCTCCGCCACGGCACGCTCTACTCGGAGGCGGTGGCTTGGACCACTCCAGCCACCGCCATTGCCGCTTGACACTTAGAACCGTGGGATGTCTCTCCCCTGCGGGGAGAGGGGAAATTAGAAGCTGAGGACTTTTTCTGCTTCCATCGTCAGGCGGACCAGGTCTGGGGGGGTGATGAACGATGCGTTTGGGGTGAGCATCTCCGGTAAGACCCCACGGGCCTCAGCACAGCCCTTTCAAACGTAGACGTGGACGTCGAGGTCGAGGCATTTGTCGAGCAGATCGCGGAGCGGAGGCAGGCCAAGGCCGAGCACGTTGGCGATCACGTCGGGCTTGACCAGCTCCGCGGCATCGCCGGCCAGCGCGATCGCGACCTCCGTGCCGTTTGGTTTGGCTCCGTTGGCGGCGATGTGGAACGCGACGCTCGCACGCGTTGGATCTTCTGGTCCCGCCGCGGTGACGATCAAAAGGCCAGGCACGGGCACAAGTATGGAGCCATAAGACTTTGAAATTGACGCGGGTAGACGCCGTGCGGCTGCTGCTGCTCTGGCTGGGCGGCGTCGACCTCAGGTTGACCATGCTCGCGGTGCCGCCGCTGATCCCGCTCATCCACCGCGAGCTGAATCTCGATGAAAAGGCGGTAGGCGCTCTCGTCTCGCTGCCCGTACTGCTGCTCGCAGCGGCCGCGGTGCCGGGCGCCCTGCTCATCGCCAAGCTCGGCGTGCGCGGCGCGCTGGCTGTCGGTCTTGGCTGCGTCGCGGTGTTCGGAGGACTGCGCGGATTCGGACCCAGCACACCGGTGCTGTTCACAGCGACGTTCCTCATGGGCGTGGGCGTGGCGGTCAGCCAACCCGCGTTTCCCTCACTGGTCCGCGAGTGGTTCCCGCGCCGGATCGCGGTCGCCACCGCCGTCTACAGCAACGGAATCCTGATCGGCGAGACCGTCCCGACCGGACTGACCTCCCCGGTTGGCGTGCTGCCCCTTGCGCACGGAGACTGGCGGTGGGCGATCGCCATGTGGTCGGTGGTGGTCATCGTGAGCGGCGTCGCCATCGTGCTCGCGGCACCGAGGCGTGGGCCCCGCCCGGCCGTGCCTGCCCGGTGGTGGCCCAACTGGCGCGAGGGGCCGGCCGTGCGAATCGGCCTGGTCATGGGCATGGCGTCGGCCGTCTACTTCGGCACCAACGCCTACGTTCCCGACTTCCTCGACCAGACCGGGCGCCATGCCCTCATCACACCCACGCTCTTCGTCCTCAACGGCGCCCAGCTGCTCACGGCGCCGGCGGTCGCGCTGAGGGAGCGGCTGCTCACCGGCCGCACCGGCTTCATCGGCTCGGCCGTGCTGATGGCGCTCGGGCAGCTGGGCATCGTCCTGACGCCCGGCGCGGGCGTGATCGCCTGGGCATTCGTGCTCGGCTTCGCCGCGGCGCTGGCGTTCATCGTCACGCTCACCCTCCCACCGAGGCTCGCCGCGGCGGGTGACGTGCACCGGATGAGCGCGGCGGTCTTCACCGTGCAGTACGCAACCGCGTTCGTCCTTCCGCTCATCGCCGGGTCGCTGTGGGACCTCACGGGCGTGGCCGCGCTTGCCTTCGCGCCAGGCGTGGCGGCGACGGCCGCCATGGCCTGGCTGGCGATGTCGTTAAGGTTGGGCGGAGCTCAGGGGCCAGCCACGCGCAGGGCGGATTAAGCGCCGGGCGCGCGCAGGGCGCCTTAGGGAAATATGCCGGCTTTGTAGTCGCTCAGTATCTCGCCGGCCGCCCGCGCGCCTTCCTGCGCGCCGCCTTCCATGAAGCCCTGGAAGTTGATCGAGCAGTGCTCGCCCGCGAAGTGGCACTTGCCGGTCGTGAGGTCTGGCTGCCGGGCCTTCTCGTAGCCGCTGAACCCCGTGTACTGGCCGACCTTCCAGTACGAGTACGAGCCCAGCAGGAAGGGGTTGGTGAGCGGCACGTCCAGCGTGGCCCGGCCGTTCCAGAGCTTGCTGATGCCTGGGAACACCGGCTCGATCTGGCTGAGGAACGTCTTCGCGAACTGGTTCACCTGGGCCGGGTTGGTCGGGTCACCCGTGAAGGACGCCAGGGGAACGCCGCCACCCGTGTAGTCCACAAGGATGCCGGTGGTCCCGTCCTGCGCTCGCGTGACCTCCCAGGTGTTCTGGTAGCCGGTGTCCGCGTAGGTCGAGCCGTTCCCGACTCCCCATGGACCTGAGGTGTTCCAGTAACGCGAGTCGAACTGGAGCTGCAGCTTGCAGTTCTTGCCGTAGCCGAGCTGGGTGATCGCGGTCTGCTTGAGGCTCGTGAAGCCCGCGGCGGTGTAGGCGCTGCTCGCGGAGCCGAGGATCCCTCGAAGAACTGAGAATGGGATCGCCATGATCACGCGGTCGAAGACTTTGTTCGTCGCCACGCCACTGTTGTTCAGGGTCAGCGTGTATGTGTTGTCCCGGTTGTGAACTATGCCGGTGAGCGCGGTGTTCAACTGCACGGTGCCGGCCCCCAGCGATGCGGCGATGGCCTGGGGCAGGCGCTCGTTTCCACCGACGATGTGGTAGCGCTCGTCGGACGCCCCGAAGATCCGGAAGTCGCCTGGCTGCGGCTGGAAACCGAGCAGGTAGACCATGTTGAGCGAGCTCTGCTGGGTGGTGACGTTGCCGTACTCGATGTTGTAAGCGACATCCAGCAGCTGTCCCATGCTCGAGGTATGACCGCCCGGCACGCGCGTCTCGATCCACTGGTACAGGCTCAGGTTGTCGAGCGCCTGCCCGGCCGCCGTGAAGCTGTTGTACAGGGTTGGGAACGGCGCCTCCGTGAGGTCGGCCTTCACGTTGTTCCAGACGGGCTTGAAGTCGCTGTTGGCCTGGGCGCTCGTGTAGTACTGGCCGAAGAAGTAATCGGTGTCGGTCGACATGTTCGGCTCCGCCGCGAGCAGGTCGACCGTCGCGAGCTTGAACCTGGTCGTGAGCCCGAGGATGGTCTTGTGCTTGCTGTCGATCAGCTCGCCGCAGTGCTCACTGGTCTGGCCGTTGAGCCACGACGTGGTGTCCGAGTGCATGCGACCGCCGACGCGACCCGACGCCTCGTAGACGGTCGAGGTGATCCCGGCGTCCTGCAGCGTGAGCGCCGCATTGAGCCCCGCTATACCTCCGCCGATGATCGCGATCCGCCCCTGGCTGCCGCTGGGCTTGACCGCCGCCGCCAGTGCCCCCATCGGTCCGCTGAGCGCCGCGGCCGCCACCGCCGCGCCGCCGGCCTTGAGGATGTCGCGCCGGGTGAACCGCATCTGCCGGCGTTCTTCCTGCACCGACTCGACGCTGCGTCCTGACCTGTCGGCCTCGTCAAAGTCCTCGAAGAGCTCCTGGAAACGGCTCAGCAGTGGGGTGCGCGCCATGTGCGATCTCTCCTTGTGTGAGTTGGGACCGTGAAATGCTAGAGGGGTCCAGGTGGCCCCGAACCCCTCTAAATCAACTGTTTTTGATTACGGAATCGTCAGGCTCGCGACGACCTGCTGCTGGAGGTGGCTCGGGTTCGAGCCGTCGTCGAAGGTACTCACCGAGGTCGTGATGTCCGTTGAGCCGCTGGTGATGTTGCCGAAGTAGTCTCCGATGAATCCTTCGAACCGTCCGATGCCGGCCGGCTTCATCGAGTTCAGCTGTGGGTCCCACGTGTGCAGGCTGATCCGGATGTTGTTGCCGATCGGGCTGAGGGCTGCGCTGTACGCCTGCAAGCTCGCGTTGATGCAGTAGTTGGTCTCCCCCGCCGGGTTGTTCGGGTCGAGGCCGAGACCTGCGGTGGCGGCTTCAGTGCCGGTCGGGCAGGCCAGGCGGCGGTCGTAAAACGCGACGAGGACGGTTCCGTCAGCAGCCGTGGTGAGGTTCGGCTGCATCGTGTCGACTGTCGTGCTCGCGTTGTCGTTGACCTGGATAGGCGCCGACCAGGTCAGGCCGCCGTCGTAGGAGGCGCTCAGGATCTGGTTGCCGAACCCGGCGCTGTAGTCCTCCCACGCGACGTAGAGCGGGTAGGAGCCGTTGCCCAACCGGTTCGGTCCCACGGCGAAGGTGTCCTCGATGCCGTCGCGGAAGTTCGTGTTGGCGTACTCGAGCGGTGGAGCGATGACGTTATGGACGATGGTCGAGACCGAGTGCCACGACACGCCGCCGTCGGTCGAGCTGTCCAGGAGGATGCTCGTCAGAGTCGACTTGTCGGCGAAGTTGGTCAGCGGGGTGAAGATGGTTCCGTT
>DATFVI010000042.1:0-30422 GCA_035260405.1 Candidatus Dormiibacterota bacterium
CTGGACGAGTTGCTTGGAATCAAAGATCGAGTGAAAGTTCGCGAGGAGGTCGGGGCGTGAAAAACGGTCAAAAGAACGGCCACAAAAATGGCCACGGCAACGGAAAGGTGCGAGTCGCCATCGTGGGGGTCGGCAACTGCGCGTCCTCACTGATCCAGGGCGTGCACTATTACCGCAACGCCTCGGAGACGGAGGCCGTGCCCGGCCTCATGCACGTCAACCTGGGCGGCTACCACATCAGGGACATCGAGTTCGTCGCCGCCTTCGACATCGACAAGACGAAGGTCGGAAAAGATCTCTCCAAGGCCATCTTCGCCGGGCCCAACAACACGGTGAAGTTCAGCGACGTTCCGCCGTTGGGCGTCAAGGTCGAGCGGGGGATGACCCACGACGGCATCGGCAAATACCTCGCCGACGTCGTCCACAAAGCTCCCGGTGAGACCGCCGACGTCGTCGGCATCCTCAAGGAGACGAAGGCCGACGTGGTGGTCAGCTACCTGCCGGTCGGCTCGGAAGAGGCGACCAAGTGGTACGTCGAGCAGGCCCTTGCCGCCGGCGTCGGGTTCGTCAACTGCATCCCGGTGTTCATTGCTCGCGAACCTTACTGGCAGAAGCGCTTCGAAGAGAAGGGGCTCCCGATCATCGGCGACGACATCAAGTCCCAGGTCGGCGCGACGATCATCCACCGCGTGCTGACGCGCCTGTTCCGCGACCGTGGCGTGAAGCTCGAGCGCACATATCAGCTGAACTTCGGTGGCAACACAGACTTCCTGAACATGCTCGAACGCGACCGCTTGATGTCGAAGAAGATCTCGAAGACCCGCTCGGTCACCTCGCAGCTCGACTACGACGTAGGCGCCGACAACGTGCACATCGGGCCCTCGGACTACGTGCCCTGGCTGCACGACCGCAAGTGGGCGTACATCCGGCTCGAGGGCCGGTCCTTCGGCGACGTGCCGCTGAACGTCGAGCTCAAGCTCGAGGTCCACGACTCACCCAACTCGGCCGGCATCGTCATCGACGCGGTCCGCTGCGCGAAGCTCGCGCTCGACCGTGGAATCGGAGGCGCGCTGGAGAGCCCGAGCTCGTACTTCATGAAGTCGCCGCCGGTCCAGTACAGCGACAACGAGGCTCGACGCCTGGTGGAGGAGTTCATCGAGGGTGATAAGGCGGGAGCCAACGGCGGCCGCGTCTCCCGGCGCGCCGCTCGCACCAAGACCGCGACTGCGCCTGCTCGGCGCTAGCTACGCCGTTGGTGCGCGAGTTCTCCGGGCGGTACCGCCTGGGCTCCGGCATGCGGCCGCTGCGCCGGGCGGAGCCGCGTGGTTCTGGCTCAGCGCGGGCCAGCGGCGCGCCGCGCTGGAGAACTACGCGGCCGCGCTCGGCCGCGAGAGCCCGGACCGTGAAGTTTCCCGGGTGGCGCGCCGCGCGTTTCAAAACTACGGCCGCATGCTCACCGACTTCTTGCTGATGGGCAGCCTCAGCCCCGAAGAGCTCATGCAGCGCATGAGCATGGACGGGCGCGAGCATCTCGATGCGGCGCTCGCCGAGGGGCGAGGGGCGATCATGGCCGTTCCCCACATGGGCTCGTGGGACATGGCGGGGTCTTACGGCGGTGCCCTCGGTTATCCGATCGCCGCGGTCGCGGAGCGGTTCCCCGGTTCCCTGAACGATGCGGTCGTCCGGACGCGACAGCGGTTTGGATTGAACGTCATCGCGCTGGGCCGATCCGCGGTGCGTGGCATCACCCAGGCTCTCCAGGCCAACGCCATCGTCGCCCTTCTCTGCGACCTCGAACAAGGGCCGGGGGTCGCCGTGCGCTTCTTCGGCAGGCGCGCGATGGTGCCCGGCGGCCCGGCGGCGATCGCGCTCAAGACCGGTGCCGCGCTGATGCCCGCGTGCCAGTACGCGACGTCGCCAGGTCACCATCACGTCCACATCGACGCTCCGCTGACCTGGGCGCCTGGTGAGACGAAAGAGGGTTTGATGCAGCGCGTGGTCATCCGTTTCGAGGAATTCATCAGGGAGCGACCCGACCAGTGGTACGCCTTCCGCCCGATGTTCACGCGCGCCGAGGGATGAGTGTGGCGCTGGCGAGCGTTCAAGGCCGTGCAGTCCGTCGTGGAGCGGCTGCCTCGTCCGTTGGCCTACGCGCTCGCGGTGCTGGCGGCGCGGTTTGCATGGAGGTTCTCGCCGCTGGCCCGGCCGCGCCTCGAATACAACCTGAAGATCGCCTGTCCGGAGCTGGAAAGCAACCCGCGCGAGCTGCGGCGCCTCTCGTGGCTCAACTTCCGGAACCACGCGAAGGCCTACGCCGACCTGATGCAACTGCCGCGGACCTCCGTCGAGACGATGCGACCGTGGTTGAAGGTGCAGGGTATGGAGTACCTGGAGCAGGCTCGCGCGCTCGGCAAGGGGGTTCTCGTGATCTCGTGCCACATGGGTTCATACGAAGTGGTTTCGGCGATCTGGTCGGCGACGCTCACGCCGGTCAGCTTTTTCGCCGAAGAGCTGGAACCCCGAGCGCTGTTCGAGTGGTATCGCGACACGCGTGCGCGTCTCGGGATCAGCGTCCTGACCCTGGACACAGGAGGTCTTCGCAGGGTTCTGCAGGCGCTGCGCGACGAGGAGATGGTGGTCACGGCGATCGACCGAGACATCGTCGGCACCGGCTATCCGATGCCATTCTTCGGCCGGTTGGCGCCGATTCCGCTGGGTCCTGCGGCGATCGCTCTGCGGACGGGGACGCCGATTCTCCCGGTATGTGTCTACCGGCTGCCGGACGACACCTACCAGGCCGAGGCCGCTCCACTGGTCTTCGCTCAGGACACCGGCGACCATCGGGCCGACCAGGTCCGGGCCACGGAGCAGGTGCTGCGCCAGCTCGAGCATTTCATCCGGCGCCATCCGGAACAGTGGCACGTCCCGCACAAGATCTGGGCCAACTCACCATGAGCCGCGCATGAAAGTAGGGCTCGTCTCGCCGTACGACTTCGCTTCACCTGGTGGTGTGACCGACCATGTCCGCTACCTGGCGGGCCAACTCCGTCACCAGGGCCAGGAGGTGCGAATCTTTGCTCCCTCGAGCCGCGCCGACATCGATTTCGACACGCCCGATTTCTACCGGATCGGCAGCCCCATCGCGGTGCCGGTCAACGACTCGGTGGCTCGCATCACACTCAGCTTTCACCTGGGCAACAGGGTGGCCGCGATCATCGATCAGGAGCGCTTCGACGTCCTGCATTTCCACGAGCCCTTGATGCCTGCCCTTCCCCTCACAATGCTGCGGATGTCGACCGCGGCGAACGTAGCCACGTTCCACGCTTTTTCTCGCTCCAACATCGGCTACTACTACGGCCGGGGCATCCTGCAGCCGTACCTCGATCGCATTCATCGAGGGATTGCCGTGAGCGAACCGGCCCGGACGTTTTTCAACCGCTATTTCCCCGACTTTCATCTCCGCGTCATCCCGAACGGAATCGACACCAACGTTTTCACGCCCGGCCTGGCGCCAATCCGTCACCTGCGCGACGAGAACGTGAACATCCTGTTCGTGGGACGCCTCGAGAAGCGCAAGGGCCTGGGCGACCTGCTGCGCGGCTACGAGTTCATGCGGGCCCGCGTGCCCCAGTCACGCTTGATCATCGTCGGCGACGGACCACTTCGCGGCAAGGTCGAGTCGTACATCTCGCGCCACCGTCTTCCCAACGTCGTGATGGCCGGCTACGTGCCGGACTCGGTCAAGCCTCGCTACTACAACAGCGCGGACATCTTTTGCGCTCCCGCCACCGGGGCGGAGAGCTTTGGGATCGTGCTCCTCGAGGCGATGGCCTCGGGCCTCCCAGTGGTCGCCACCGAGGTGCCGGGCTATATGTCGGTGCTGGAGCCAGGTCTTGACAGCTTGACCGTGCGCCCCAAGGGATGGGCCGAGCTCGGCGCGGCTTTGATCATCCTGGCCCGAGACGCCGCACTCCGAGCTCGCATGGGCGCTTACGGGCATGAGAAGGCGAGGCGCTACGCATGGGACGCTGTCGCGGCCCAGGTGATACAGGTCTACGAGGAAGCGCGCGAGTCCGCTCGGCAACCAGGGGAGAAGCATGTTCACCACGCGGTTTGAAGCTTGGGTCCGCCGCCGGGCCGAAGCCTTGATGGCGGCGATCGGGCGTGTGCCTGTGACGCCGAACCAGGTCACGGTCGTGGGATTGATGCTGACCTTCGTCGCGGCAATACTGGTCGCGTTCGGCCAGCTGCGCTGGGCCGGCGTCGTGCTCATCTTCGCCGGCACCTGCGACATCCTCGACGGCGCCCTGGCGCGCTCGACACGCACCAGCTACACGTACGGCGCCTTCCTCGACTCCACGCTCGACCGCTACTCCGAGGGTGCGATCTACCTCGGACTCGCCGCGTACTTCGTCGGCATGAGCGGTCCTCTCCAGCGTTGGCTGGTGCTGGCGACGCTGGCGGCGCTCGCCGGATCCTTCCTCGTCAGCTACGTCCGGGCGCGCGCCCAGAGCCTTGGGTTCACCTGCGACTCCGGCGTGTTCGCGCGCCCGGAGCGTGTGGTTGTCACCGTGGTCGGTCTCATCTTCGGCGGATACGTGCTCTATGGCGTTGTCTTCCTGCTGGCGGTGGTTACGAACCTGACCGCGCTTCAGCGCATCCGCGAGGTCTGGCTGCAGGGTCGGGCCCAGCGCCTGGCCATCGAGCGCGAAACGAAGGCGCGGCGAGCCGCACCGCCTCAGACCCCGTGACCGACCCGTTCGCGGCCATCGCGGGCCAGCCGCAGGCGCTGGAACAGCTTCGTTCGCAGCTCGAGAGCGGCCGCCTGGCACACGCCTACCTGTTCGTCGGCGAGTCCGGCCTGGGCAAGACCAGCGTCGCGCGACTGCTGGCAGCAGCCCTGCTCCCCGAGGCGGCGCTTCGAAGGCACCCCGACTACTGGGAAGACGACCGGATCAAGCCACTCTCGATCAACGAGATCCGCCTGCTGCCCGAGAAGCCGCCCGAGTTCCACGAGCTTTCGCTGCAGGCCTTTCTGAACCTGAAACCGGCAGTCGGAACGCGCCGCGTGGCGGTGCTTGCGAACGCCGGCCGGCTGCGCGACCAGGACCAGAGCGTGCTGCTCAAGACGCTCGAGGAGCCGCACCCGCATCGGGTGATCGTCCTGACGACGCCGAGCCTCAATCCGTTCGTCGTGCTGCCCACCGTCGTGTCGCGCTGCCAGCGGGTCTTCTTTCACCCAGTGCCATCGCCAGAAATCGAGAAGCTGCTCGTCGGACAGGGCGTCGAGGCGGGTCGGGCACGGCTGATCGCCGAGCTTGCCCGCGGCCGCCCGGGTTGGGCTGCGCGGGTGGCGGACGACGAGGGCGTGATCGAGCTCCACTACGCATGGACGCGCCGGCTCGAGGAGGTGTTCGGTGCTCCCGCCGACGTGCCGCTTCACGTGGCGGCGGAGCTCGACTCGGCGCAGATGGGCTGGCGGAAGGCCGAGGGTGAGGCGGAGGATCCCGCGCTGTTCGCGATCGCGAGCTGGCAGATCGAGCTCCGCAAGAGGATGCTGGCGAGCCGCGGACGCGAACAGGGCCAATGGGCTCGTTTGATCGAGCTGTCGTACGACACCCTCGGCTACCTCGAACAGAACGTCAGCCCGCGTCTGGCTCTGGAGACCTTCCTCCTCGAATGTCGAAAAGCTTC
Source organism: Candidatus Dormiibacterota bacterium (assembly GCA_035260405.1). Taxonomy (GTDB): domain Bacteria; phylum Chloroflexota; class Dormibacteria; order Dormibacterales; family Dormibacteraceae; genus Palsa-870. Next base: position 5,695 of record DATFVI010000042.1, read on the forward strand.
CTGAGAAAGAGCCTCGCCGGCTTCCAGGCGTACGTCCCGGGCGAGCAACCGCCCGACGGCGGCGACTGGGTCAAGCTCAACACGAACGAGTCGCCCCTTCCACCCTCGCCGAAAGTGATCGAGGCGATCAAAGCCGCCACCGACGAGTCGCTGCGCCTTTACCCAAGCCCGACGGCTGCACCAGCGAGGCAGGCCATCGCCAGGCATTTCGGCCTTGACGTGGCGCAGGTCTCGCTCGGAAACGGCGGGGACGAGCTGATCGAGATGTCCCTGCGCGCCTTTGCCGGCGCGGGAGACTCCGTGGCCTATCCGACGCCCACCTATCCCTTGCTCGAGCCGCTGTGCCGGCTCCACGAAGCGGTTCCCTCACCCCACCCGAGCAACGACATGTTCACCTGGTCGACCGCGCTCATGGACGACCCCGCCCCCCTGAAGTTTCTCGTCAATCCCAACTCGCCGACCGGTACGTGGCATGGGGCCCGGTCTGTCGAGCGCGCGGTCCGCCGATCCAAGGGCGTGGTGGTGCTGGACGAGGCATACGTCGATTTCGCCTTCGAGTCGCAGGTGGGCCTGCTGGCGAGGTGCGACAACCTGATCATCCTCCGGACCATGTCGAAGTCGTATGCCCTGGCGGGCATGCGCATCGGCTTCGCGCTGGCGAGTCCCGAGCTCATCGCGGACCTGGATGCGGTCAAGGATTCGTACAACATGGATCGCCTCGCGATCGTGGCGGCGGTCGCCGCCATCGAAGACGAGGAGCACCACCGCAAGATCGTCGACTACGTCGTTGCCGAACGCCGCTGGCTGGAGCTGCAGCTCCACGAGCTGGGCTTCGAGCACTCGCCTTCGGAGGCCAACTTCGTGTTCGTCAAGCCGACGGGCGGCAACGTGGCCGCAGCCGTTTCAGACGCGCTGCGCGAGCGGCGCATCCTCGTCCGCCATTACGATCGTGACCCGATCGCGGGCTGGTTCCGGATCACCGTCGGCACGCGTGAGCAGCACGAGCGATTGCTCGAGGCCTTGAAGGAGATTCTGATTTGAGCGCGCCGACTCGAGACGAAGCGTGGGAGCTCGTCACTTCGATGACGAAATCAGACCAGCTGCGCCGCCACATGCGCGCCGTGGAGGCCGCGATGCGAGCCTACGCGAGGCGCTACGGCGAAGACGAGGAACGCTGGGGCGTGCTCGGTCTCATCCACGATTGGGACTACGAGTCCGGCCCGACAGCGGAGCTCCATCCGATGCGCGGCATCGCCATGCTGCGTGAGAAGGGCTGGCCCGATGACATCCTCGACGACATCGCCTCACATGCCGACTACCTCAGCGTCCCTCGCGACTCGAACATCCGCAAGGCGCTGAACGCCGTCGACGAGATGTCCGGCTTCATCATCGCGTGCGCCCTCGTCAAGCCCGATAAGTCGCTCAGCGCGGTCGAGCCGAGCACGGTGCGCAAGAAGATGAAAGACAAGGCGTTTGCTCGCGGCGTGCATCGCGATGAGCTCGTCACGGGAGCTGAGGCGCTCGGTATACCCTTCGACGAGCACGTGGAGATCGTCCGCGATGCCCTGAAACCGATCGCACAGGAGCTGGGACTCAATCCATGAGCACAGGTGGGCGGGCACGCGTCTTGTTGATGCACCCCATCCTCGACCCGGGCCCGGCGATCCTGGCCGAGGCCGCGGAGGTGGTCGCCTACCCCGCCGGCCAGCCGCTTGATGAGGCAAGCATCCGGCGCGCGGCAGAGGGCTGTGTCGGGATCGTGAGCCAGCTGATGGACCCGATTCGCGAGACCGTCCTCTCGACGCCGGGATTGAAGATCGTGAGCAACGTCGCGGTCGGCTTCGACAACATCGACGTACCGACCGCCACCGCGCACAAGGTCATGGTCACCAACACGCCAGGCGTGCTCGACGACGCAACCGCCGACTTCGCCTTCACCCTGCTGATGACCGCCGCGCGCAGAATCGTCGAGGCTGACAGCTTCACCCGGCAGGGTCGCTTCAGGGGATGGGCGATCGACATGATGCTGGGCGCGGACGTCCACGGAGCAACGCTTGGACTGATCGGCGTGGGCAGGATCGGCCGCGGCGTCGCACATCGCGCCAAGGGATTCAACATGCGAGTGCTGTACTACGACCCCCAGCCGCTGCCTCCGGACGCCGAGCGGGAGCTCGGCGCCACGCGCGTGGACCTGGGCAGGCTGCTCGCGGAGTCGGATTTCGTTTCGGTGCACGTGCCCCTGACGCAAGAGACTCACCACCTGCTGAGCACTCCGCAGTTCGCCCAGATGAAGCCATCCGCGATCCTCATCAACACCTCGCGCGGACCTGTGGTCGACGAGGCGGCCCTGGTCGAAGCGCTCAACGCCAGGAAGATCGCGGGTGCGGGCCTCGATGTTTACGAGCGCGAGCCGGCGGTTCACCCCGGCCTCATCCCGATGCCCAACGTCGTCCTGGCACCGCACATCGCCAGCGCGACCACCCGCACGCGATCGGAGATGTCGGCAATGGCCGCGCGCAACATGGCGACGGCTGTGCGCGGAGGCCGCCCGCCGAACCTTTTGAATCCTGAGGTCAAGAGATAGCAGTCGGCTTGCGTTACCGGCTGGTTGCCCTGGACCTCGACGGCACGATCCTGGACATGAAGTTGAACCTGGACCCGCGCGACGTCGAGGCCCTGGGCCAGATCATCTTCGCCGGCGTCACCGTCGTTGCATGCACCGGCCGGCCGTTCCCGGGAGCGCTCCCCTGGGTCGAGCGGCTCGGCCTCGACGGTCCGATCATCTGCTACCAGGGCGCGGAGATCCGGTTGCCGGACGGCACCAAGATCCTCGATCACGGGGTGACGCACGAGCTGGCCATGGAGGTGATCCGCTTCGCGCAGGAGCGCGACCTTCACGTCCAGGCCTATCGGGACGACAAGCTGATCGTCGCGAGAGACCGGCCCGAGGCCCACGAGTACGCGAACCACGCCGGGATGGAGATCCACGTGGTCGGCGATCTGGACGCCGCGATGGGCCCGACCACACCCAAGCTCGTGATCGTTTCCAAGGCGCAGAAGCTCGAGGAGCTCCTGCCGGAAACACGCCGGCGGTGGATGGGGCGGCTCAACGTCGCCACCTCTACGCCGACCTATCTCGAGTTCACCAGCGTCGAGAGCGACAAGGCGTCCGCGTTGCAATTCCTGTGCGACAGGCTGGCCATCCCGCAAGATCAGTGCGTGGCAGTTGGGGATGGCCGGAACGACGCGTCGATGATCGAGTGGGCGGGATTGGGCGTCGCGGTCGAGGGATCTGCTCCCGAGGTGATCGCCGCCGCGGACAGGACCATCCCGGGACCCGGGCATGGGGGAATCAAGCAGCTCGCCGACATGTTGATCGGAGGAGGCCACTGATGGGAACCCTGCTGTTGATGCATGCGCATCCCGACGACGAGTCGATCTCGACCGGCGGCGTGATGATGAAGGCGAAATCCCACGGGCATCGGGTCGTGCTCGTCACGGCGACGCGAGGCGAGGTGGGCGAGATCTACAACATGGACGAGGCGTCGTCGCGGCCGCGGCTCGGCGAGATCCGAACCGAAGAGCTGAAGGCCGCCGGTGAGATTCTCGGGGTCGACCGGATCGAGTTCCTCGGCTACCGCGATTCGGGCATGGTCGACACGGCGGACAACAAAGACCCGCGCTCGTTCCACCAGGCGCCTCTCGAAGACGCCGCGGCAAAGCTTGCGGTCGTGATTCGAGACGAGCGACCTGACGTCGTGGTGACGTATGCGGAAGACGGCGTCTACGGACACCCTGACCACATCAAGGCGCACTACGTGACGAACGCCGCGGTGGATCTTCTCGAGCGGGAAGGCTGGGCGCCGAGGAAGCTCTACTACACAGCGATACCACGCTCGATGATGGAAGCGTTCATCTCGCAGATGCCGGAAGAAGCACAGCGAGCACAGAACACCAACATGCGAATCGCAGGCACGCCTGACGAATTGGTGACGACACGGGTCGACGTCCACGATTACGTCGACCAGAAGCGAAAGGCGTTCGCGGCACATATCAGCCAGAACGACCCCGACTCGTGGTTTGCGACCATGGCGGACCAGATCTACGAGCTTGCCTTCGGAACGGAGTACTACCAGCTCGTGCGTGGCAAGCCGGGCTCAGAGCTGCCCGAAGATGACCTGTTCGTGGGGATCAAGTAGCGCTCACGTAAACTCGAAAGAGGATGGAAGTGCTCAAGATCACGCCGCGCGGGTACTGCCACGGGGTGGTGGACGCGTTTCGAATCGCCAAGCGCGTGCGCGAGGAGACCAACGGGCCGGTGCACATGCTGGGAATGCTCGTCCACAACACCCACGCCACTGACGATCTCCAGGCCCAGGGCATCGCCCTCGTGGACCAGCCGGACCGTTTTGCGGGGTTGGACCAGATCAAGGAGGGGACGGTCATCTTCACCGCGCACGGCGTGTCACCGCAAGTCAAGCAGCGCGCGGTCGAGCTGGGGTTGAAGCCGGTCGACGCCACGTGCTCGGACGTCGTCCGCACTCACGAGCTGGTCGCCGACCTCGCCAACAAGGGTTACGACGTCGTCTACATCGGCCGCAAGGGGCATCCGGAGCCGGAAGGTGTGATGGGCGAGGCTCCGGGCAAGGTGTACCTGGTTCAGGACCCGGAAGACATCGACGCACTCGATCTACGGGGTGACCGTGTGGCGGTCACCTGCCAGACCACTCTTTCCGTTTGGGACACCGAGGACCTGATCGGTCGGGTGAAAGCCCGGTACCCGCAGGCCGAAGTCCACAACGAGATCTGCCGGGCGACCCAGGAGCGGCAGGAGGCGGCGGTGGAAGCGGCGCAGCACGTTGACCTGGTGATCGTGGTCGGCAGCCCGCGCTCGTCGAACTCGCTGCGCCTGGTCGAGGTCGTCAAGAAGCTCGGCAAGAAGCCGGCCTACCTCGTCGACAAGTTCGAGGACCTGGACCTGAGCTGGTTCGCGGGCGCCAAGAAAGTCGGCGTGACGAGCGGCGCCTCGACTCCGACCCAGCTCACCCGGAGGGTGATCGAATATCTCGAGACCCTGGAGGTCCCGGCCTAAAGGGCGCTCCTAGGTTCGTCTCGGCTGGCGGAGGCGCCGGATGACACTGCTCAAGCCGCCGCGTTCCGTCGGGGCAGACGACGCCTGGGTCGCAGCGGGGAGAGGCGCCGGCTCTGACGCAGGCGTGGAGGTCCCGGCAGGCTCTCCGTCATGTGACGCGGCAGCACCGGAAGGGCGGCGGCGCCGCCTCCTTCTTGGCGCGCCGGACGTCCTTTCGGGTTTCGCGGCCGAGACAGGCGGGGCGGCTGCGGGCGGTGGCTCGGGCAGCGGACCGTTGGCGCCGGCCGGCCGGCGCCGCCTCCGCCGCCGCGGAGATGCGGCTCCCGCCGCGGAGGCCGAGGCCGCCGAGGCTGCGGGCTCCTGGGGGCGGTCGCGGTCTCGCGAGGCCAGGTGGCGCCTGACCTTGGCGCCCACCTCGCCCTCGGCGCAGAGCTCGCCATCCGCCGTCATGACGTCAACCCGCCACACGACGATGGAGTTCGGCGCCGCGCCGATCGGGGGACGTTTCTGGGTCAGCGTCCAGCGGGCGTAGATCGTGTCGCCGGCGTGCACGGGACGGGGAAACTTCCAATTGAGCCACGCCCACTCCTCGACCGACGGGACCGGCATGTCGATGGTGCCCAACCCCACGGCGACCGCGACGAGCAATGCGGGGGGAGCCACCCGGGCGTGCCCGGGGGCGGCTTCGATCGAGAGGGGCGAGAAGTCGCCGGCCACACCGGCAAACAGCGCGATCTCTGATTCAGAAATGGTGCGGCGCCGGGTGGTCCATTCGCCACCTAGCGGGAGGTCGTCGAAAGAGAGGGGCTCGATCGGCGGGAGTATAGCGGGAACCAAGTCTCAGGCTCGAGCGTTAACCTATGACAACTTCAGCGCCCGGGAGGGTTTTCCCTTGGATCTCGCGGCTGTCCTGCTCGTCACCTCCGTCCTGCTGGTTTTCGCGTTCCTGCTCCTGACCGTGTCGCTGATGCGGTTGCGCGGGACTACGCGGGAGCTTCAAGCCGCGCTCGACGACGAGAGCGGGGCTCGTGACCGGGCGGCCCTCTTGCTGGCCATCGCGTCCGCCGTCAACTCGTCGCTGGCGCTGGAGGAGGTTCTGAACGTCGCGCTGACCCATGCCGGCCGGATCATGGGTGCGGTCGCGGGGGCGATGTACCTGGTGCAGCAGGGGAAGTCTGAGATGAAACGCGAAGCCGAGTACAACCTCACGCATCGAGCTCGCGGCGGGATCCGCAAGCTCGACGAGGAGCCGGTTCGCACGGCCATCGCCGCCATGCGTCCACTCGTCGTCAAGCTCGACGAGCGCACCGCGCCGGGCATCGAGGGAGGCGGCCACCCGCAGCACGTGCTGGTGGTGCCGGTGCAGCGTTCAGGCCAGCTGATGGGCGCGATGGAGCTGTACCTCAATGCGTGGCGCGAGCTCACGGAGGACCAGGCCGACCTTCTGAACGGTGTCGCTTCGGAGGCCGCGATCGCCATCCGGCACGCGCAGCTCTTCCAGGCCCAGGAGGAAAACGCGCTCACGGACGAGCTCACCAAGCTGCCGAACCGGCGCGCGATGGCCCAGCGATTCCTGCAGGAGATGCAGCGAGCGAAACGCCATCACAACGCGATCGCGTTCCTGATGATCGACCTTGACCACTTCAAGCAGGTCAACGACACCTACGGCCACCTCAACGGCGACGCGGTGCTGGCGGAGCTGGCGTCGATTCTCGTCACCGGCGCCCGCGAATCGGACGTGTGCGCGCGCTACGGAGGCGAGGAGTTCGGACTGATCCTCCATGAGACGACCGAGCCTGGAGCGCGGACTCTCGCCGAGCGAATTCGGGCGAAGGTCGCCGCGGCCACATTCCCCGGAGGGCTGAAGCTCACGATCAGCATCGGGGTCGCGGCGACGGACGAGCCGGCTCTGTTCACGAGCTTGATGGAGCGGGCCGACCAGGCCCTCTACGCAGCCAAGCAGGGCGGCCGCAACCAGGTCCGGGTCGCCGACATGAAGGCGCCTCTCAAGCAGGCACAGCAGCAGCACACGGCGCCCGCGCAAACGTAGGCTCGTCCGGCCGGTACAGTCCATTTGAGTGGGGCACTTCTGCGTCAACTGCGGCACCGCTCTCGTGCCGCGAGTCATCGAAGGTCGTGAGGTAGAGGCTTGCCCGCGCGATGGCTTTGTCTTGTGGCACGACCCGAAGGTGTCGACCGCCGTGGTCGTGGAAGCCGAGGGCGGCATCGTCTTGGGGCGCCGGTCGATCGAGCCGGGCTACGGTCTTTGGTGCCTGCCCGGTGGCTTCGTCAACGATGACGAGGATCCTGCGGTCGCAGCCGTCCGCGAGTGTTTTGAAGAGATCAGCGCGCATGTCGAGCTCACCGGGCTGATCGGCGTGTTTCACATCGCCAAGACCGACGCGGCGAGCATGATCGTGATCGCTTACAAGGGCCGGCTGGCCGTCGGGGCCGCACCGCTCGCGGGCGCTGAGATGCTGGAGGTCGCTGTCTTCCGTCCGGAGTCAGTGCCGCTGCTGGCGTTCCCGAGCCACCAGAAGGTCCTGGCCGAGTACCTCAGGTCCCAGGCGCCGGCGGAGGAAGCGGTACCTCCGCCCGACCGCGGAGCGGCTCCGCGTGCAGCGCGGCCATCACAAGCGCAAGCGCAGACGCAACCGCGGCAGCGGCGGTGAATCCGGCCGCGTAGCCAACTCTCTGCACCACCGGGCCGAACACCAGCGGGCCGACCGACAGCCCGAGGAACAGGATCGTGCCGTACATGCCCATCGTGACCCCGCGCGTCGATGAAGCCGAAAGGTCGCCGAAGACGACGCCCATGGCCACGAAAGCTGTCGCGATGAACGGGGTCCCGACCGCCAGGACGATGGCGGGACCTACAAACCCGGTCAGATGACCGAGCACGACGCAGGCGGCCGACCAGCCGAGCACCCCGACGAAGACGATCGGCCATCGTTGCGCCGCGCGGTCCACCAGGCGGCCGCCCGGCAGTCGTGAGAGGCCGTTGACCACCGCCTGGAGCGCGAGCAGGTAGCCCACCTGAGCGCTCGGCAGGCCCAGGCCCTCTCGCCCAAACACCGGGAGATAGGCGCCCACGGTGCCCATCACCAGGGTCGCCGAAACGAGGCCGATCGATACGGGAACGAACGAGCGGTTCGCGAGCAGGGATTGCAGAGGCGCGCGCAGGTTGAGCCCGTGACCCGTGTGCTGGCGTGTCCCACTAGCCGCGACAGCCGCCGGGGCCGCAAATAGCAGCAGCGCGGTGGTCAGCGCGATGTCTGTCGGGAGGTTGACCCAGCGCAACGCGATGCCCGCGATCGACGGTCCGAGGAAGAACCCGGCCTGCATGGAAAAGGTCAGCCAGCCCATCGCGCGTCCGAGGCGGTTGCCTGAAGTCGACTCCGTGACGGCGCTGAAGAGGGCCGCTTGCTGCGCTCCGGCGGCGAGTCCACCGATCACCTGCCAAAGGAACAGCGGCGCGACGCTGGGCGTGAACGCGGTCGCGAGCTGCGATCCCGCCGCGAGGACAAACGACGTGCCGAGCAGGGCCCGGGCGCCGAAGCGATCGACGAGGACTCCCGATGGAAGGGAAAGCAAGGCCGCCGCAAGGGTCGAGACAGAGAAGAGAGCGCCGACCTCGAACCTGCTGGCGCCAAGATCGTGTGCGTACAGCGGCACGGTGAGGCCTCTGGCGGAAAGAGCCGCGAACGACGCGCCGGCGGCAACGTAAAGCAAAACCGTCCGGCGCGAGTCCGGGACGGTCACGCGCACGAACCTAAGATAGCGGCGCATGGTCCGCGAGCGGGTGGGCGACTGGCGCTCGGTGTGGCGATTCGCGCTGGCCGGGCTGCTCGCAAGCGTCCTCGTCGTCGCGACCTCGCAGACGGCCGTCGTCGCCCCGTTGTTCTATGCGCTTCAGGACCAGCTGTTCCCGGCGCCGCCGCCCTCATCACAGGTGACACTGGTGGCGCTGGACTCTACGGCCGCCACGCCTTTCGGTCCGTATCCGTGGGGCAACGACATACATGCAAAGGTCATCAACTATCTGGCCAGCCTGCATCCCAAAGTGATCCTGTTCGATGTGATGCTCGATCATTCCGGCCCTGGCGACGCCCAGCTCGCCAAGGCGATCTCGGATGCCGGGAACGTCGTGCTCGTCTGCACGCACGACGACCCCCCGCTTCCGATTTTCTCGAGCGCCGCGGCGGCCGTCGCCGGCCGCGAGCTCGGGGTTCCCGATCCTGCCAACGCAGTGCGGGGTGTACCGATCCACATCGCCAAGTCGTGCGACGACAACCCAGGTGGACTTCCGGCATTTGTCCAGGCCGTGCGCATCGCGGAGGGCCCGAACGAGCTTCTGACCACGAACCGGGATGAGGCCACCCTGGGGCAGCACACCATTCCGCTCGTCAGCGGCGAGATGCTGATCAACTTCACGAACGGCAAGAGCCCGACCTGCGGCTACCTGGCCGCGTTCAAGGGTCGGTGTCCCTCTCCCAGCCTGATCACGAACCACATAGTGGTTGTCGGAATCAAGCTGGTCGACGCCGATGACGTGTACGCGCAGACCGTGAGCTTCAACCACGATTCGTCGTTTTGCCCCACCAGCCGCCCGAAATGCATGGTCCCCAACCAGAACTACGGCTACCGGATCATGGGTGACGCGATTTCCACGGTGCTGGGCGATCGCCCCATCCAGCCGCAGCCCGACTCGTCCGATTTGCTCGCCACGCTTCTGATGGGGACGCTGATCGGGGCGGCAGTTTACCTCTTGTCATTTCGCCGGGCGATGCTCGTCACAGCCGTGATCCTCGCCGCCTATGCGTTGCTGGCAATCGTTCTTGGACGGTCAGGTTGGCTGGTCGATCCGATCTACACCCCCGTCGCGATCGTCCTTGCCGCGGGCTTTTCGCTGGCCGCACGCTACGTGCTGGTTGAGCGAGAACGCCGCAAGGTGGAGCGGATCTTCGGTCACTGGGTCGATCCGCGGATCGCGCAGAAGCTGGCTTCGTCGCGGTCTGTCGAAGACATAATCTCGAAGGGCGAGCGCCGCGACATCACGCTGCTCTTCGTGGACATACGCGGGTTCACCGCGCTGTCCGAGGGAATGTCCGCCGAAGACGTCCAGGCGGTCATTCACGAATACCTCGATGACATGAGCTCATTGATCCTCAAGTGGGACGGGACGATCGACAAGTACGTGGGCGACGAGATCGTGGCGTTGTGGAATGCGCCCGTCGACCAGCGGGACCATGCCCTGCTGGCCGTTCGATGCGCCTACGACCTGGTGAACCACGCGCCGATCCTCGAAGCCAGGCTGGCGAAAAAAGGCCTGCCGCCGATCAGCTGGGGCATCGGGGTGAACACAGGGCCCGCCGTCGTCGGAAACATGGGCAGCAAGGATCGGCTTCAGTACACCGCGCTGGGCGACACCGTCAACACCGCATCGCGGTTCTGTGGCGCTGCACCCGCGTTCAACCTGCTCATCGGGTGGACGACGTTCCAGGCGTGCTCGGATCTCATCGCGGTCGACGAGATGCCTGGCCTCCAGCTCAAGGGCAAGTCGGCGGAGACATTCCGGCTGTTCAACGTGACCGCGATCCGCCAGGACAAGACGTCACCATGGGTGCAGTTTCCAACGGCCGTCGCGATGAGCAGCTATTCCGAACGTCGACGCCGATCGTGACGATCCATCGTGCCGCGGAGCTCATCGGTACGGCGCGTCGCGGGTTGGCGCTGACCGGCGCCGGCGTCTCCGCGGAGAGCGGCATCCCGACGTTTCGCGGCGCGGGCGGCCTGTGGACGCGATACGACCCGGTCAAGGTCGCGTCGATCGAGTACTTCATGGCCGACCCGAGCGCTTACTGGAGCGTGTCGAAAGATCGCGGGCGCGTCGCGCTGGCAGCCCGCCCGAACCCAGGCCATCGCGCGCTGGCCGCGCTCGAGGCATCCGGGCATCTTGTGGCGGTCGTAACACAGAACACCGATGGGCTGCACCAGGATTCAGGCAGCCGTGCGGTGATCGAGGTCCACGGCTCCAGCCGCATGGTCCAGTGCCTCGACTGCGGGAACCGGGAACCGCGGAGCGAGGTGCAGGCCCGCCTCGAGGTGGAGATGCCGCCCCGCTGCAGGATCTGCGGCGGAGGCTTTCTCAAGCCCACGGTGGTGCTCTTCGGAGAGCCGCTGCCGCAACCGGCGCTCCAGCAAGCCTTGGCGCTCGCGCGCCAGGCCGACGTGATGGTCGTCGTCGGTTCTTCGCTCGTAGTCCGCCCGGCGGCCGATATACCGCTGGTGGCAATCAGGTCCGGAGCTCCGCTGGTCGTGATCAACCCTGAGCCGACCCCGTTTGATGAGCTCGCCGCGGTCGTGATTCGCGGCAAATCCGGCGAGGTGCTTCCCGAGATCGTCGAGCTCATAGGTGGGTGACGCTGCCGAATGTCACCGCGGTGCCGTCCACGATGAGCTCGCCGCCGGGTCCGATGTCCTCGGCTCTCCCCTCGACAACCTTTGTCCCCTGCTCGACGCGAACGCGTCTGCCGAGTGTGTCGGAAAGCGCTCTCCAAGCGGCGAGGACTTCCTCGAGGTCAGCTGCAGCCCAGCCGTCGAGCTCGACACGGAGCCTGTCCAGCAGCAGGTCGCGGTCCTGGTTCAGCTTCGCCGCGCCGGGAGGAGCCCAGGTCAGGTTGATGCCGATGCCGCAGATCGCCGTGGCCGGCGTCACCTCGACGAGGATTCCGCCCACCTTGGCGCCGTCCAGCAGCAGGTCGTTGGGCCACTTGAGGCGGACACCGCCGCCGCACGCGTGGGCGGCCGCCACGCCTGCCGCCAGGCTCAGGACCGGGTTTGGACGCAGCACAAACGAAACGAGGAGCGCGGTTCCGGGCGGCGACTCCCAACGCCGATCGAGGCGTCCGCGCCCCGCCGTCTGGTGATCCGCCACCACGATCGACCCGATGGGCATCGGGCGAGCGACGTCCTGTGTCGAGGTGACCGACTTCCGTCGTACGAGCCTCCGGCTTGGTTGCCCCACGCGCCGGTAAGCTAACAGCACGATGAGGTCCCACCGCGCGGTCACGCTGGTGGTGATGATGGTCCTGGCTGTGGGCCTGGTCGCCGTGATGACGGCGGGCGCCATCCGGAGCTTCGACAGCCGCAGCCTCGTTGCGCTTGCCGTCGTGATCGTGGTCAGCGCCATAAGTGGAGTCGCGTTCAGCTGGGGGCGGTATTACCGGCGCGTTCCGCGCACTGATCGTTAACCGTGCTGCGCCTCGGCTATAAGGCTTCGGCCGAACAATTCGGCCCGCGTGAGCTGCTCGATTTCGCCGTCGCGGCGGAAGGCCACGGATTTGAGAGCGTTTTCGTCAGCGATCACTTTCAACCGTGGCGTCATTCGGACGGCCACGCCCCGTTTGCGTTTGCCTGGCTTGCCGCCACCGGCGAGCGGACGAAGCATGTTGCGCTCGGTACATCGGTCGTCACCCCGACCTTCCGGTATCACCCGGCGGTCGTGGCCCAGGCATTCGGGACGCTCGGTACGCTGTTCCCGAACCGTGTCATCCTCGGAGTCGGCACGGGTGAGCATTTGAACGAGGGTGCGCTCGGCATCGCTTGGCCCGACAACAAGGAGCGCTTCGCCCGCCTTCGCGAGGCGGTCAAGCTGATCCGGCTTCTGTGGACCGACCAGTCCGTCACGTTCGACGGCGACTACTACCACACGCGCAACGCCACGATTTACGACCGCCCTGCAGAGCCTTTACCCATCTACGTGGGAGCGGGCGGGCCCCAGGTGGCGAAGTTCGCCGGGCGAGCGGGGGAGGGGCTCATCTGCACCTCCGGCAAGGGAATGGAGCTGTACTCGGAGCAGTTGCTCCCGTCGTTCGCGGATGGAGCCAGGGAATCAGGTCGCGACGCGGACCGGCTCGATCGGATGATCGAGGTCAAGGTGTCATACGACACGGATCGTTCGCGCGCCATGGAAGACACGAAAATCTGGGCAGCGCTGGCCCTGCCCGCGGAAGAGAAGGCGGGAGTCGACGATCCGCGTGAGATGGAGCGCCTTGCCCGCGGGGTCGAAGAGGTCGCGCACCGGCGCTGGCTGGTGTCGGACGACCCGGATGAGCACATCGAGCAGTTGAAGCCATACCTCGACCTGGGATTCAACCATCTCGTCTTTCATGCTCCTGGCGATGACCAGTTGCGTTTCCTGAAGCTCTACGGCGAGCAGATCCTGCCGCGCTTGCGCAAGCAGTGGGGCGGCTAGAGGGTGGCGAAGACGACGACCTGGGTAATCGTGTTGATCAAGGATTTCAACTCCGCCAAGCAGCGGCTGCAGCCGGCGCTCGGCCCGAAGGCTCGCCGGGCCCTGGCCCGGCGCAACGCGCAGCTGGCGGTGCGCGCGGCGGTTGCCGGCGACCACGTGCTGGTCGTGGCCGGAAGCGAGGAAGTGGCGGCGCTGGCGCGGCGATGGGGGGCCGAGGTCCTGGCGGAGCCGCGTCAGGAAGGTCAGAACGTGGCTGCGGCGCGCGGCATCGTAAGAGCGGTCGAGGGAGGCGCCGACGCGGTCCTGCTGCTTTCCAGCGACCTGCCCCTGGTCACCCTTGACGCTGTCCGAGACGTGCTTGAATCCGCTGCGCGCATCGAGGCGCCGGTGGCGGTAGCCGTGCCGGCTGTCGGACGCGGCGGCACCAACGCCCTGTACCTTCGCCCACCCCACGCGATCACTCTGCATTTCGGCTCCGACTCCCTCGCCAAGTTCCGGCAGGAGGCGCAGAGCCGCCGGGTCGAGTTCGCGGTCCATCACTCCGACGCCATGGCGCTTGACCTGGACGAGCCTGGTGACCTCGCGCGGTTGCGGCGTGCGGTGTGACGCGGTTCGAGCTGATCGCCGTCGAGGGCCTGCCTGAGGTTCGTCCCGGCGACGACCTGGGCGAGCTGATCAGCTCGAGAAGCAAGCTCGAAACAGGTGACGTCCTGGTAGTCGCGCAGAAGGTGGTGTCCAAGTCCGAAGGACGCCTCGTGAGCCTTCGTACGGTGACCGCGAGCGAAGAAGCCGTGCGCATTGCCGCGCAGCTGGTGGCCTCGCCCGACCCTCGAATGGTCCAGGTCGTGCTCGACGAGAGCGTTCGGGTGATTCGATCCGAGCGAGCGCTGATCACCGAAACGCGCCAGGGTTTCGTCTGCGCAAACGGCGGCGTCGATCACTCGAACGTTCCGGGCGACGACGAGCTGACACTTTTGCCTGAGGATCCGGATGCCAGCGCGAATCGCCTGCGCAACCGGCTGCGCGAGCTGACGCGCGCCACCGTCGGTGTGATCGTCTCCGACACATTCGGGCGGCCCTGGAGGCTTGGCATCGTCAACGTGGCGCTCGGCGTCGCGGGGTTGCCCGCGCTGCTGGACCTGCGCGGGAGCCTCGACGACGAAGGCAAGGCGCTGCAGGCGACAGTGCTGGCGCCCGCGGACGAGCTCGCCGCGGCTGCCGGCCTTGTCATGGGCAAGACCAATCGAGCTCCGGTCGTGATCATCCGTGGCCTCGAGCTGCACGGAAGCGGAACGGGTCGAGACCTGATCCGGCCGGCGGCTGAGGATCTGTTCCGCTGAGGACGGTCCTCCTGGCCGGCGGTACGGGCGGCGCCAAGCTTGCCGCCGCGATGCAGCCGAAGCTGCCGTCGGGGCACCTCACCGTAATTGCAAACACAGCGGACGACGACGAGTTCTGGGGTCACCTCGTGTCACCGGACGTGGATGCCGTCATCTACCGGCTCGCGGGTGTGTTCAACGAGTCGGCCGGGTACGGGGTAAAAGACGACACGTTTCACGTGCTCGATGCGCTGGCCCGTCTTGGCGAGCCGGCGTGGTTCCGGATCGGTGACAAGGATTTCGCGACGCACGTTCTGCGCACGGAAATGCTCGGTCGCGGGTGCACGCTGACTGAGTGCGCGTTGGCGTTGTGCGCCCGTTTTGGCCTCACCGTTCGCGTCCTGCCGATGTGCAACGAGCGCGTGCGGACGCGGTTCCTTACCGAGCGCGGCGAGTTTTCCTTCCAGGAATATTTCGTGCGCGAGCGAGTCGGTCCAGCGCTCCGCGCCATCGACTTCGCGGGCATCGAGTCCGCTCGCCCCACACCGGAGGTCGTGGCGGCGCTTGATGAGGCGGAGCTCGTCATCGTCGGCCCGTCCAACCCATTGATCTCGATCGCGCCGATCCTCCAGGTCATCGGCAGTCACATTCCGCGCGAACGCACGGTTGCGATTACGCCAATCGTTCGCGGCGCTGCGCTCAAGGGCCCGACCATCGAAATGATGCGGGCGGTGGGTCCTCCACCAACGCCCGTCGAAGTCGCGCGCATGTACCGGGCTGTGGCCGGCACCTTCGTGCTCGACAGCCGCGACCAGGAGCTGGCCGCGGACGTGGGCGAGCTGGGACTCAGAACGCTGGTGTTCGACACGGTGATGGCCGACGGCGGAGGCGCTTTAGGTGACGCGATCCTCGAAGCGTTTACTTGACGGGCGAGCCGGCCACCATGATCAGGACGCCGATCAACACCGCGACCAGCCCGACCACCAGCACCGCGTACTGGGCTATGGCCACCGCCTGACCGGGCGCTTTCATGACGCCGTCGCCTTCGTCGGAATCCGCACCGGGCGCGTTCCCGGAAGCCAGCTGCCACGAGCCGCTCGGAACCGACTCCTGCTCCCTGTCCCTTCCCTTCTTCTTTTTCTTCTTCGGCTCATCCGCAGCGGCGTCCGGCTCTTTGGCTTCGCCCACTACCGACCAGCCGGTTGGAGAGGCAGCGGCTGCGGCAGGGCGAATGGGCTCCATCGGCGTGATCGGCTCGGCCGGGGCGGGAGCGGGGGCCGGGGTCCACACCTCCTCTACGGGGGCCGGCTCAAAGGTAGGCGGAGCGACCGGAGGAGCTTCGAACTGGCCGGGTGAAGGGACCGCGGTCCCGACGTCCCAGGGCGAGCTCGACGGCGCCTCGGGGGCCCCCCTTCCAACGTGCGCGGCCGCGGCGGGGGGCGGTTCGTATGCGGAGGCTTCGTAGGTGGCGACGGGCGCCTGCGTGCCGAATGGCGACGCGCCCGCGGATGGCGCAGAAGCCTCTTCCGCCTTCTCGGTTCTTCCGTGTGGGGCGAGCGTGCGCTGCCGCGCCGCCCGGACCTTGTGCTCGATCTGGGAGCGCCGAGCGGAATACATCGAGCGTTTGTCGACCGCTTTCCGGCGCATGACCCAGAAGATGGCCCCGATCCCGAGCAGGGCAGCGGCCGGTCCAGCAATGAAAGCCCAAGACATCAGGCGCCGATTATCGGCGATCGGTGGGCATGTGTGACAATCGCCGCCATGGCTCTCTACGACCGTATTCAGACCGAGCTCGTCGAATCGCGCCGCCGCCGCGACGACGTCACGCTTGACACTCTCTCGCTGCTGAAGAGCGAGTTGGTGAAAGCCAGCAAGGAAAGCGGGGCGGGTGGAAACATCGACGACGGCCTCGTTGTGCGGCTGGCCCGCAAAGAGGTGAAGCGCCGCGAAGAAGCGATTGACGTATATCGCAAAGCTGGGCGTGAGGAATCGGCGCGCCGCGAGGAAGCGGAGATGGTCGTGCTGAGGTCGTTCCTTCCCGCGGCGATGAGCGAGGCCGACGTGGAAGCCGAGGTCGCGGCTGTCATTGCGGTGCTCAAGCCCGAGGGTCCGAAGGGCTTCGGACTGGTGATGAAGGAGGCGACCGCGAGGTTGGCCGGCCGCGCCGAGGGCGCGGAGGTCGCGGCCGCCGCGCGCAAGTTACTTGGCTCCTGAGACCGCCGCAACAGCAAGCAAGAAACCGAAGAAGGCGGCCAGGAAGTCCTGGATGTCCCCTCCGCCTCCGCGGGGGGCGAAAAAGCGGGCGCTCCTGACGGTCGAGCGGCTGCGCGACCTCTATCCGGCGGTCACGGAGCTCGCGTACCAGGATCCTTTCCAGCTCGTGATCGCGACGATCCTGTCCGCCCAGACGACGGACCGGTCTGTGAACCTCGTCACGCCGGAGCTGTTCAAGCGCTATCCGACCGCGGCGGACCTCGCTGCAGCCGACCCTGCCACGGTTGAGGAGCTCATCAAACCCACCGGGTTCTTCAGGCTCAAGACGCGCCGGATCATCGATGCCAGCCGGAAGCTCGTGGAGCTGTTCGGCGGCGAGGTGCCGGGCAACCTGGAGGACCTCGTCAAGATCCCGGGCATCGGTCGCAAGACGGCGAACGTGATCCTGGGAGTCGGCTTCAATGTACCGGGGTTTGCGGTCGACACGCACGTCACGCGGCTCACGAACAAGCTCGGCCTGGTCAGGACACGCGACCCGGTGAAGATCGAGTACCAGGTGTGCGCGATGGTCCCGAAAGAGGAATGGACGGGGTTGTCGCTCCGGCTGATCCTTCATGGGCGGCGGGTCTGCATCGCGCGCCGGCCGCGGTGCGAGGAATGCGTCCTGAACGACTTCTGCCCGTCATCGACGACTCGCCCCCAGAACCGCCGCCGCAAGAAGCCAGTCTCAGCCTAGGGCCCACCCCTCCTCCCGGCCGGTTCCACCCCCACCGGCGCGCCTCGAGCCAGCAAACCATGCGACCTCACTCCGTTAAAACCCAGCTTGTTAAGGACGAACATTTGTTCTAGCATGTCCCAATGGAAGCTCCAGAGCCCCGGCTGGCGGACGTCGAGTACCTCGAGGTCGAGTGCAAGTCGGCCTTGAACCCCGTCAAGGGCATGGGCTTTGGCTGGTCGCTCAACCCCTACACAGGTTGCGAGCACCGGTGCGCCTTCTGCTACGTCCGCGCCTTTGAGCTTCGCGCCGACCGGCCCTCCGACGACCGGTACGGCCGCGCGATCCGCGTCAAGGTCAACGTGGCCGGCGTGCTGCGCGCGGAGCTGTCGCGAAAGTCGTGGCACAAGGAGACCATCGTCATCGGAGCCGCCACAGATCCTTATCAGCCCGCTGAGGGACGCTACAAGCTGACCCGTCAGTGCCTAAAGGTAATGCACGAATTCTCCAACCCCACCGGGATGATCACCCGCGGCCCCATGATCGTGCGCGACCTCGACGTCCTGACGGACCTGGCGCGCCGCGCGACCCTCCACATCACGTTCAGCATTCCAACCGTCGACGAGGAGGTCTGGCGACGGACCGAGCCCGGCACGGCGCATCCGAAGCAGCGGCTTCGCGCGATTGAGAAGCTCGTCGCCGCCGGGATAGACGTCGGCGTCGGCATGGCGCCCATCCTCCCCGGCCTCTCCGACCGGCCCGACCGCCTGGAGGCCGTGATCAAGGCCGCGAGGGCAGCGGGCGCGACCGGTCTGTGGGCAGGGATGCTCCACCTCAAAGACGGCACCCGCGAGCACTTCATGTCTGTCCTGGCCAGGCAGTGGCCTGAGCTGGTGCCCCGCTATGAGGCCGCCTACCGAGACCGGGCCTACCTACCAGCGGCCTTCGGCGAGCCGACGATGAAGACCGTGTCCCGCCTGCGTGCGCTCCACGGCGTATCGGATCGGCGCGAGGTCATCCTCAAACCGCCTCCCGAACCCGAACAGCTCTCCTTCCTCAATTAGCATTGCCGAGATGCGAAGTCCGATCGACGTGCTGGCGGGCAAGGTTGGCGGCTTCAAGAAGATGGAGATCGCCCGCAGGACCGTGCCGTGCTACAAGCACGTGATCGAGAAGGAAGGCGAGAAGCTCTCAGTGTGCCTGCTGGTCGATTCGGGAAAGCTCTACCGGTTTCCGTTCGAGACAGCCAAAGGCATCAAGGGTCTGGGTATCAAAGCGCGCTTCCTGCGCGGCGAGATGGAGCACCTGCGGCTGCGCGAGTTCCAGCCGGGCCTATGTCGTTATGTCGAAAGAGCCGACAAAGCCGTCTGAGTCGCTCGTCCAGCAGCTGCTCGCCGAGCGACGCGAGCTGAAGGTCACCGTCGAGCGCCTGCGGCTGGACCTGGCCGAAGTCCAGACGACGGCCGGCGGGCCCGACCCGCGGGTGCGAGAGCTCGAGGCAGAGATCGAACGGCTCAGATACCAGCTCGCGTCCGCGCGCGCCGAGGCAGGGCTGATGCGCGAAGAGCGCGACGAGCTGCGCGCCGGGATCGAGCGAGTCCTGGACCAAATCTCCGGGCTCTGAAAGAAAAGGGCCCCTGAGACACAGGGGCCCTCTGATTAGAAAGTTCTTTGTACTAGTGGACGGAGTTAGCCAACTGATCGACGTACCTGTTGATGTACGGGGCGACTAAGGGGGCGGGTAGGCGCTCTCCGTTGCCCTGTAGGGACTTGATCAGGAAGATGAGCCAGTAGATGAAGCCGACCAGCCACAGAGGAAACACGAGGAGCTGAACGACTGGAATGAGGCCGACGATGAAGATGACGATCGAGAGGCCTCCGAAGATGACGACCGAGTTGGCGGCGTTCCATTTGACGTCCGGATCGTCCTTTCCAACAAACAGGAAGATCAGTCCGCCGATCCAGCCGAGGACGTAGGCGAGGATGGTGTAGGTCTTCTTGTTGCTTCCCGCGGCGCTCGGCGTTCCACCCATGGGTGCCGGTTGCGGGGGCGGCGGTGGCATCTGCGACATTTGGCTCTCTTCTCCTTCCAGTTGCGGGTTGCTGCGGGCCCGATTATGGGTCGAATTGCGTGAAAACACCATAGCCAGACGCCTGTTCGTCTGAAGGTGACCTGGCATTGAACGTACTCTGCTAGGCTCGCGACGAGATGACCGATTCCGGCCAACCCGCCGGGACACCGCCCGACTCGCCGACGCCAGGCGTCCCTCCGTGGGCGCCGAGCTCGTCCGACGCCCCTGCCGAAAGCGCGCCCCACCCGCCCGCGCCGCCGTCGGCCCCGGCGACCCCGGTAAGCCCTCCGCCCGCCGCAGTTCCATATGTTTCGGACGTCTCGGCGACGATGCGGCTGATCCCCGTACCGCCGCCTTCGACTCCGCCGCCTCCGGTCCCGGTGATGGTCGCGACCCCGCCGCCGATGGCGAGCGAGCGCTACATAGGCAAATACCGCGTCAAGGGCGAGCTCGGACGCGGGGGGATGGGCGCGGTATACCTCGCTGAGCAGCCCGGTCTCGGGCGCGAGGTCGCGATCAAGGAGCTGATCCAGTCGGCCGCGACAGACCCAGTTGCCCTCAAGCGCTTCTTGCAAGAGGCCCAGGTCATGGCCCGGACCAGCCATCCCAACCTCGTTCAGGTTCACGACGTCGAGCTTTCCGCCGAGGCGAATTACATCGTCCTGGAGTTCGTGCGCGGCAAATCGCTGCGCGACTGGCTCAACCGGGGTCCGATTCCGCCGCCACAGGTGTTTGCCGTCATGCACGGCGTGCTGCAGGCCCTCGATTACGCGCACAAGCACGCGATCGTGCACAGGGACATGAAGCCGGAGAACGTCCTTCTATCCGACGACGGCATGGTGAAGGTCGCCGATTTCGGGATTGCGCGGCTGACCGACGACACCGGCGTGGGCGGCACCGCGACCAAGACGGGCACAACAGTCGGGACGCCCCAGTACATGTCGCCGGAGCAGGTCGCCTCGAGCAAGGTCGACGGCCGCAGCGATCTTTACTCGGCCGGGATCATGTTCTACGAGCTGGTGGCCGGCCAGCCGCCCTTCACCGCCACCGAATCGGACGGGCCTTTCACGCTGATGGCCAAGCACGTCCAGGCGCCGCCCAAACCGCCGTCTCTGCACCGGCCCGGTCTCGACCCGGGGCTTGAGGAGGCGATCCTCAAATCGATCTCCAAGCGGCCTGAGGACCGCTTCCAGACCGGGCAGGAATTCGACGACGTCCTGTCCCGGCTCGCCGACCGCCTCTTCCCCGGCTGGCAGCGCAGCCTCGAGCCGGGCGCCGACCTCTCGAAGATGGTTCCTGGCGCCACCGCTGCGCCGGCGATGATGCCGGCCACCCCGATCGGAGTCGCGATTCAGCAACCGGCGATGGCGATTCCGCAGCAGGCCGCCTACAACCCCGCGCCACCGGTCAAACCGGTGGTCAAGCAGTCCTCCGGATGCATGGGCGTGCTGGTTGGCACGCTGACCATGGCCGCGGCGGCCGTCTTGCTAGCGGCGACCTACCTGCATTAGTTCGGAGAGGGCCCCTGGCCGGCCAGGGCCTGCTCGGCCGCCTCGCCAACCAGGATGTCGGTCGATCCCGACTCGCCTGCCGCTATGACGCTCTGCTGCGTGTACTGCGACGTGAAAGTGTGGTGAGTCTGGGTTGCCATCTCGGTCGGAAAGTGGACCCATGGGGAGGTCGGCGTCTCGCGGATGGCGGTCACCTGGTAGATGCGGAACGTCTCGGCCGATTTGCCTTTGAGCTGCACGCCGGGCACCAGGTCGACCGCGATGTAGTCCTTGCACATGTCGTATGTGTGCTGGCCGATGAGAAGGTTGAAGGCGGGCGCATGCGCGCAGAACCGGGCCGCCGTGTTGACAGTGTCGCCGAGTGCCGTGTACTGCAGGCGGCTTCGCGAGCCCATCATCCCGACCACGGCGGGCCCCGTGTTGACTCCGATACCCCAGCGGATCGGAGGTAGGCCTTTCGAGAGCAGCAGCTGCTGCAGCTCGGGTGCGTGATTGACGAGGTCGTAAGCGCAGCGCACGGCAAGCAAGGCGTGGTTTTCCTGAAGCCTGGGAGCATTCCAGAAGGCGACGATCTCGTCACCGACGTATTTGTCCACCGTCCCGTCCCATTTGAAAATCAGTCCGCTGAGGTGGTCGAGGTAGGTGGTGACCAGCTCGGTGACGTCGGGCGGCGCCATCGACTCAGACATCGAGGTAAAACCCCGGATGTCAACGAACAGCAGCGTGAGGTCGCGCCGCTCGCCCCCGCGAAGGATGTCGGCCACCCCCCGCCTTCGCTTGGCGAGGTCGGCCACGATCTCCGGCTTCAGGTACTGGCTGAAGATCGCGGTCACCTTGCGCTTCTCGCGGTCTTCGTACAGGTATCGATAAGCCGTCACTCCGGAGTAGGTGAGCCCGATCGCAAGCCATGGATGAAACAGGTCCGGAATGATCCCGACGTGGTCCGCGAGCACCGCCATTCCGATTGTGAAAACGACCAGCGCGACCGCGGTGGCGAGAAGACCCCACAGGACTGACACCCGCGTCACCGCCAGCGCCATGAGCAAGCAGAGAGCAAGGATCACGAGGAACACGACCAGCGGTGGCTCAGGCGCCAGGAATTTCGGATATGCCGTGACGTTTGGGGTGAACATCTGCGCGACGTTGGCGTGCATCTCGACTCCGGCCATCGGCGCGCCCGTCCCCGAGCCGCCGCCCGCGCTCGTGGTCGCCAGCACGCTGTCGTTGTAGCTGGTCAGGTAGTAGGCCCCGATCAGGATGAGATTTCCCTTGATCTTGTCGGGAGAGACCCTGCCGCTGTACAGGTCTCCGAAAGACACGTACTGCTTGGCCTGGTAGTTGCGCGGAGGGCCGAAGTAATTGATCAACGCCGACCCGGTGCTGTCGACCTGCAGGGGTTCCTTCCAGGTCGTTCCGAAGGTCGCCTGCCCGTTGGACTCCTGCAGCTGTGGGCCGTTCACACCCTGGATCAGCCACGCTCGGTAGGCGGCAAACCCGAGGGTATTGATGATCGAGTCAGAGCACGCGCCGCTCGCAGCGCACGCCGGCTGCACGAACAGCGGGATCCGGCGCAGGACGCCGTCGGCATCGGGCTTGACGTCTGTCGAGGCGAGGATGACGTTGGGGTACGGCTGCGAGCAGGAGGCGTTTGGATCGGAGCTTGCATCCGCGCAGCGGAACATGCGCAGCGGAATCTCATCCACCCCAGGGCAGGGAGACCCTGGGTTGCCGGAGCACTGAACCATCTTTCCGTCGCCCGGCACGAGGTTGTCGCCGGCGTAGCCGAGCACGACCGGGATGGTGCTGGTGGCCAGTGCTTTTGCGAATACGCCGTCGGTCAAGGGGTCTCTCTGGTCGGGAAAGCCGATGTCGAAGGCGACCACCGAGGCGCCATCCTTCTCCAGGGTCTGCAGCACCCTCGCGTAGACGTCGCGCGGCACCGGGTAGCGCCCGATGTCCTTCAGGCTCTGATCGTCGATGCCGACGATGACGATGTTGGGGTCGGGGTTGTCCCCGGGCACGAAACGGTCCTCGGGATGGACGGAGAGGTTGGCGATGCACGTTCCGACGTGGGTGTCGCAGGTCACCTGCTGCGTGTAGAGCCAGTAGATGGCGCCGCTGAGCACGACGGCTATGACGACCGCTACCGCGGTGCGATAGGTGTACCAGTAGCGGATGTAGCGGCCCACGTAGAGGCACGGATCATATCTCCCTTGTGCCACGATCGGACCGTGACCGTGCGGGTGGGGATTGCCGGCTGGATCGACAAGTCGCTCATCGACTCCAAGCTCTTCTATCCCCTCAACGTCAAGACCTCGGAGGAGCGGCTGAACTTTTACGCCAGCCAGTTCTCCCTGGTCGAGGTCGATTCGACGTACTACGGCATGCCCAAGCCCGAGAACTCGGAGCTCTGGGTGGCTCGCACGCCTGAGGGCTTCACTTTCGATGTCAAGTCCTTCTCACTGTTCACGAACCATCCGACCAAGGCGATGGCTCTGCCCAAGGACATCCGGGACGAGCTGCCGGAGAACCTACGCGAAAAGAACATCTACCTCGAGCAGATGCCCGACGAGCTGCTCGATGAGTCCTGGGAACGGTTTCGTACCGCGCTCGAGCCGCTGCGCGCCGCCGGCAAGCTGGGCGCCGTCTTTTTCCAGTTCCCGCCGTGGTTCCTGCCTTCGTCTCGGTCGCTGGCCTACATCGAGCAGGTCCAGGAGCGCATGTTCGGCTTCCAGGTGGCGGTCGAATTTCGCAAGCCTGAGTGGCTTGACGCCCGGCACCTGGACGGCACGGTTGCGTTCCTGCGGACGCGCGACATCCCCTATGTCGCCGTCGACGTGCCTCAGGGCCACAAGACGAGCATGCCGCCCGTCCACGAGGTCACCTCGTCGAAGCTCGCGATCGTGCGTTTTCACGGCCGCAACCACGAGACCTGGGACCTCAAGGGCGCTCCGCCGAACTTGCGCTTCCGCTACGACTACAAGGACGAGGAGCTCCTGGAGTGGGTCCCTCGGATCAAGGAGATGGAACGTTCGGGCAAGCAGGTGCACGCGCTCATGAACAACAACTACTCGAACTATTCGGTCAAGAACGCCAAGCAGCTCGAGAAGCTGCTGGAGGCGTGGCAGAAATAGCCGCTACTGGTCTGGCAGACCAGTTTCGCCGAGCTCCGGCGAGGCCAGCCGTCGCGCCTCGCCGAGCGCGTGGTCCATCAGGCCGCCGAAGACCGGCTCCGAGAGGTGTACGGCCCGGATCGGCGCGACCATCGCATCCCGACGTGGAAACCGCGCTGTCCGAACGATCAAGTTGGCCACCCAGGTGGCTGGATACTGCGGGCCGACAGGTCGTTCCGTCGCAGCAAAGAACTCCGTCCCTCCGGTCACGCCGGGATACACCACGCAAACCTTCACGCCGGTGCCGGACAGCTCACCTCGCAGCGCATGCGACAGGCCGGCGACGGCGTGCTTGGTGGCCGAGTAGACCGCCGAGTAAGGCGACGCGCGGAAGGCGACGACCGACGCCACGTTGATGATCACGCCGCGACGGCG
>DATFVI010000043.1:0-9029 GCA_035260405.1 Candidatus Dormiibacterota bacterium
ACGCGCTATCGCTCTGCGTTCCCTGGGGCACGTTGCCTACCCCCGAGGCTGCCGCCGGCGTGCTTCCGAACAACGAGGCGACCAGCAGAACCGGCACGGCGAGCGCCAGATGTCGATTTCGTCGCATTCCACATCCCCCAATGCAACCCGGACGGAGTCTTAACGAGACTAAGTTACTCGGGTTGATAAATCAAATTTGCACGCTGGTTAGGCCGCCCGAACTGCCGGCTGGTTGGAAAGAACATGAAGAGGCCTGTGATCAACCCCTGAGCTGCCCCGAATGAACAGGTAGGACCCGAGTGATCGAAAATCGCTGTGCGCTTTGCGAGAATTGCGCCGCCCCACCCGGCGCTGCGCGCCGACCTCCCCGCATGGCGGGGAGGTGAAAGCGAGCCTGAGATGGAGCGCAACTGGCGCCTTTGGCGCCAGATATTCAAACAAGTCGTGCGAGTCTCCCGCTCCACGAAGGCGAGCGAAGCGAGCCTGAGATGGAGCGGGAGACGAGCCTCGAACTCGCTACCTCAACCTTGGGAAGGTTGCGCTCTACCAGGTGAGCTACTCCCGCACCAAGGTGAAGTTTACGTTTCGACGACCGCTTCGGCCTGCGGCGCAGCCTCGGCCACCACAGAGCGGACCAGCAGCGAGTATTCGGTGACCAGGCGGTCGGACCGGGCCGCGTCCAACGTGGACGCGATGATGTGGTATTCCGGCCGGTCCGCGTCTGGGACGACGAGCACCCAGCCTCCGTCGACGAAGACCTTCACTCCGTCCGTGAGGTCCACGCGATCCTTCATGTGCGTCTCCATCATCGTGCGCATGACGCGACCCTTGACCTCCCAGGGACAGAACTCGACCGCGCTGCGATGCGCGACGGCAGGGATGCGGGCCCGCAGCTCGCCCAGCGAGGTGCCGGTCTGCGCCAGCAGCTCGAGCAGGCGCACGGTCGTGAAGATCGCGTCGAACGACACCGCGAAGTCCGGCCAGCAGTAGCCGCCCCCTCCGTCCGAGGCCACGACCGTGTCGGCATGCTGGGCCGCGCGCAGCACCGCTCCCGGCGTGATCTTGGTCGGCACGAACCGGCTGTGCAGCTGGTCGGCGATCATGGAAAAAGCGAGCGACGCCGACGCCGGGCCGAGCACCATGCCAACCCGGTTGGCGAGCGCGAGCTGCGCGATGACGGCAAAGGCTGCGTCGTGGTCGAGCACGGTTCCCGTCTCGTCGATGAGGAAGCATCGCTCGCCCGGTGTGTCAATCAGCACGCCCAGCTTGGCCTTGACCGCGGAGACGATCAGCCCCATCTCCCTGAGGTGCTCGCGAAAGTTGCCCTCGTCCTGTTCCAGCACGATCTCAGCCGGCGACGCGTTCAGCGGGATCACCGTGGCGTTCATCTCCTGCAGGACCCTGGGCAGCACCAGCGCCGCGGAACCGCTGTTGTAGTCGATGAGCACCTTGAACGCCGCGCCTCGCAGAGCTTCCAGGTCGAGCTTCGCGATCGTGTCCTCGATGTACCGCTCGGTCTGCCCGTCTCTTCGGACGATGCGGCCCATCTCGTAATGCGAGGCGCGCCGGATGTCCTCGCGAAAGAAAAGGCCCTCGAGACGCCGCTCGCTCCGTTTGTCGGGGTTGAGCCCGTGGTCGTCGAACAGCCGGATGTCCGCTGATCGCGGATCCACGGGTGAGGTCTGCACATGCACCGCCGCTACACGATTGGCCCGCGCCCAGTACCGCGACACGGGCGCGGGGAGCACCGACAGATCGATGACGCTGGTACCGGTTGAGATCATGCCCGACATCAAGGCGCGGCCGATCATGCGGGCGGACCTCGTGTAGTCGCGCGAGATGCCGATCTCGGTTCCCTTCGGCGTGAGGGCGCCGATCGCGGCGCCGAGCCTCGAGGCGAACTCCGGCGTGAACTCCACGTTGATCAGGCCGTTCAGACCGTACGAGCTGAACAGGCCCCGCTTCCACGAGCCCGCCCAGATGATCGACTCGTGGACCACCGCGCCGGGCTCGACCTCTTTGTTGGGCCAGATACGCACATTCGGGTTGATGGTCGAGCCGGCGCCGATCACGACGTCGCTGCCGATGACGCTGCCCTCCTCGAGGAGGCAGCCGTTCTTGATCGTGACCGACTTGCAGACCACGGACCCGCGAAGCCGTGAGTTCAACCCGATGTAGCTGTGGTCCCAGGTGATCGAGTTGGAGATCTTCACCCCCGAATCGACGGTGGTGTATCCGCCGATCACGCAGGGTCCGTTGACCCACGCGCCGGCGCGCACCTTGGCTCCCGCGCAGATGAGCGCCGGGCCGTCGACGCGGGCGTCGCGCGAGACCTCCGCCTCGGGATGGATGTAGGTCGAATCGCCCACCCGGTCGCCCGGGATCTGGACCTTCACTTTTCCTTCGAGGCAGTCGAAGTTCGCCTTGACGTAGGCCGCATGGCTGCCGACGTCCTCCCAGTACCCGGAAGCCACCCAGCCGAAGACGTTCTCGCCCTGCTTGAGCAGCTTCGGGAAGACGTCGCCCGACCAGTCCGTCACCTCCCCCGGGCGGAAGAAGTCGAAGACCGCCGGGTCGAGGATGTAGATCCCGGTGTTGGCGAGGTCGGAGATCACCTCGCCCCAGCTCGGCTTTTCGATGAAGCGCTGGACCGCACCGCCCTCGTCGATTGCGACCACGCCGTACTCCAGCGGATTCGGCACCGGTTTGAGGACGATCGTGGCGATGGCCCGGCGCTCCCGATGGAAGCGCGTCGCGGCCGCGAGGTCGATGTCGGTGAGGGAATCGCCCGAGATGACCACGAACGTTTCGGTCAGGGATTGGCGGGCGAGCATGACGGAGCCGGCTGTGCCGAGCGGCGAGTCTTCCACTGAGTAGCTGAGCGCGACGCCCTGCTCGGAGCCGTCGCCGAAATAGTTGCGGATCGACGCGCCGAGGTACTGCACCGTGGCCACCACGTCGCGCATCTGGTGGCGGCGCAGGTGCAGAAGGATGTGTTCCATGATCGGCCGGCCCGCGACCGGGACCAGCGGCTTGGGCTGGCGGCTGGTGAGCGGCCGGAGACGCGAACCCTCCCCTCCCGCCATGACCACCGCCTTCATCTGGTTACCATCGTAGGTCTCTCGTGCAAGAACTCAAGGAATTCGCTCTCGATCTGCTCTGGACGTGGCAGCCCCGAATCGAAAATCTCTTTCGCACGCTCGACCCCGAGATGTGGGAATCCACCCGGCAGAATCCCATCCTGCTGCTCAGCCAGCTTGGTGAGGAGGGAGTGGCGCGCGCGTGCGAGCGATCCGACGTCACGGCGGCGCTCGAGGACGCTCGTGCCGCCCGCAGCGAGTACTACGACCACAACCCTCGCTTCATGGACGCGAAGGCTCCGCTCGTCGTCGGCTACTTCTCGCTCGAGTTCGGCCTCGCCGAATGCC
Source organism: Candidatus Dormiibacterota bacterium (assembly GCA_035260405.1). Lineage (GTDB taxonomy): Bacteria > Chloroflexota > Dormibacteria > Dormibacterales > Dormibacteraceae > Palsa-870. The sequence goes on from DATFVI010000043.1 coordinate 3,429, forward strand.
TTCCGATCTATTCGGGCGGCCTGGGCGTCCTGGCCGGCGACCACCTGAAGGCAACCAGCGACCTGGGACTTCCCCTGGTCGCGGTGGGTCTTCTCTACAAGCAGGGTTTCGGGCGGCAGGACATCGACGCGGGCGGCCGCCAGGTCGAGGTGTACTCCGAGAACCAGGGCGGCGACCTGCCGGTAAGAAGACTCGAGGGCATCGAGGTCGACGCGCCGATCGGCTCGCGCAACGTACGCATCGGAGTCTGGCGCGCGCAGGTCGGCCGCGTGCCGCTCTTCCTGCTTGACACGGACCTCGAGGCGAACCCGCCCGACCTGCGAGCGATCACCGATCGCCTCTACGTTCCCGAGCCCGACCGCCGCCTGCGGCAGGAGATCGTGCTCGGCATCGGCGGCGTGCGGGCGCTGAGGGCGATGAACATGACGGCCGCCGTCTTCCACCTGAACGAAGGCCACAGCTTTCTCTGCGCCATCGAGCGCATCCGCGAACTGCGGGCTTCGCGGCAGATGACGCTCGAGGAGGCGAGGCTGGTCGCGCGCGCGGGAATCGTTTTCACAACGCACACGCCGGTCGCCGCGGGGAGCGACTTCTTCGACTCTGGCCTGGTGTGGGACCTGCTGGGCCCCTACCTCACGCAGGTCGGTATCTCGTTCGACCGGTTCATGGACCTCGGGCGGCAGAAGCCGGGCGATCCGCGCGAGCGATTCACCACGACCTACGCCGCGCTCCGCCTTGCCGACCAATCCGTCGGAGTGAGCCGCCTTCACGGTGCGGTCTCGCGGCGGCTGTGGAAGGACGCCTGGCGCGGCCTGCCGGAAACCCAGATCCCGATCGCCTCGGTGACGAACGGTGTGCACATGCCGACCTGGATCGCGCCGGAGATCGCCGCCCTCCTCCGCCGCTACGTGGGACCCGACTGGTGGGACCTCGACGGACGCGATGGCCGCTGGCAGGCGGTACTCGAGATACCGGCGCCTGTCTTGTGGGCGACTCATCTCGACCTGAAGCGGCGGCTCATCGGGTTCACCAGGAGGCGCTCCGAGAAGCCGGTGGAGCTGGACCCCGACGCGCTGACGTTCGGGTTCGCCCGGCGGTTCGCGCCCTACAAGCGCGCCAACCTCTTGCTCCAGGACGTGCCGAGGCTGACCGCGCTTCTGAGCAATTCGAAACGACCCGTGCAGCTCTTGTTCGCGGGTAAGTCGCACCCGGCGGACCAGCCTGGCAAGGAGATCGTCGCGAAGATCGTCGCGTTCGCGCGCGAACAGCAGAAGGTCGTCTTTCTCAAGGACTACGACATCGAGCTGGCGCGGCACCTCGTGCAGGGCGCCGATGTATGGCTCAACAACCCGCGCCGCTTCCTCGAAGCAAGCGGCACGAGCGGGATGAAGGCGGGCGCGAACGGCGCGCTCAACGTCAGCATCCTCGACGGCTGGTGGGACGAGGCCTACCGTCCCGAGCTGGGATGGGCGATCCCGTCAGGGGCCACGCTCGAGCGGCCGGAAGTGGACGATCGGGCTGAGGCCGAGGGGCTCTACCGGCTCCTGGAGCGCGAGGTTGTCCCGGCGTTTTACGAACGGGACAAGGACGGGATCCCGCAACGTTGGGTGGAAATGATGCGCGCCTCGATCCGCCACACGGCCACCGCGTTCGCCGCGCGGCGGATGGTGATCGACTATTTCAACCTGGCGTACGCGCCAGGGGCGCGCCGGGTGGAGCAGCTGAGGCTGCTTCCTGATTGGGGAGGCTGACGAGCCCTTTCAGCGCGGCCAGTAATCGATCGGAGCGCTGAGGATCGGGATCGGAGTTTCCACGTGGGTGGTCAGATCGATGGCGACGCTTCCAGTCTGCGCAAAGGGCTGGTAGCCAAGTCCTTGCTGGGTGCTCGCCTCGTATGTGCCGACTACAAGTGTGGTGCTCGAGACGAAGAACGGCGCCGCCCGCGTTCCCAGTAGGACTCGCACCGTATTCGTGACGAGGTCACGCACCTCCACGTGCGGCCCGGTGTCGGGGCTGACCGTGTATGCCACATACCGACCGTCCGGGGACACCGAAGGTGAATACCAGATCAGACCCTCTGCCAGGGTTCCGACGGTCGCCGGTGGATCCCATGAGTGGACGCCGGCAGCGTCGCGGTAGTAGAGCCGGTCGGATGTCCGCGACCACGCCGCCATGGTGTGAAATGACGAGCCGATCTTGTCGCCGGCAACCAGAGCGCCGGGTGGTACCCAAACCAGGTTGCCTGCCGGCATCGCGCGGACCTGGAAGTGTGCGTAGTCGGCGGACGCAGGGGTCGGACCGTCGACGTAGGTGTCGACCATCAAAAGGTACTTTCCATCAGGAGAGAAGCGGACGTAGATCTGGTCGCTGATCGAACCGCCACGTCCGAACAGGGGTATCAACGGAGTCAGTGGATGAGGTTGGTCAGCTCCTGATTTGAGCCACAGCTGGTTGGCATCACCTGAGCCGAGACCGGGAGCCGCCGTGTACAGAAGGTAGGCCATGCTGGCGCCATCGGGGCTCCAGGCGAAGCCCATCACCTCACCCTGCACGACCGCATCGACCACCGGCATGAGGCCGGTCACGCTCAGCCGCCCGATCGTGGTCGTGCCGTTGATCGGGTCATTCGAGGAGGAACTGGTGGCGAAACCCATCTCCGTGCCGGAGATGAACCTGAACCCGGCCCCGCTCAGCGTGCAGAGCGTGGTCGCGTGCGCGGGGTCGTGAAGGCTGTTTAGAAGGATCTGGTCGTGGTTGGGGTTAGACACCAGCACCAGCGGGTTGGATGCTGTTGTAGGAGTGGCGGTGCAAGTGATCGACGCGCCCGTCTGCGGGACTGGTGTCGGTTCGGCAATGGGTGAAGCAGAAGGCTCTAGCGTTGGCTCTGCGCCGCTCGGTGTCACCGTTGGGGAGGCGGTGGCCGAGGGCGACGCGCTTGCGCGGACCAGGGGTCCGTTGGCGGTGCAGGCTGAGGCGAACACCAGAATCAGGATTGCGATCCCAGGCCAGGCGCGCCCACCCATCACCAAATCACCAACGCAGCCGGCGGCCTTTTGTTACCCAGCGGCAGGCTCAGTCCGCCAGGGCTCCCACTCCTCGGCGTTCGCGGCGCGCGGTGATGGCGGCCAGGTACAGCTGGACGTAGCGGTGGGCTGAGCGCGACCACGAGACGTCTTCGGTCATGTCGCGTCGCATCAGCCATGACCACGGCGCCGAGTGGCGGAACGTTTCGGCCGCCCGCACGACCGCCGCGTAGAACTGCCAGGGGTCGTAGTCGTCGAAGGTGAAACCGTTGCCAGTCTCCGCCAGCGGGTCGTAGTCCCGGATCGTGTCGGCGAGGCCGCCGGTCTCCCGAACGACCGGCACCGTCCCGTAACGGAGCGCGATGAGCTGCGCGAGGCCGCACGGCTCGAAGCGCGACGGCATCCACAGCATGTCGGCCCCGGCGTAGGTGCGCTGGGCGAGTGCGGCGTCGAATCCGATCGACGCCGAGACCTGGTGGGGCGCTTCGCCGGCCCAGCGCCGGAACATGTCTTCGTACCGGCGGTCGCCGGTGCCGATCACGACGACCTGCAGGCCCAGGTGGAGGAGGTGCGGCATCGCCTGCTCCACCAGGTCGAGGCCCTTCACGTCGTAGAACCTGGACACGATCGCGCACACCGGCTTGTTGACGTCGTCCAGTCCCAGCTCCGCCCGCAGGTCCGCGCGGCACAATGCCTTGCCGGCGGGAGCGTCCGCCGAGTAGTGGTGCTTGAGGTTGGGATCGCGCTCCGGGTCGAAGATCTCGTAGTCGATGCCGTTGACGACGCCGTGGAGCTTGTGCGCGTTGCGGCGCAGCAGCTCGTCGAGCCCTTCGCCGTACTGCGCCGTCTGGATCTCTGCCGCGTACCGCTCGCTCACGGTGTTGACGACATCCGCGAAATGGATGCCGCGGCCCATCACGTTCACCACGCTGTCAAGCCCCGGGATGCCCACCTGGATCAGCCCCCACTCCTCCAGGCCCGCCAGCACGAGTGCGCCAAAGCCGAACGTGCCCTGCGCCGCGAGGTTGTGGATGGTGAGGTTGGTGGCGATCTTCGCGTACGCGCCTTCCGAGTACACGCGCTCGAGCAGGTTGGGCACGAGCGCCGCGAACCAGTCATGGACGTGGATGACGTCGGGGAAAAACTCCAGGGCGGGCAGCATCTCCAGAAGCGCGCGTGAGAAGAAGACCGACCGTGCATCGTCGTCACCGAAGCCGACGATCCCGTCGCGGTCGAAAAGGGGCGGGCAGTCGACGAAGTAGACGACCATGTCGCCGAGACGGCCTTCGTAGATCGTCGCTTCGAGCTTCTGCGCGCCCAGCGGCACCTGCAGGCCGGTGACGACCGGGCGCAGGTTGTTCCGCCCGATGTCGATCTGCCGGTAGCGGGGGAGCACGACCCTGACGTCATGGCCCACGTGGCGCAGCTCCTTGGAGAGCGCGGCAGCCACGTCGGCGACGCCGCCGAGCTTGGCAAATGGCGCCAGCTCGGCGGTGGCGACGAGGACCTTGAGATGCTGCGAGTGGGGCACCGCCGCCGCGGGCGCTTCTCCTGGCACGCGGACTCCGAGCGAGCCGGACGGGGGCACGACCTCGATGTCCGTGCCATCGCGGCTTACGACCAGCGCCATCTCCACTGTGTCACCCGCGCTCTTGCCGAGCCGCTCGAAAGGAATCGCGACGAAGTACGGGTCGGGCACTTCCCACGCCGACTCGACAACTCCTCTCGTTGAGGGCTCGACGATCCTTGCGACCGTGACCGAACCGCCTTGCACGCGCGGAACGATCCGCACGGCGTATGCGGGCTCGAAGCCGAGGTCTACCGTCGCGGACTCGGGGAGCGGGAGGTCGATGTCGCTCGCGCCGTCGCCGGCCGGCTTGCCCGAGCAGTACAGCCAAAAGTCGATGTGCTGCGCTTCCAGCTCGGCGGGCGTGCGCGGCGCGTCGATCCGGACGAACAGCTCCTCGCCATCGTTGCCGTAGTAGACCCGCTCGACGATTCCCGCCGGTTTGTGCAGAGCGCCAAACCCCGAGCCGACCTGGAAGTAGCCCGCCTTGCTCCATTCCGCGTCGTCGTGTGACTCGGGGCTGATCGTCGCGGCGGGAATGCCCCGCTCCGGCGCCGGCGCGCGCTTGATGATCGGCTGGAACAGGCGGGCCGGGGCGCGCGAGCCCATGAGCTTGTAGACGTTGCGCAGGTGCAGGCGGAACTGGTTGTCCCAGATCGGGTCCATGCCCGAGTCGTGCTTCCGGCTGAACCACCAGAACCAGTCGCTGCCTTCCGTGATGAGGATCTCGCGCCACGCCAGCGCGGCCTGCTGCGAATCCTTGGGGCGCTGCTGCGACTGCGCGTCGAGCCAATCGCGGGTTTCGGCAAGCAGATCCCACGCGATGTTGTGCTCCGGGTCGCCGATCCACGTGTCGAGGCTCGCGCCGATCCAGCTCCCCGTGTGCAGGTGGTGAAGCTGCTGCTGCGGCGGATGCTCCGCGATGAAGTCGGAGACGGTTGTCGTGATCACGTCGGCGCTGTTCTCCAGCTCCGTGTAAAGCGCGTTGAGGAAGTCGTGGCCGTCGCGTGG
>DATFVI010000044.1:0-16516 GCA_035260405.1 Candidatus Dormiibacterota bacterium
CGTAGGGCCGCAAAACACGTAGTAGACGAGGTCCCCGCTGCCTGCCCCGAACCAGGCACGCTGGGGATCGTCGTGGGCGAGGTCGAACTCGACACGGGTCGTGCTGTCGAGGAAGACGCCCCAGGCCTGGCTCTCGGACAGCACGAGGGTGAACGGAATCGAGGCGTACAGATTGTTCTGCAAGGCCGTGTGGCCACGCGGCGGATCCACGTTCCAGAAAAGTTGCTGAGACCCGGTCTTGTCCAGCTCGCCTGTTCGCTCTCCGCACCCGAAGTAGTGCTCTCCTGCCAGGTGCTGCTTGTACACGCGGACAGGCGAGTCTCCTGATCCGGGAAACCAGCCCATCCCCAGCTCGGGATCATCCAATGCGAACTCGCGTCCAGCGCCATCGGTGAATCCAATCCGGAATTGAGCTAGCGAGAGATGCGCAGTCGCGGCAGCTGTGGCGACTGTGACTACACCGGCTTCTTCAACGATGGTCACTAGCCCCGGCTGCCACTTCCGAGCCACGACAGCCACAGAGCTGTAGTCCACTGGTCGATCATCCGGGAAGAACCCAACCCGAAAAAGGTCTGGAGCGAGCGCCGTCACCTCGACCGTTGCGGAACCGACCTCCAGGCAAACCTTTGAGGCTTCTTTCGCCACCACGGTCGCCGTCCCAAGACGCTGATAGCCACGAGGAAGAGCCTTCTGCCTTTTGTTGATTTCAGCCGTTTTGTCGGACGGCGCCGCAAGAGACATCTAGTGTCCTGCTCCGGAGGTTCGGCGGAAAATCGCCGCATCGGCGGCCGAGATCAAGGCGCCGGCGAGCAACGCAGCGCGCATGTCGGTAGACCTGTAAGCGAGTAGCGCAGCCGGCAACGCAGAGCTCGGCCGCCTAGGCGGTTGAGCCCGCAGGGTGCCACGGGCGCCGCGCAGCGCCGCCCCTGGCATTTCCGTCGAACTTTCGGAGCGGGACACTAGCCTCTCAGTCCGGTCAGGTTGATGCCTCGAATGATCTGACGCTGGAACAGCAGGAACAGAAGAATCGGAGGAATGCTGGCGAGGACGAGGCCGGCCATCAGGTAGTTGAACGGCAGAGGGAAGTTGGAGTTGATTCCGGCCTCGCGATAGATGGCCACGCTCAGCGGCTGTACTTCGGGATTGAAAAGCACGAGCAGTGGCCAGAGGAAATCCTTCCACGAAGCGACCACCGTGAAGATCGTTACCACCGCCAGCGCTGGACGCGAGAGAGGCAGGATGATGCGGCTGAAGAGCTGCCAGGGACTCGCCCCATCGAGCCGCGCGGCGTCTGTCAGCTCCGTGGGAATCGTGTCGAAGAAGCTCTTCAAGATCAGGATGTTCAGCGCGCTCGCCGCCTCGGGGAGCCAGACGCCAGCCCAGTTGTTGATGAGCGAAACGTGGATCAGCGGGAGGTCGCTGATGTTGACGAATTGGGGGATCAGGTAAACCACCGGCGGCACCATCAGGGTCGAGAAGAACACGAACTGGATGATGTTCTTGCCCGCGGGACGGAGCTTTGACAATGAGAACGCCGCGGTGGCGGAGACCAGGAGCTGCAGGATCACGGCTCCTGCCGCAAGGATCAGCGTGTTGCCGAAGTAGAGGGGGTACTGTAGGACGCTCCAAGCATTCGAGTAATTGCTCCATGCCGGATGCAGGGGCCAGATCGTCGGCGGGCTCTGGAATATCTCGATGCTCGACTTGAGCGCGCTGCTGAACATCCAGTACAGGGGGCCGAACGTGATCAGCGTCGAGAGCAGGAGCAAAGCGAACACCGACCAGTAGATCGCGCGCGCGCCAGGGTGCGTGAGCACCAACGGGGAAACGAGGGTGCGCTCGAAACTCTCCTCCAGTCTCGGAGGACGACGCCGCCTCAACGTGAACATAGCCATGTCTCAGTCCGCTTCCATGAGACGGCTGGTCATGCGCATGTAGATCAGCGCGAACACCGCCAGCACCAGGAAGAGGATCACGCCCAGCGCGCTGGCTTCACCGAACTCGGCGTCCTGGAACGTGTACCTGTAGATGAGGATGAGGACGGTCAAGGTCGCATTGTTCGGACCGCCGCCTGTGATCGTGAACGGCTCGGTGAACACCTGCATCGTGGCGATGATCTGGAGGACGAGCATGAGCAGCATGATTGGCCGGATCGTGGGTAGGGTGATGTGCCAGATCCGCTGCCACAGGTTCGAGCCGTCGATTTCAGCCGCCTCGTAGAGCGAGGCCGGAACTCCTTGCAGCGCCGCGAGATAGATCAGCATCGTGGAACCCGCGGCGCCCCATGTGGCGACGACGACGAGCGCAGGCAGCGCCGTGCTCTGGTTCTCCAACCAGAGCCCCCCGGGCAGGTGAACCGCTTGCAGCAGCGCGTTGATCAGGCCGAAGTCGGCGTTGTAGAGCCAGAGCCAAAGGAAGGCCGTCACGATGGGCGGCAGCATCACGGGCAGGTAGAAAGCCAGGCGGAACAGCGCCTTGCCGTGGCGCATCTCGTTGATCAGCAGCGCGAGCACCAGCGGCACCAGGTAGCCGAACAGGAGTGCGTAGCCGGTGAAGGTCAGCGTGTTGTGCCATGCCACCCCAAAGAGAGGATCAGCCAGGACCTTCTGGTAATTGGCCCAGCCCACCCAGATGGCCGGATTGATCATGTCGACGCTCTGAAAGCTGAGCTTGAAACCCAGCACGAGGGGATACCAGACGAACAGCGCGAAGATGAATAGCGCGGGCAGTAGGAACAAGTAGCCGCCGAGGTTGCGCGAGATGAAGAGGCGCGCCCGGCCCAGAGCGAGGCCTTCACCTCGAGACACGCTTTCTTCTGACCTTGCGCTCCGCGAGGGCCTGGCGCCCCGCGAGGGCGACGATCGTTCCACGGAAATCTCCTTCGAGAACATGGGTCGCGTTGGAACGGGGGGAAGGGCGAAGCCCCTCCCCCGTTGGCGATCTATGTGATTACCAGCTGGAGGGTGGCGGAGGCGGGACCACTGGCGGCCGATCATCGCAGGTAATCGTGTTCGGCAGCTCCCATGGCGCAAGCCAGGGACCGGTGGTCCCGCCACCCGTGTTGCCGCCGAGGTCGGTCACATTGAACTCCGATCCCGCTGATGTGAAGTGGAACGAACCGCAGTTGTTGATGCCGACGGCGCCGACGTGGCGCGCGACGACGTTCTGGAACGTCGCGCTTCCGGCGGCGCGCGCGCTGAGCACCGACGTGCCGGTTCCGTCCACGTGGATGTCCTGGAAGTGGACGTTCGAGATCGAGTAGAGATCCTTGACCGGGAAGTCCGAGACGATCATCAGCGCGTTATAGGTGCTCTGGAGGAAGCTGTCGCCGGTGACCTCGATGTCCGCCCCGAGAGATCCTTCGAGCGCGTAGAGCCAGATCGCGCCAAGGCCGATCCTCCAGTTGAGCTCGAACGAACCGGCTCGCGCGGTCGTGTTGTTCGTGAACTTGAGCGACCCCGCAAACGGCGTTGAACCGAAGCGCGATCCCGCGTGCAGGCCGCTGCCCTCTCGCACGGGGTCGGCGACGATGTTGTTTGAAACGGTGTTGTCGCGGCCGCCGTAGACGGCAATGCCGTTCGCGAGAGACGGGATCTGAACCGTGTCGTGGTCGAACAGGTTGTTAGCGTCTTCGATTCCAGGCTGGCCGGCGGCAGCCTGCGACCACATCGCCAGCCCGTCGTCGGCCGTGTTCCGGATGAGCGAGTTGACCACCCTAGAGTTGGTCACTCCCTGGTGGAGGTTGATGCCGTCCGCGATCTGGTCCGCGATGACCGTGTTCGCAATCGTCAGGTTGTTCATCGGCCCGTCAAGCCACGCCCCGACTTTCGTGTGATGGATGTAGAGGCCGTCGATCGTCGAGTCGCTCAACGCGCCACCGATCCCGTTGACCTGGTCGGTGTCGATTCTCTCGCGCACGTCGCCCTCGATGGCGAAGTTCGACAGCTTCACGTTGTGGCTCCCGCCGTCGGGCGCGTACTTGCCGTAGAAGCCCACGCCTGTGTGCACGGAGCCGTCGGGCGCCGGCGAGCTGAGGGTGACCTGGTGACCCTTCACGATCGACCACCAGCTGCCCGCGCCTTCGACCGTCACGTCATCGACGATGACGTGCCTGTTCACCTGGAAGGTGCCGGCCGGGATGTAGGCGGTCTTGCCTGAGGCCTTGGCGGCCTGGATCGCCAGGTCGAACGCGTTCGCCGAGTCGCCGATGCCGCTCGCATCAGCGCCGAAATCGGTCACGGAGACCGAATTGCTCGGCTGGGGGGTCGGGTCGTCCACCGCCTGGAAGTCGACCAGGTCGATGACGGTCCACGTCGCGTTCGAGTCGGCAGGCACACTCAGGCGGACGACGTCACCCGCCTGGTACACATTGTGGAGAAGCACGCGCTGCTCGTCGTAGAAGTGCATGGGCCTGAAAGGTTTGGTGACGGTCGGCGTCGGGGTCGTAAAGGCGGGGACGCACGAGCACTCCGTGATCCACCAATCCGGGTGCAGCAGGCCCGCGTTGGGGTCGTTGGTGAAGGGGTACTGGTTGTAGAGATACGCGTACTTCGACGTCAGGGTGATGGCCTTCGGATGTGTGTTCACCAGGCCGTTGTGGTCGACGCTCACCGTCAACGGGGCCTCGATGCCACCGCCGTTTGGGGCGTCCGGGATCGCGTAGCGCACTGTCATTGCATTGGCACGCTGCGAGAGCGTGAATGCGACGTACTGGCCGGGCGCGAGCTTCACGGCCTGCCGGCCCGACGCCTCGCCCGACAAGGTGTAGGCGGACGTGTCGAACGGGAGGGTCGTGCCATTCGTCGCGGCGTTCTCGGCCTCCTGCTCGACGATGCCGAGCTGGGCGCCGCGCCCCGCGACGAGCGATGGGTCGATCGCGGCGACGGTCACACGCGGGGGCAGGGGGCTGCTCGCGACTCCGGTTGACGACATCGCAAGGGCAATCGCCGGCGCGAGCAGGAGGGCGGCCGCCCTGGGGCTCAGAACGGCCGCCGACAGGAGAGGTGTTCGCCTGCGGGATCTCGAAAGGGCCATAGGAGGTCCTCCTTTAGATATTGGAAAACCGCGTTAGGATCCCGAGGAGTCGAGTACCTGCTGGAATTGCGACGCCGCCTGGTCCAGGAGCTTCTGGGGGTCGGCGCTCGCGGTGGTCAGAACCGCCTGCATGACGGGGTCAAGCGCGGCATACATCTTCTGCGTCTGCCTGCGGGGTTCCGGCCGCAGACCATTCGTGGTGTTGATGAACGTCTGGTAGTTGTCGAGAGGAACGTTGGCGTACTTGACGTTCAGCGCCGTGAGCTTCGACTGGAAATCACCCTTGAACAGCACGGCGGTGGGCGCACCGACCGCCTGGCCATTCGCCGCCTGCTGGGCGAGGCTCAGCTCGTGCACGTTGAGGTCGAAGTTGGTGTAAACGACGTAGTCAAAGGCAGCCTTGATCACGTCCGCCGATGACTTCGGGTTGAAGATCCAGAGGTTGCCGCCGGCGAGCGAGGCGTTGCCGCCGTTTTGGGGCATGGGCCCGATCCCGAAATTCTTGAGGTCGGCGCCGAACTGCGACTGCAGGTTGTTCAGCTGGTCGGGCGCCATCACGACCATCGCGACTTTGTTGGTGGCCAGCAGCTGAAGCGTCTGGGCCTGGGTGAAGAGCTGCTCCTTGGTCATCGAGTTGTCGGTGAAGCGCATGTCCTTGAGCAGCTGCAGCACGCTTGCGCCCTTCGCGCTGTTGAACGTGGCTTTCGCACCATCCGCGGATTGCATATCGCCGCCGGCCGTGTACATCCAGTTGGTGAAATGCCAGCCACCCTGGTTGCCCGTGCTGGTTTCGGCGAACCCGGCCACCGATGACGTCGTCAGCGCTTTGGCGGCGGCGCGGAAATCGTCCCATGTGGTCGGCGGCTTGTCGGGGTTGAGCCCGGCCGCCGAGAACATCTTGCGGTTGTAGTAAATGCCCAGCGTGTAACCGTTGGTGGGAATGCCATACACCTTCCCGGCCGAATCGGTGGCGATGGCGGAAATGCTCGGAACGTAGTCGGCGTAGTACTGCCAGCCCTTGGCGAGGCTGGTGATGTCGGCCGCGGCGTGCTTGGACATGAGGAGCGGCGGCTCGGTGAAGTAGCTCTGGACGCCGTCTTCTTGCTGGCCGGCGGCCAGCCTGGCGAAGTAGGTCGTGGGGTCGTACGGGTCGTTCTTGCCCACGATCTTTTCATTCGCGTAGGCCTGCTCAAAAGCCTTGACCTGCTGGTTGAAGACGAACACCGCGCCAGGGTTGCTGGTGGGCGGCATCGAGTTCACCGAAGCCGTGGCGGCCGCCGTTGTGGTGGCGGTTGAGCTACACGCGGCAATGAAGGCTTCCACGCTCAGCGCACCCACCCCCATGAAAAGGGCGGAGCGTCGCAAAAAGCTCCTCCGGCTGAGAGAGGACTCAAAGTTTAGTTCCGTACCCATGAACGAGACCTCCTGAAAAAAGAGCCGCCGATGGACGAACAAATTTTTGGGGAAACGTTTACTCTGTTCTGCGCCAGAGGAAAACATAGACCGGAGGGTTTGTCAAGACCACCCAGTGATTTCCAATTAGAATTCGTGCCAGCAGCCCAGGTTATCGTTCACCTGAATTCAAGGGAAAGGAAGCGACTTGCGGGAGAAGGTGGCTAAACGTTCGACCATGGCGCAGATCGCCAAGGAGGCGGGAGTTTCGACGACCACGGTCTCCAAAGTGCTCAACGAGCTCCCCGGCGTGGGCGCTTCGACTCGGGTTCGCATCCGGCAGGTGATCGAGCGATTCGACTATGTCCAGAACCACGCGGCCCGCAACCTGCGGAAAAGACAGAGCTACCTGATCGACCTGGTGATCATGCGCCTGGAGGGCGGCTACGACGTCGGCATCATGCACGGCATACAGGACGCTCTCGAGGAAAGCGGCTACCGCCTCGTCGTCTTCTCGACCAATGAAAAAGAGGCCAGTCAACGTTTGTGGCTGCGGCGCTTGCTCGATCAGTCCACGGACGGCGTGCTGCTCCTGCTCCCGTTTGAGCAGATCGGCCTGGCCGATACCTTGATGGCGCAGGGAATTCCCTTTGTCGCGATCGGCGATCGCAACGAACCGACCACGGCTTTCCCCACCATCGGATCGACCATCTGGCTGGGAGGCTACGCGGCCACCGAATACCTGGTATCGCTGGGGCATCGACGGATCGGAATCATCACCTTCCCTCTTCACCTGACCACGTCCCGTGCGCGATTGGCCGGGTACCGCGAGGCGCTCGAGCGAGCGGGCATCCCGGTCGATCCGGCGCTGATCTGCGAAGGCACATACCTACTCGGCGACGGCGTCCAGCAGACGCGTCATCTGCTCGATCAACCAGATCCGCCGACGGCGATCTTTGCCGGCAACGACGCGCAGGCGGCGGGCGTGTACCAGGTTCTCTACGAGCGCGGGATTCGCGTCCCTGATGACATGAGCGTGATCGGCTTCGACGACGTCACCTACACGGCCCAGATGTCGCCTCCGCTGACGACCATCCACCAGCCTCTGGTCGAAATCGGCAAGACGGCTGTCAACATGCTGCTCCGTCTCATCGCCGGCGACCAGCTCGAGTCAAATCACGTCGAGCTTTCGACATCGCTGGTGGTGAGAAAGTCCTGTGCCACACCACGCACCGGCCCTATCCCGGGACGCTAAGACTCGCCATTCGGGCACGCATGGTTGAGCTGAGGCGATGCGTACCGCCGGTCGGGCTCAGTTGGCGGCGTCGCGGGACTTACGAGAACGGTGAAACCGGGCGCTCTTGTTTGATCCCGTCGACGAACAGGTCCACCTTCTCGTTGTAGAAGCACAGGAGGTTCTCGATCTTCGGGATCTCGGGAATCGGCCGCTGATAGGCCCACACGAAATCCTTGTAGGTCTTGTCGCCGAGCTGCAGCGACCAGTAGCTTGCGTCGCCCTTGTACGGGCAGTGCGTCACCGTGTGGGTCGCTTCCAGAAGTTCCATGCGCACGTCCAGCTTTGGGATGTAGTAGCGCGTGGGCAGGCCAGTCTCGTACAGCAGGACCGGCCGCAGCGTATCCGCGACAACCTGCCCGTCGACCTCGACCCGCACATGGCGCGAGCTGTGGACCGTGTCCACCCGGGTGTAGGGATCGCGTGGATGAACGTAGATCTCCTCGTCCTCCTCGAACCAGCGGTCGACCGCGTTCCAGTAGAAGGCGATGTGGCCGGCGAGCGGCGCCAGGTCGCCGGCGGGCTCAGGGTAATCCCAGGCAAGGTTCTCTTCGACACGACCGCCGGTCCTGGAGCGCCATCGCCGCGTCCCAGAGGCCGCTTCCTTGGGCTCGAGCAGCTCCATGCGCACGTCTTCGATCGGAAACCAGTACACCGGCGGGCGCCTGGTCTCGAACACGAGCAGAACCTTCTCGCTGTCGACCAGCAGCTGGTTGTCGAAATAGGCCCTGACGCGTCGCGGGCTCAGCTCGATGTGGACTCCATCCTTCAATCGGGCACGCTCGCCGGCCGGTGGAACACGGGTGATGGTCTTCTGGGTCTGGCTCATGCAGAGGACAACCACCACACCGGCATGAAGCTTCCGTCGTTTGGGAGAAACTAGGTCACGTGACGAATTCGGCCACGGTGGGAGTCTTCGGCGGGTCGGGCCTGTACAGGCTCCTGGACGATGTCGAGCTCGCCGAGTTCAGCACCCCTTACGGTGAGCCCAGCGACCGCGTGGCGATCGGCACGGTCGCCGGCCGCCGCGTCGCCTTCCTGCCCCGCCATGGTTCGAAGCACACCATCCCGCCGGCCGCGATCAACTATCGAGCCAACCTCTGGGCTTTCAAGGAGCTGGGCGTCGAGCGCGTCATCGGGCCGAACGCCGCGGGCAGCCTGCAGGCGAACGTGAAGCCTGGCGACTTCGTCGTGTGCGACCAGTTCGTCGATCGGACATGGGGCCGGCCCGACAGTTATCACATGGAAGGGCCCAGGGTCGCCCATGTCTCGGCCGCGGATCCGTACTGCCCGCAGCTTCGGTCGCTGGCGGTCGAGATCGGCCGCGGACAGGGCGTTGCGATGCACGACGGCGGAACCGTGGTCGTGATCCAGGGCCCACGGTTTGCGTCGCGCGCCGAAAGCCGCTGGTACGGAAAGCAGGGATGGCACGTCATCAACATGACCCAGTACCCAGAGGCGATCCTCGCCCGCGAGCTCGAGATGTGTTACGTCAACCTGGCGCTGGTCACGGACTACGATGCGGGAACCGAGGCCGACCCGGCGATCGCGCCAGTCAACGTCACCGACGTCCTGGCGGTGATGAGCTCGAACAACGAGCGGGTGCGCCGCCTCATCCTGACGCTCATCGAACGGCTGCCGGAGGAGCGGTCGTGCTCCTGCGGCCGGGCAATGCGAAACGCGTTCATGGGAGGCTGACTCCCGCAGTCACCGACCAGTAACAATCGACCGCTACCTATAAGGGTGTGCAGCCCATCGACGCCGGGCCCCTCCGGGTCATCATCCCTTGCCTGGATGAGGAGGCCGCCATCGGACAGCTCGTCACGGCCTTGCGTCGCAACCTCGATGCGCGAGATCGAATCATCGTGGTCGACAACGGATCGCGCGATAGGACCGTCGAGGTGGCACGGACGGCAGGCGCCGAGGTCGTCAGCGAAGCGCGCCGCGGATACGGCCGCGCATGCCTGGCCGGCGTGCTGGCCGCGGGCGATGGCATCGCCGTGTTCCTGGATGGGGACGGAGCGGACCATCCTGAAGATCTCGACCGCGTGGTCTCACCGGTCAGGGCCGGCTCGGCGGACCTGGCCGTGGGCGCGCGGCGCGACCGCGAACCCGGTTCGATGACCTCCCTGCAGCGTTTCGGCAACCGCCTCGCGACGTCGCTGATCGGCTGGAGCTGCGGCGCCGTGGTCACCGACCTGGGACCGATGCGCGCCATTCGGGTCGAGCGATTGCTCGCCCTCGAACCACGTGCGCGCACTTATGGCTGGTCGACCGAGATGACGGTCAAGGCGCTTCGCGCCGGGTACCGCTACGTCGAAGTCCCGGTGCGGCACCGGCGCCGCATCGGAGTCTCGAAGGTGAGCGGAACGATCTCGGGCAGCGTGCGCGCCGGGTTCCGAATCTTGTGGACCGCTGTGCGGTGGTCGCGCTGGCGCTCGGGAGAGATCGGATGAAGCGCCTGTACTTTGCAGCCAGGGCCCCGGTCGCCGGCCAGGTGAAGACGCGCCTGGGCGCAGCGATCGGAATGCGGGAAGCCGCCACCCTTTATGAAGGCTTCTTGCGCGACCTGGTCGCTCGTTTCACAAGCGTCCCTTACGAGATCGCCTGGTACGTCACTCCCGACTCATGGCCGCTCCTCAGGCCGCTCGCGTCGAGAGCCGATGCGGTGCGCGTCCAGCGTGGACGAGGCTGGTCGGCGCGCCAGGCAAACCTGTTTCGCGATTGCGACAGCGGGGGTGAGAGACGGGTCGTCCTCGTGGCCACCGATTCTCCGCAGCTGCGACGCGCAAGAGTCGAGGAGGCGTTCGCCGCACTCGAGTCGAACGACGTTGTGTTCGGCCCAACGATCGACGGGGGCTATTACCTCGTCGGCATGCAGAGATTCCACGACATCTTCGCGGGCGCGACGATGAGCAAAGCCTCGACGCTCGCCGAGATGATGGCCCAGGCTGTGGAACAACGCCTCTCCGTCCATCTCCTCGAGCCCGAGTTCGATGTCGACATCGAGCAAGACCTGGACTTGCTGGAGCAAGAGATCGGCCGGCGACAGGACCTGCGCTGGTCGGCGCTAGCGTTGAACCTCATCCGCGGATCCGGAGTCCGGGTTGCCTAGGCGGCGCGCCCTGGTTACGGGCGGAGCCGGCCTGATCGGTTCGCACCTGGTCGACCAGTTGCTGGCCGACGGGTGGTCTGTACGAATCCTGGACAACCTCGAGCCGCGGACTCACGGTCGGGGTAAGCCGAGTTGGGTGAACGGCGTCGCCGATTTCGTCCTGGGCGACGTCCGCGACCCGGCCACGCTGCACGCATCGCTGGAGGGCGTGCATACGGTGTTTCACCTAGCCGCCTACGGCGGGTATATGCCGGGGATCGCGAAGTTCGTCGAAGTCAACAGCCTGGGCACGGCGCGCCTGCTGGAGGCAATCCGCGATCGCAACCCGGCGGTTCGCAAGCTGGTGGTCGCATCCTCCCAGGCCGTCTATGTAGAGGGCGCCGTCAAATGCCCGACGCACGGAGTGCTCTATCCCAAGCGCCGGACGGAGGCAGCGATGGCGGCCGGCCGATTCGACGTTCCGTGCCCTGCGTGTAGCGGACCCACCGACTCGGTGCCCACGCCAGAGTCCGCCCCCACCGGTGGCGAAACCGTTTACGCCATCACGAAGGCCGACCAGGAGCGGCTGACGCTCAGCTGGTCGCGGCAGGCCGGCATACCTGCTGTTGCTTTGAGGTTCGCGTGCACCTACGGCCCGCGACAATCGGTGTTCAACCCGTACACGGGCGTGATCGCGGTCTTCTGCACCCGCCTGATGAACGGGCTCGCCCCCGTCCTCTATGAGGACGGCGAGCAGACGCGCGACCTGTGTTACGTCGGTGACATCGCCCGCGCCTGCCTGCTGGCTGCCCAGTCGGACCGGCTTGACGGGCTGGCGGTGAATGTCGGCACAGGGAATCCAACCTCGGTGAGACGTCTCGCTGAAAGCCTTGCGGATCTGCTCGAGAAGCGGATCGAGCCGCAGGTCCCCGGGGCCTTCCGCCCAGGCGAGATGCGGGCCCTGACGCCCGACATCAGCCTCATGGCATCTGCCGGATTCCAACCGACCGTCGCACTGGACGAGGGGCTGGCGCGCTACGTCGAGTGGCTGCGGGAGCAGGGAACCGTCGCGGAGCTCTTCGGCGAATCCCTCATGGACCTGCGGAGCCGCGGCCTGGTGCAACAGGTGGCGTCATGATCGCCTCAGAGCTCGATCGCCTGGTGTTGTCGGGGCGGGTGACCGGCTACACCGTCGAAGAGGACACGGGGTACATCGGCGCTCGAGTTCCCACCTTGACCTACCGCATGTATATCGACGGGCCCGAGTCACATCTGAACCTGGGAGCGTTTGCCGCCGCCATGGCCGATCTCGGAACAACCATGCGGCTGACGCGGGTTCAGGGAGCTGTGGCCTACCGGGGCGCGATCTGGCGCTCGCGCCAGCTTTGCCTGACGGTCGAGTTCGCCGGCGAGGGAGCCATGGGCGACGCTCTCGACATCGTCTACGACCGTTTCGTGGCGGCGCCGGAAGCCGCGCCAGGCTCGTGGCGATTCCCGGACGTTCGAGTGACTGGAGCGGAGCCTCGCTCCACGGCAGCGGCCTTTGCGCACCACTGGCCTTGCGGCCGCGATGGCGCTGTCGTGCTGTCCCTGGATGAGGATGCTCCCGCACGCGGAGCCCGCACCTCGCCAGTCCACGTACTGCGCAGCTGGGTGGGGTATCTCGATGGCGGGCCGTTCGAATTCGCGGTGGGCAGCCGTTCAATGGCATTGTCAATCCAATGAGCGCACCTGCCTCCGAGCTCGTGCTCGTGGTCGATGACGATCTCCTGATCGCCCAGCTTGTCGAAAAGTACCTGGTGCGAGCCGGTTACCGCGTGGCGATCGCGCGCGATGGGCTGACCGCGCTCAAGCTGATTCGCAAGCTCTCGCCTGCGCTCGTCGTGCTCGACCTCATGCTGCCCGAGCTCGACGGGCGCGCGGTCGCGCGAGCCGCACGCGACGAGACCGAGGTCTCGATCATCATGCTCACAGCGCTGGGTTCGACCACGCAGCGAGTTGCGGGCCTCGAGTCGGGCGCTGACGATTACCTCGCGAAGCCGTTCGCACCCTCGGAGCTGGTCGCGAGGGTGCGCGCGGTGCTCCGGAGGGCGCGCACCTCGCCGGCCACGGTGGTGCGCTACGGAGACGTCGTTGTCGATCCATCCAGGCGCATGGCCAGGATGCGGGACCAGGCACTCGAACTGACCACCTCCGAGTTCGACCTCCTGCTTGCGCTGGTTCAGGCACGCGGCCGGGTGTTGACGCGGGAAGTGCTCATCGACGCGGTCGTGAGATCGAACCTCAACCATGAAATCCGGGACCGGAGCATCGACGTGTACGTGCGGCGCCTGCGCTCGAAGCTCGGCGACGACGCGCGCGGCCAGGGTCACGTCCTGACCGTTCGCGGCATCGGTTACAGGATGGCCGAGGCGTGAGACTCCGGTCTGTCTCGGCTCGAGTCGCCGTCAGCGCCATGCTCGTGTCCGCGCTGACAGTGGCGACGATCGCCGCTGGAGTGCTCGTGGTGGGTTCGTCGACTTTCGACCGCCTGATGCTCGAGCATGGAGCGACCGCCGCGGTCTCGCAGGCGATGTTCAACGAATCGATCACGCGCGTCGTGCTGGCCGCATCTTTGCTCGCGGTGGTGGGTTCGTTGATCCTCGCGATCGTGCTCGGCAGGATGATCGAGCGGCCGCTCGACGAGCTCGCGAGCGCCGCGCGACGCGTCGCCGAGGGAGGTTACGACGCCCGGGTACAGAGACCGCGCGCGCCGGAGCTCGCGTCGGTCGCGGATTCCTTCAACCAGATGGCCGCGAGCCTCGAGGACCAGGAGCGCCAGCGCCGCGAGCTGATCCTGAACTTCGCGCACGAGCTGCGGACGCCGCTCACCAACCTTCACGGGTACATGGAGGGTTTGCGCGAAGGCGTAGTCGAGCCGGGACCTGAGATCTTCGCCGCGCTCCAGGGCGAGGTGGCCCGGCTCAACCGGCTATCCCGCTCGCTCGACGCGCTGGCCGAGGGTGTGGATCCCGAGCGCCGCCCCGAGGAGCTCGACCTCGTGGCCATAATCAAAGCGCTTCTCGAGCTGAACCGTCCGCGATTCGAGGGCGCTTCGATCAAGGTCAACGTGGAGCTGCCCGGTCGGCTGCCTGCGCGCGCCGACCCCGACTCCCTGTCGCAGGTGGTGGCGAATTTGTTGCAGAACGCGGCCCGGTACACCCCTGCGTCCGGCACCGTGTGGGTGCGCGCCGAGCAACAGCGCGACTCGGTCCTGCTCTCTGTGGCCAACACCGGCCCGGGAATTCCCGCCGGCGACCTCGGCCACGTTTTCGAGCGCTTCTACCGCGTCGAGAAGTCCCGCGACTCCGCGCGTGGCGGGGCCGGCATCGGGCTTGCGATCGTCAAGCAGCTGGTCGAGGCCGTCGGCGGCCAGGTGGGCGCAGAGTCCTACAGCGGAATCACGCGTTTCTGGGTGCGTCTGCCCGCATCCGCATAGTCCGAGGCTGTCACAAAGCAGTAACGCTCGCTCTGTAAACCAAGGCGTGTGATCAGCATCCGTCGCGGCGCGATCGCGGGCCTGGTGGCAGGCCTCGCTTTCGCCTTCGCTCAGGCCCTCCTCCGCTTCGCCGGCGTGTCTTTGCCATCCGAGCTCGTGGCGGATCGCGTCCTTCCCCATGTTCCGGTCTTTCAGTTCCTTCAGCTCCTGAGCCTCATGGGCGGAGCACAGGCGGCCAAGGAGCAGGCCCTGATCGGTGGGTTCTTCGGGACGGTGGCGGCCGGTGTCCTGCTTGGCGGCATCTATGCCGTGCTCCTCCGGCAGCGAACTCTCGCCCGTCACCCCACGGGTACCCTGCTGGTCGCGGTCGCGATCGGCTGGGTGGGCGGCATGGCTGCTCTCTGGCCGGTGCTCCCGGCCAGCTACCTCGGTCTCGGACCGGCACCGGCCGCCGCGGTCACCGCCCTCGGGTTCCTTCTGCAGTTCGGTGTTTACGGGGCCGCCCTGAATGTCGTGCTCCGCTGGACGGATCCCCAGCCGGCCGCGGGCGCCGAGATCGACGAGTCGAGGCGCCGGCTGATGCTGGGCGCGGTCGCGGGCGTCTTCGCGATCGGGACCGCCGGGATGGCCACGTTCCTCTACAAGAACAGCGCCCTCGGCTACGACGGGATGACATACGACGGACCGGTTCAGCCGCTGACCCCGAACAGCGGCTTCTACACGGTCACCAAGAACCTCATCGATCCGGCCGTCTACCAGCCCGCCTGGCGCCTCGAGGTGGCTGGAAGAGTCGCCCACCCCAAGACCTACCAGCTGTCCGACCTCACCCGCCTGCCGAACTGCACAACCCAGGAGACGACCCTGGAATGCATCAGCAACGGCGTCGGCAGGGGCCTCATCAGCAACGCGGCATGGCACGGCGTGTCCCTGCGCACCCTGCTTGACGCGGCGGCGCCGATGCCCGGCGCCAGCGGGGTCACGTTTCGCGCCGTCGACGGTTACGTTCACACCGCATCCCTGGACACCGCGCTGGCGGACGGGACGTTCCTGGCCTGGCTCATGAACGGCCAGCCGCTGCCCGATCGCCACGGCTACCCGCTCCGTCTGCTCGTCCCCAGCGCTTACGGCGAGGTGAGCGTCAAGTGGCTGACGCGGATCGAGGTCGTGGATCAGGCGGAGGCGGGCTATTACGAGACGCAGGGTTGGCAGCCGCGCTTCGTCCAGACCATGTCCCGCATCGATTCGCCGAAGAAGGCGCAGGTCGTGAGAGCCGGCTCCACGGTCCAGCTGCAGGGCATCGCCTACGCCGCCGACCGGGGCATCTCGCAGGTCGAGGTGAGCACGGACGGCGGTTCGACCTGGACTCCGGCACGGATCACCTACGGCAAGCCGATGACGTGGTCCGTGTGGCAGGCCGAGTGGACGCCTACCGGCACAGGCACGGCAGTGCTGAAGGTGCGTGCGCGCGACGGCAAAGGCGATCCGCAGCTAAAGACATCACGAGGCTTTGCCCCGGCCGGATCGACGGGCCTCCACATGGTCCAGGTGACGGTGGCGTCCTGAGCGCGATCGCACGCGTCGCCGTTCGAGACCGGGGCCAGGCGATCCCGATTCCGCTGCCGGCGCTCGCGCTGTCTGGAGCAGCTGTCATCGCGTTTGCCGGCTACGCCTTCGCTCGTTGGGCGACGCTGCAGAGCTCAGCGCTGGATCTCGCTTACTTCGACCAGGTGGTCTGGAACGCATCCCGCGGCCACGGATTCGTGACCAGCTTCGCGCCCTATCCGTTCTTCGGCCAGCACTTCTCCCCTGCGCTCGCCGTGCTGGTGCCGCTGTACATGATTCATCCCTCTCCCCTCTGGCTCCTGGGCGCTCAATCGCTCGCGCTCGGTGGCGCGGTCGTGCCGCTATACCTGCTGGCGCGCACGTGGCTGGACCATCGCTCGGCGATGGTGGCGTGCGTCGCGTACATCGCCCAGCTCTTCGTCCTGCGCGCCGTCGGATACGACTTCCACACCGAAGCGCTCGCGGTACCGTTCGTGTTTCTGGCGGTCCTTGGCGCCGCGCGAGCGAGTCACGCGGGCGACGGCGTCCTGCTGCTTGCCGGGGTGGCGCCGATGCTCTGCAAGGAGGACGGCGCCCTCGTCTCGCTGGGACTCGGCTTTCTCGCGTGGGCGGTGATGCATCGCCGCGCGGGCCTGGTGCTGATGGCGACGTCCGCGGTCTA
>DATFVI010000045.1:0-4405 GCA_035260405.1 Candidatus Dormiibacterota bacterium
CGATTCCTCGATCTGTCCCGCGTAGCCCTTGAACTCCTGCCCGAGCCGGATCGGCGTGGCGTCCTGGAGGTGCGTGCGGCCGGTCTTGATCACCGGCCAGAACTCTTTGCTCTTCGTATCGAGCGCCTTGCGCAGCCGCTCGAGCGACGGGATCAGCTCATCCTGGATCGCCATCGCCGCCGCGAGCTGGATGGCGGTCGGGATGACGTCGTTGGAGGACTGGCCGAGGTTAACGTGGTCGTTGGGGTGGACCAGGCGAGACCCTCTCTCGCCGCCGAGGATCTCGGTCGCCCGCGTCGCGATGACCTCGTTCGCGTTCGTGTTGGTAGAGGTGCCCGAACCGGTCTGGTAAACGTCGATCGGGAAATGTGCGTCCAGCTCGCCGTCGACGACCTGTTGCGCAGCCGCGGCGATCGCGCGCGCCCGGCGGCGGGAGAGCAGGCCGAGCTCGAGGTTGGTCTGGGCCGCCGCCCGCTTGACCAGGCCGAGGGCGCGTATGAACCGGCGTGGCAGCGGCTGCCCGGAGATCGGGAAATTGAGCACAGCACGCTGGGTCGAGGCGCCGTAATAGGCGTCGGCCGGCACCTCCATCTCGCCCATGGAATCTTTCTCGATGCGCGTCCCCTTCTTCTTGCCCACCGCCAGATTCTAGAGTGAGCCTGAGATGCGTCTCGCCGCTGTGGACATTGGAAGCAACACGGTGCACTCCCTGGTCGCCGATGTCGTGCGTGGGAAGCTCGAGGACGTCGCCCATTACGTGGAGGAACCGGAGTTAGGGCCCTACGTGGCCCGCACCGGCGCCATCGGATCCCGGTCCAAAGTTGCGATCCAGGCTCTGCGTTCGGTCGTCGAGCGGGCGCGTTCGCACAGCTTCGACGTCCTCATCGCCGGCGCCACGCAGGCGGTCCGGCAGGCGACCGACCGGGACGCCTTCGTCCGCGAGGCAGGCCGGGCGATCGGCGTCCCGGTGCATGTCATCCCGGCTCAAAGGGAGGCCGAGCTGAGCTTCCTCGGCGTGGCAAGCCGGCACGCGGTGCGCCGGGAGTGGGCGATGGTGGACCTCGGAGGCGGTTCAACCGAGGTCGTGATCGGCCAGGGGCAGGCGATGGTTCGCTCGACGACGCTGCCAATCGGCTCGGGGGTGCTGGCGAGCACGTACCTTTCCGATCCACCCAGGCCCGAGGAGCGCGCGCGCCTGCGGCGGGCTGCGCTACGCGAGCTGACCCAGGCCCCGGACGGTGACATCGAGCGGCTGGTCGGCACCGGTGGGACCGCCTCCAACCTGCCCCTTGTGCTCACGCATCGCAACCCGCCATCGGTCCTGACCACCGCCGACCTGCTCACCTGCGAGGCACGCCTGGACAGGGCACGGGCGGCCGAGGTCGCCACGGTCGTCAAGCTCCCTCCGAGTCGGGTCAAGGCGATGCGGGCCGGGGTGGAGGCCCTGCTTCTGCTCCTGGACTGGTACGGGCTGGCCGTCCTGCACGTCAGCCACCAGGGCCTGCGGCACGGGATGCTCCTGGCCTACCTGGAACGGGGCAATGATTGGTGGAGATAGGTTGAATCGCGGACGGAAACCGGCGACGGATCTTCGGCGCCCATGCGGCCCATCTCCGGGTTCAGCGACTGCGCTGCTCGCTCACGCATGTACGACGCGCTCGCTCCGCTGCTCGTCGCTTCACCCGGATCTGGGCCTCCTGGATCGCCGAATCTCTCGCCGCAGGTTCCGACCGCGATTCAACGTTGAACCCCTGGGTAGGATGACCTTATGGAACAGGTGAGATCGCGGGGATCGGCGCTCAAGCTCGCCCTGGCGCTCACCTGCGTCGTGCTGGCGGTCGAGCTGGTGGGCGGCCTGGTGTCGCACTCCCTGGCCTTGCTCTCGGACGCCGGGCACGTTTTGACCGACGTATTCGCATTGGGCCTGGCGTGGTTCGCGGTTGCTCAGGCCAGCCGCCCGGCCGACGCCCGGCGCACCTACGGCTACCACCGGGTCAGCATCCTGGCCGCGCTGGTCAACTCGGTGACGCTGATCGTCATCGTCATCGCCATCGCCTACGAGGCGGTGCGGCGCCTCGCGCACCCGGAACCCGTCCATGGTGGCGTCGTGATCGTCGCGGCCCTCGCCGGGATCGCGATCAACACCTTCGTGGCGTTCGGCTTGCGCGGGCAGTCGCAGGGCCTGAACGTGCGAGCCGCGATGCTGCATGTCATCGGAGACATCGGAGCCTCGGTCGGCGTCGTCGTGGCCGGGATCGTCATCCTGCTGACCGGCTGGCTCTACATCGACCCGCTGCTGTCGCTCGGCATCGCCGTCCTCATCGCTTTCGGGGCGTGGAGGATCGTGCGCGAGACGGTCAACCTCCTGATGGAGGGCACACCTGCCGAGATCGACCTCGCGGCCGTTGCGGGTGAGATCAGCGACACCGAACTGGTGACCAGCATGCACGACCTGCATGTTTGGGCGCTTTCATCGGACGAGGTGGCGCTCAGCTGCCATGTGGTCGTGGGCGACTGCGAGCTTGGAGAGGCGGAGCACGTTGTGCGCGACCTCGAGGGCCGCCTTTGCGGCAAGTTCGCCATCGGACACACGACGATCCAGGTTGAAAGCTGCCATCCGTGCGGCGAGATCCACCATGGAGCGGGCGACCACAATCACCCGCACGAGCACCGGCTGTTCGTCAGTGCTGGGTCTGCGCCGGCGGCGGCTGCGGCTGCGCCGGGGGGAGCAGCACCTCCTCGCGCTGCAGGATCCTCCGCGCCACCGCGATAGCCGACGCGTACGTCGAGTCCATCCCCCGGTAGCTGAGCCCTCGCGCGCCCAACGTGCGCGCCTGTGTGTACGGAGTGTCCGATGCGTAGTGGACGATCCCGAGGTCGAAGTTGACCTGGGCCATGTTGACGCTCTCGTCCAGCGGGTAGCGGTCCGGCTGCACGATCTCGTAGCACGCGTCGAGATAAGGCCCCGCTTCCATCTCGACCACCGTGTATCGCCCCTGGTAGTAGAAATCGAGGTAGTCGCGGTTCTGCAGGAACGTTCCTCGTACCGTGACGGCGCGCTGGTTGTCGAGCGCCGAACCGTACACGAGGTTCGGCTGCACATCGGCGGCGGTGAAGCAGTTCGCGAGCCAGTACGTGTTGCCCGAGTGCTCGTTGTGGACGACGTTGGGGATCATCACGTCCCCCACGTCCGCGTTCAGCGTCGCGGCTTTGCCGAGGACGTAGAGGCCTCTCATCCACGACGCCTGCTCGGCGACCTGGCGGAGGATGTGATAGGCGGCTTCGCCGAGCGGATAGTCGACGTTGACGATGCAGGCATCCGAGGCGCGCAGCTTTTTTTCGTCGACCGCGCCGACGCGCGGATCGATTGCGCCAGGGTCGAGCTTCGACAGCATGAAAACCTGGGCCGCCGAGTCGACGCCGGTGCCCTTCGCCGGTATGTGCCTGACTCCGTTTGCGGCCTCCATCTCAGCCCGCCGCCGGCGCATCCGCTCGCGATCAGGATGCTGGTCGAACACTTGCCGTGCGCCGTAGTACATCCAGTTGTGGCGTGACGCACGGATGTGCCCAGCCTCCAGCTTGCGGCGCTCCTCGTCGAGCTCGGGATGGTGGGTGCCGATCCAATCCACGATGTCGCTTTCAAACTCGCGCGCCACCCCGGTCAGCACATTGACGAGGCTGTGCGAGTTGGACGAAACGAAATAGATCGGCGCGTCGCGCGCGCCCATCTCGCCCATCGCGCCCGCGATCGGAAGCCACCAACGGCTCGCGTTTCGCGCATAGCCGATATGACTTCCGCCGATGAGCCGCAGCACGATCCTGCATTCCTCGCGCTTGATGGACGCCAGGTTGGAGTCGAAAGCGTCTCCCCACGCCTCATGCAGACGGCGCCAGTCGTCCTCTGTCGCTCCGGCCGCCTGCCGCGCCTGGTCCTCTGAGAGCTGCACGTCCTGCAGGGCGCGGTGGAGCTTGTTCCATTCGATCTGGTACGCGACGAGCGTCGGGATGAGGTCGTCGATGTCTGATGCCGAGGCGATGAGCACGGCCAGCATGTCCTTGCCGTCGTGGTACCAGCGGCGGCGGCGGGCGGGTGCCTTGACCCTTTGCCAGCTGAGGATGTCCGCTTGGAGGACCGCCCGGAAACCCTGTGGGCTCTGGCCCATCACGACGTGACGGCAGCGGCTGATCGCCTCCGGTAGGCGGCGGACCGCGTAGAGCAGGGCTCCCATGTCGGTCTGGGGCTCGGCCGCCAAGGGGTGCAGCACCGAGCCCATGCCCAGGTGCGCCTGGACGAGCGACTCTACTTTGATCTCGCCCGAGCTCTGCAGCATGGTGGTGTAGGTCCGCACGTACAGCTCGACCGCGTGCTTCCCGGACCAACCCGAGCTGGGAGGCGATTCCATCC
>DATFVI010000046.1:0-15420 GCA_035260405.1 Candidatus Dormiibacterota bacterium
CAACGTGATCCTCCCGATGGGAGTCGATCGCACCCTCACGATCTTCGAATGGTTCTTCGCCGAGCCCGGCACCGGCGCGGGTTGGGAATCGATGCAGCAGACGATCGCCTTCTCAGATGAGATTCAGCAGGAGGACATCGGCGTCTGCGAGCAGGTGCAGAAGGGTCTCCGGTCGCGCTCGTACAGCCACGGCCGCTTCTCCGCTCTGCGCGAGAACGGCGTGTACCACTTCCAGTCGTTGGTGACCGAATTCCTCGACCCCCAGCAGCTCTAGGCCGACGCTTTCGGCAGGGTCATGGGCAGCGCGAACCGGAAGTCCGACCCCGAGCCCACCGTGGTGTCAACCCAGATGCGCCCGCCGTGCATCTCGACGATCTGCCGCGCGATCGCCAGACCGAGCCCCGTGCCGATGATCTTGCCGCTCGTCTTCTCGTAGCGCTCGTAGCGGCTGAAAAGGCGCTTCGCGAACTCCGGAGCGATGCCAACGCCGTGATCGCGGACGCTCACCTCGACGAACCCTTCGCCGGCCTGGCTCGAGACCAGGATCTCGCCTCCATCGGGGGAGTACTTGACCGCATTCGTGAGCAGGTTGGCGACGATCTGCGCGACTCTGTCGGCATCGCATTCCGTGACCGGCTGCGAGGGATCGAGCTTGACCTCGATCGTGTGACGTTCGCTCGACGCGCGGGCGCGCTCGACAGCGTCCTGCAGCACAACGTTGATGTCCACCGATTCCAGGCGCAACGTGAGCCGGCCGGCCTCGATGCGATCGAGGTCGAGCATGTCGTTGATCATCCGGTTGAGACGCTGGGCATCTTTGTTGATGTCGGCGGCAAACGCCTTGATGTCTTCCCGAGCCAGGTCGTCCGCGTCTCGAATCATCTCGCTAAAGCCCTGGATGCCGACCAGCCCGGTGCGAAATTCGTGGCTGACCAGGGTGATGAACTCGCTCTTGAGCTGGTTCAGCCGCTCGATGCCGGCGAGGTGAGCCGTAGCCGCTTCGTTGGCGGCGTGCTGAGCATCGGTGTCCTCGTACATCGCCAGGAAGTACTCGACGCGTCCCGCCGCGTTGCGCACCGTGGTCGCACTCCAGTGAAGCCATGCGCTGGTCCGGTCACCGCGGACGGCGCGGCTGTCAGATTCGATCGAATCGACGTCGCCCGTCCACAGCGGTTTGAAGAGGTCGAAGACGCGCGTGAACTCGCTCGGGTCGAGGTATGCCGCCACCGGCATGCCGACCATCTGGCCCGCATGCGCCCGCATGAGGGCGGCCATTCTCGGGTTCACATCGATGATCCGCATGTCGGGGCCCACTCGAACGATGCCGAGCGGGGCATGGCTGACGATCTCGTCCAGCAGGTTGTTGCGCCGCTGCAGCTGGTCCTCGATGCGCCGGCTGGCGACGAGCAAAGACAGCGAGTCCCTGTGCGAGAGGACCTGGCTCCCGACCAGCAGGAGCCCGATGCATCCCGCCAGCACCGTTTCGAAACGGTCCAGGACCTGGTTGTTTGAGACGAGCTTGATCGCGGTGAGCGCAGCCGCCACGACGGCCGCCCATGGAAGCGCGAGCTGCCAGAGCTCGATCGGCCCTTCGGATCTGACCTTCTCCGTGTCGGTGGCCGGCCAGATGGGCGCCAGCGCGATCATCAGGTAGCCGATCACCCAGCCGGCATCGAGGAGGCTTCCGATCGCCCCGTAGGCGCCGCTGGCCGTCAGGTAGGCGAAGGCGCTGTCGGCCGCCGCCGCTGAAGCGAGACCCCCGAGGAGCAGGAACAAGCTGCCAAGCTCCGTCCTTCGTGCACGCCGGAGCGCAAGCACCAGGACGGTGATCGTGACGATGTCGCCGAGCGGGTAGGCGAGGCCGATCAGCCGGGCCGGCGGCGACGCCGTGGACGTGTCATAGACCATGCCGAGCCCGAGGGCCCAGGCCACGAACAGGAGGGAGAGCGCCACGATGGCGCCCGCCAGGAGCGCCTCCCCGCGCGTGGCCAGGCGGGCCGGGGCGGATGTGAACGCGAACACTCCGGCAACCGCCAGGGGAATGGCGAGGAGAAAACCCGCATCCGCCGCCGACGGGAACGGGACGCTGACCCCCAGGCCGACCTCGTAGACGGACCACACCACCTCGCCGATGCCCCAGCTGGCAGCCGATGCTGCGAAAAACGCCCAGGCCAGGCGGGTGCGGTTGGTGGTGCGAGCCGCCGCGAAGCCACAGCTGACCGCGGCGATCAGTGCGGCGACGGCCTCGCCGATGTCGTCGACAGCGATCGTGGCCTGGTCTCCGCCGATCCGCAGCGCAGTCCACACCACGAACGCGACTGACAGGATGCCCGCGCTCGTGGCGGCGATCGTGAAGGCGCCCCATCCGCGAAAACCGAAGCCCCCGACCACTCGAACCGATTCGCGTGAGGGCGATGAGAAGAGACCGGTCTCGGGCGCCTGTCGCAGGGCCGGTGCGTAGGTCGGAGAGGGCGATCTCGCCACTACTTCTCCAGGTCCATGTTAATTCATGCGGATTTCAATTAACATCAGCGGGCAGTCCTTTGCAGCACAGCGGTGTGGATACGCAGGGACTGCGGTCTAGGAGGCACTGCCATCTTGGCAACGAGCGTACAGCGCGACTCTTGTGGCTGGTCAGTCCTGGATGAGCCCGACGTCGAGCTCGAGCCAGCGAGTTTGACCTCGGCCCTGGCGATGCTCGGGATTGCCGCCGCGGCCCTCGGGCTGGCGCTGCTGCCCGCAATCGTCGCCTTGCGATTGCTCGAGGTGCCCTTCGGATCGATCGGAGCCGGCATCGGATTTCTCGGGGCTGCGGTGGGCGGGGTGAAGTTGATAGCGATGGCCTGGGCCGTCGGAGGCCGGCTGCGAGCCGGTCACCCGGCGCGCCCTGCCGTCGCCGCCGCTGATTGAACCTCCTTTCGGTGCCAAAAGCGGAGCTGGTCTGCCCCGCAAAGGAGGTGATTTGAATGCGAAGGCTCATCTTTGCCGCCATCCTGGCGACGATCCTCGTGCTGGCCCTTTCGATGGGCGTCGGCGCCGACAACGTTCCGGGCTGTTGCCAGTAGACCGTCGATAGTCGTCAATTCATGTGTGTCAAGTGACAAATAGTCGGATAAGCTGATGTTATGTCAGAGGTGCATACACACCCGTCAGCCGAAGACGGCCCGAGGGGGACAGGGAAGGCATCCTCGGGCCGTCGGGGCCGCCGCCGCGGTGTCGAGATCAAGCCCGGCACAGTCAAACAGGCGAGGTCTGATGCCGGCCTGAGCCTGGCCCAGGTGGCAGGGGACGAGATCAGCCGCACGGCCATCTACTTCGTAGAGACGGGGAAAGCGAAGCCTTCGATGGAGACCCTCAAGCTCATCGCCGAGCGGACGGGGCGCCCCCTCGACTTTTTCCTCAGCCGGCCGAGCACAACGGAGCCTCGTTCCACCGCCAGCACGGCAGAGCTCGAACGGCTGATCGTGACGGGGGATCCCGCGGGCGCTTTGGCCGCAGCCGAAGCTCTTCTGAACGTCGAGCGCGACCCCGAGATGGTGGCGCGGATCAAGTTCCAGATGGCGACGGCGCAACTCCGGCTCGCGCACTGGGTGCCGGCGCGCCGGCTCGCCTCGACCGCCCGAGCGTATTTCGAGCAGTCGGGCGACATGCTGATGACGGCAGAGTGTCTCGGCAGCGAGGCGTCGGCGGCTTACATGATGCAAGACCCCGGCGCACTCGCCCTGGTGGAGGGAGCGCTGGCGACGTGCCGGTCGCTGCGCCCGGTACCAGCGATTACCGAAAGCCGGCTGCTGGGAGTGCTCGGCGGAGTACACACCGCCGATCACCGTTGGGAGGCGGCGATCAAAGCCTTCGAGCAGTCGGTGGCCGCGGGTGAGGTGGTCCAGGATCTGCGTCGCCTGTCGATCCTCTACGCCGGCTTGAGCTTCGCGTACCAGGAGCTCAACAACGTCAAACAGGCGACCTACTACGCCCAGCGGGCGGTGGCGCTGCACGAGACCCTCAACGACCGCATCTCGCTCGCGCGCACCGAGAACAATCTCGGGCTCATGCTGCTGAGGACAGGGCGGGTGGCCGAGTCGCGTAGTCACCTCGACCGCTCGCTTCGGTTGTCCCAGGAGGCCAAGGCAGACGATGAATCCGTGGCTGCCCTCCTGCTCAGCCATTGCGAGTTGAACCTCGCAGAGTCAAACGTCGACGAGGCGGAGCGTTTCGCGGCCGAGGCCCTCGAGCTGGCCGGCCAAAGCCATGCGATCACCTCGATCGCCGACGCGCACGCCTGGCTCGGGCGTGTGGCCTCCGTCCGGGGCGATGACGCCGCCGCCGACGCAGAGTTCGCAGCCGCCTTCGAGGTGTTACGCGAGCCTGCGGCATCCCGTGAGCTGATGAGTCGCACCTATGCGCGCTACGCCGACATACTCGAGGCTCGAGGCGACATAGTCGGCGCCGTTCAACAGCTCAAGCGAGCGCTGTCGTCACGCTCCAGCGGCATGGCCCTCGAAGCCGGTTACGCCACCGCCTGATCGACCTGCGGCCAGCTGCGCGTACTCCAGGGAATCGATCAGCGCCAGCAGCGACGCCTCGATGATGTTGCTCGAGCAACCGACCGTGGTCCATCGCTTGAGCCCCCTGCCGGATTCGATCAGCACCCGCGTGGTCGCCGCCGTGCCTGCATCGCCGTCGAGGATGCGGACCTTGTAGTCGTGCAGCGTGACGCCGCGCAAGCCTGGAAACCGCGGGCTCAGCGCTTTTCTCAACGCCGCGTCGAGCGCGTTGACCGGGCCGTTGCCTGACGCGGCCGTGTGGTAGACGGTCCCTGCCACCTCGACCTGCACGGTTGCCTCGGCATTCACGGAATCGCCGTTCTTGCGGACGTTGGTGGTGAAGTCAGCGACGGTCCATGGCGCCTTGTAACCCGGTTGGAGCCGGCGCACCAGCATCTCGAAGGACGCATCGGCGGCTTCGTACGAATAGCCGCGGTGCTCAAGCTCCTTGAGGTGCTGGACCAGCCACCTGGTCTGCGGGTCGTCGCGGTCGAGCTCGAGACCGAACTCGCGCGCCTTGGCCAGCACGTTGCCGCGACCCGACAGCTCCGAGACGAGCACCCTGGGCTCGTTGCCCACGACCGCCGGGTCGATGTGCTGGTACGAGTCCTTGTGGCGCAGCACGGCAGCGACGTGCTGGCCTCCCTTGTGGGCGAAGGCGCCATAACCGACAAATGGCTGCTGCAGTGGCAGCGCCAGGTTTGCGATCTCAGCCACGGTGCGCGACAGCTCCGTGAGACGGGCGAGCGAGGTCGCCGGCAGAGACTCCATGCCGAACTTGGTGGCGAGGTTGGCCACCACAGACACCAGGTTTGCGTTTCCGCAGCGCTCGCCGTATCCGTTGATGGTGCCCTGCACCATTTCAGCTCCGGCCAGCACCGCCTCGAGGGAGTTTGCCACCGCGAGCTCGCAGTCGTTGTGCGTGTGGATTCCGACCCGAACCGGTCGGTCGAGATGCGCGAGAGCGCCTCGCACGGCTTCCACGCCGCGCCTGACGTCGGCCGGCATGCTGCCACCGTTCGTGTCGCACAGGACGACCCAGGAGGCCCCGGCACGGGCCGCCGCCGTGCAAACCTCGAGCGCGTACTCCGAATCGCGCGCAAAGCCGTCGAAGAAGTGCTCGGCGTCGAAGATGAGCTCGCGGCTGAGGCCCCCGCCGTAGGCGATGGATTCCTCGACCATCGCGAGGTTTTCGCTGGGCGTGGTCTGGAGGACGGTAGTGACCTGCCACGGGTCGCTCTTGCCGACCAGGGTCCAGACCGGCGCTCCGCTCTCGGTGAGGGCGCGCAGGTTGGCATCGTCCTCGCAGCGGCCGTTGGCGCGGCGAGTGGCTCCGAACGCCGCGAGCCTGGCTCGCTTCAGGGGCTGCTTGCCGAGGCTTGCGAAAAGCTCCTCATCCTTGGGGTTCGATCCTGGGAAGCCACCCTCCACGTAGTCGAAACCCAGGCCGTCAAGGGCGCGGGCGATTCGCACCTTGTCCGCGGCGGAAAAGGACACGGCGGGGCCCTGAGCCCCGTCGCGAAGGGTCGTGTCGTAGATGACGATTCGGCGACTGGACATAAAAAAACCTCCCGACCCTGTTGCCGGGAGGTCCAACGACTCGAGCGGAGTGCGCTAAGTCGGGGGACCTCCCCGGATAATCACGATCGCGATTCCGCGGCTGATGGGCATCGCACGCAACCTTAGGACATCGACGGCCGATCTGCATGGATTCGGCAGCCAAATCAACGGCGGTCTATTAGTGGGGTACGGACAGATCCCGGGTCCGGACGCTCACGTCCATGGCCCCGGTCGCCGATCCGATGTAGATGCCGCGGGTCGGGGCGGCGTCGCTGTAATCCCGGCCCACGGCAAGCCGGACGTGGTTCTCCCCCGCCCGAATGGGATGGGTCGCGTCGTAGCCGACCCACCCGCGTCCGGCCACCCAGGCCTCGGCCCAGGCGTGAGACGCGGTGGTGGCCGCCCCCGGCGCGTGGATGTAGCCGCTCACGTAACGCGCCGCCACGCCCATCGTGCGCGCGACCGCGATGAACAGGTGGGCAAAGTCCTGGCAAACGCCCGCCCGCAGGGCGAGCACCTCGTCCACCGAGCTGTAGACCGTGGTGACCGCCCGGTCGTAAGCGAAGTCCCGGCTGATGGCCAGGGTGAGCTCGTCGAGAGCCTGCTCGATGGAGGCGCCCGAGCTCGGGTCGGCGATGGGGTGCCGGCTCGCCAGCTGCCGGATGCCGGGAACGTCCTTGACCGGCGACCGGAACCTGAGGAAATCATGGACCAGCTCCTCCCCGGGCTCCACATCGAGCTCGAGGCCGGTCTCCACCACCGAGCGGCTGGTCACGGTCAAGCTCGAATGAGGCCGGACCAGGTTGAAGTAATGCACGGTGTTCCCATAGCCGTCGAGGTAGGAGCGCGGCTTGATCTTGGAGCTCAGCTCGAGCTCGAACTCCAGACAGCGCTGACCGTTGCCGTCCATCGGCCGCAGCCGCACCTCCATCACGGTCTCGGCGATTGGCCCTGAGTACCGGTAGCGCGTGGCGTGCACGATCTCGAGCTTCACCGCGCAAGCGCCTCCCGGATCGGTCTGTTCACTGTTGCTGCTGCTGCGGCATGGCGCGGCCCTCATCGCCGATTACGTTCGCCGGCACTTTGCTCGGATGGAAGTACGTTTCGCGCATGGCAAGTTCGAGCTGCCGCAGCAGCTCCCGGGTCTCGCTCTCGAACTCGCGCGGGTGTTCCGCGACGAGATCCGCGCCTGCCTGGACGAACGTCGCGTGCAGCCGCGACAGGAAGCGCCTGGGCTTGGACCGGCGTCCCGGGCCGTCGATCCTCGAGACCGAGTTGAGCGCGACCTGCGCCGAAAAGCGCGCGGAGCGCGGCAGAGTCGGGTCGAGCAGCAGGCACTCGATCACACGCTCCGCCGTCACCCCGCCCGAATACCGCGACTGGTAAGACTCGAATGCGAAGCAGGACTTGAGCACGGCCGACCACTCGAGTGCGTCCTCGGGCGCCTCAGCGAGCTCTGCCGACTTGCGCGTGACGATGGTGGTCACGTTGGCGGTCCGCTCGACGAACTTGCCGAGGCGGACGAAGTCGCGCGCCTCGTCACGCTGCATCGTGTCCATGAGCAAGCCGTCGACGAGCCGGATGCTCAGCTGCACGTCCGTGAGAAATGGATAGAGATCGGGCTGCCAGTTGGGCTCCTGGACGCGCCAGTGGAGGGCGTTGACCTGCTCGTACAGCTCGGAAGGCAGCGAGGGGCGCACGGCCTGGGCGGCGAGGCGAGCGGCGGCGACGCTCGCCCGCACCGAGGGGCCCAGCGAACCGGTGACGATGATCTCGACGGCCTGGTCGCGCCGGGTGGTGTCGCTCCCCGGCCACCCGGCCAGCTCCATGAACCGCGTCCAGAACTCGGGGCCCGGCTCGTCGGTACGGTCCAGCGACAGCGCGACGTGAACGCCCAGGATGCGTGCGAGATGGTCCGCCCGTTCGAGATGGCGGCCGAGCAGCGTAAGCGAGGTCGCGGCCCGGCTAAGCATCGGGGCTCTCCGTTTCGTCCTCTGCCATGACCCACGTGTCGCGGCTCCCGCCTCCCTGCGAGCTGTTTACAACGAGCGAGCCAGCCTTGAGCGCCACCCGTGTCAGCCCGCCCGAGGTCACGTACACCTCGGGACCGGTGAGCACGAACGGACGCAGGTCCTGGTGCGTGCGGCGCAGCCGGCCGCCGTCGAGGATCGGCTGCACGGAGAGAGCGACCACCGGTTGCGCGATGAAGCTGCGCGGCCGGGCCGCGATGCGGCGTGCGAACTCTTCTCGTTCCTCCGCGGTCGACTCAGGCCCGATCAGCATCCCGTAACCGCCCGACTCGTCGACCGTCTTGACGACCAGCTCGTCCAGGTGCTCGAGCACGTAACGGCGGTCATCGTCGAACGCGCAAAGGTAGGTCTGGACGTTCGGGAGGATGGGATCCTCGCCCAGGTAGTAGCGGATGATCTTCGGAACCAGGGCGTATACCGCCTTGTCATCCGCGACGCCATTGCCGAGCGCGTTTGCGATCGCGACGTTCCCGGCACGGTAGGCGCTGACCAGCCCTGCCACGCCGACCAGAGATTCCTGGCGCCCGAAGATCGGGTCGAGCCAGGCGTCGTCGATCCTCCTGTAGATCACATGCACCGGCTTCAGCCCGCGCGTCGTGCGCATGAAGACGTGGTCCTGGTCCACGACCAGGTCTGTTCCCTCGACCAGCTCGATCCCCATCTGCTTCGCGAGATACAGGTGCTCGTAGTAGGCCGAGTTGTTCAAACCTGGTGTGAGGAGCACGACCGTCGGGTCGTCCACTCCCTGGGGCGCGAGCCACCTCAGGTGTCGCAGCAGCTCGTGCACGTAGCCCTCGACCGGGCGCACCGGGTAGCCGGCGAACAGGTCGGGCACCACGCGCTTCATGACATGGCGATTGGCCAGCACGTAGGAAACGCCGGACGGCGTGCGCAGGTTGTCCTCGAGCACGAAGAAGTCGCCCTTGTGGTCGCGGACGAGGTCGATTCCCGCGATATGGCAGTGGATGCCGTGCGGTACCGGCAGGCCCTCGATCTCCCTGAGGTACTGGGGACTCGTGAGGACGATCTCCGGTGGAATCGCGCGCTGCTGGAGGATGAGCTTGCGGCCGTACACGTCGTCCAGGAAGAGGTTCAGCGCCGCCAGGCGCTGCTTCAGTCCGGCTTCCAGCCGCCTCCAGGTGCCGGCCGAGATGACCCGCGGAATGATGTCGAAAGGGAAGACCTTCTCAGTTCCCTGGGCGTCCGGGTAAACCGCAAAGGTGATGCCGTGGTTGCGGAACATCTGGATCGCGAGGTCGTGGCGGCGGCCGAGCTCCCTCGGCCCGAGCCGGTTGAGCTCGTCGTACAGCCGCCGGTACCCTGGTCTGGGCCGGCCGGAGGCCGCAAGCATTTCGTCGTAGAACCCGTTGGTCTCATAGCCGGCGTCTAAGGAATTCAACCGGTCCCATCCTCAACGCCGCTTTGCACGATATTCACGGAGGCCACCGTTATAGTGTCTGCGCCATCTCGAAATCAGGCAGAACGATCGACTTGCGGGTTGGCTGCGAGTTCGCGTACGACGTGAGCGCCCCGACTCCCGTCACGGTCCAGGTCCGTCCACGCTCCGATTCCAGCCACCGGCTGGTGAGCGAGTCCTGGTCCACGGCGCCGTCTCTACCGGTGGACGAGTACGCCGACGTCTACGGCAACCCGATCAAGCGCTTCGTCATGCCGGTAGGACCGCTCAAGCTGCGCTACGACGCGGTTTGCGCGGTCCCGGACGAGCCCGACCCTGACGCATCTGCCGCCCCGCAAAGCCCGGTCGACGAGATGCCTGGCGAGCTGCTCCACTTCACGCTGCCGAGCCGGTACGTCCTGTCTGACGTGCTTTCGGGGATGGCTTGGGAGCTGTTCGGCCAGACCCCGCCCGGAGGCGCCAGGGTGCAGGCGATCTGCGATTGGGTCCACGGCAACATCGCGTTCAAGTACGGGACGAGCAATCCGCTCACCACTGCGGCCGACGTGTTGAGGGACCGGATCGGCGTCTGCCGGGACCTCACTCATGTGGCGATCAGCTTCTGTCGTGCGATGAACATCCCGGCGCGCTATGTCTTCGGCTACCTCCCGGACGTCTACGTTCCCGTCGATCCCTCCCCGATGGACTTTGCGGCGTGGATGGAGGTCTGGCTCGGAGATCGCTGGTGGACCTTCGATCCCCGGAACAACAATCGGCGCACCGGCCGCGTGCTGATCGGTCGCGGCCGAGACGCGCTCGACGTCGCGATGATCACGACCTTCGGGCCGGCCGCCTTCCGTTCGATGACCGTGTGGGCTGACCAGATCCCCACGAACTCAGAGGCAAAGCCGTGACTTCGCGGGAACCCCTGAAAATGAAGGAATCTTGATGGCGATCGAACCCTCGAGCGTCGACTGGGCGGCTGCGAGCCGCGTGTCGTATCTCGTGAGGCAGACATTCCGCTACGTGTACTCCGAGCCGATCCGGGAACTGAATCACCGCCTCGTCGTGATCCCGCCGGAGCGGTTCGGCGACCAGCTCAGGCTCCGCCACGACCTCTCTGTCACGGGCGACGGGGTCCGCTTCGCGGATCGGACCGATCGCTTCGGGAACGTGGTCTTCGACGTGTTTGCGCCCCGCGTTTCGAGAGAGATCGAGTTCGTGGCGGAGATCTCCGTCGAACGCCACGCAGCCGAGCCCAACCGGCTTCTGGATGGCTGGCTCGCCGACGGCTACCTGCTCGAGCCTTCGCCTCTCACCGCCGCCGACGGCCGTATCAAGCGAGCGGCCGAGACCCTGGCGGCTTCGCACGAGTGGGGTTTGCCACTGGCGGACGGCATCAACGACTGGGTGTACCAATCGATGACGTACCACTACGGGCTGACCGGGGTGCGGACCACGGCGGCGCAAGCGCTCGCCCTTGGATCGGGTGTCTGCCAGGACTACGCACACGTGATGCTCGCCGTCTGCCGGGCATGCGGACTCCCCTCGCGCTACGTCTCCGGCCACCTTCTGGGCCAGGGGGGCACCCACGCCTGGGTCGAGGTGATCCTTCCGACCAACGACGGCACCGGCGACGCGATCGCCTGGACCTTCGACCCGACGCACGCGAGCCGCGGCGGTCTCGGTCACCTGACGATCGCGGTCGGCGGCGACTACTCCGACGTTGCCCCGACTTCAGGGACATACGTGTCGCCGGCCCGGGGACGCCTGGTCACCACCAAGCGCGTCACCCTGACCGACCTCGACACCTACGCGGAGTAGATGAGGGTGGGGCCCGAGGCCCCCCCTCCCGTTACTACATCGCCGGCGTGATTTCGTAGACCGTGATCTTGCCGCCGGAGGTCAGCACCGGGCAGCCTTTTGCGAGATCGACAGCCGAGTTGAGGGAATCCGCCTTCAAGATCGAGTACCCGGTAGCCGGTGTTCCGATCGCTCCGTCGTGGACCGTGCCGCTGTTCGAGACGTTCTTGGAGTGGGTGCTGAACGGGTTGCCGGCGTCGACGATCTTGTCGCCGAGCTTGCCGAACCAGGCGCCCCACGCCTCCATGATCTGTCCTCGCTCGGCTTCGGTCGCGCCGGCGCTGCCACCTGAGTACAGCAGTACGAAATTCGCCATCTCTGATCTCCTTCGTGAGTGAATGTCCCCTTATGGGCTACCCAAGACGACGAATGCAGGGACGGTTTTTCGACAGCCCGTCCCGCGCAACTTCTTACCAACGCCTTATGCGGCGCTTATATAGCTCTTGAAATGAGTGGCTCACGGATCCTGGTCGTCGAAGACGACGCCCGGCTGGCCGCGACCCTCGATCGTGTGCTGACCGCCGAAGGCCACCATGTCGACCTGGTCGGAGATGGGCTGCAGGCGCTCCGGCTGGCGCGTGAGCAATCCTTTGATCTCGTGGTGCTCGACGTCATGCTCCCAGGCCTGGACGGGGTCGGCGTGTGCCGCCGGCTCCGGACGACCGCCCAGGTTTCGATCCTGATGCTCACGGCTCTCAGCGGCACCGATGACCGCGTGAAAGGTCTCGACGCCGGGGCCGACGACTACCTTGTGAAGCCATTTGCCTACGAGGAGCTGCTGGCGCGAGTGCGAGCGCTGCTTCGTCGCGCCGGTCCTCACGATCACCTGCGGTTCGCAGACGTCGTGCTCGAGCCGCCGAGCCGCGGGGCGTGGCGCGGGGACAGGTCGATCAACCTCACTGCCACCGAGTTCGAGCTGCTGGAGCATTTCATGCGAAATCCACGCCAGGTGCTGACCCGCGACCAGCTGCTCGAGGCGGTCTGGAAGGGCGAGCCGGAAAACGACAACGTGGTCGCCGTCTACGTCGGGTACCTGAGGCAGAAGCTCGAGGAGGGGGGCGAGCCGCGGCTCCTGCACACCGTGCGCGGCGCCGGCTACGCCCTCCGCCTGTAGTGCCTTTACGGCTGCGCCTCGCGCTGTTCGGCGCAGCTGTGGTCGCGCTGACCCTGGTCCTCTTCGGCTCGCTGCTCTACACACTGCTTGCGCACAGCGCGACGACAAACCAGGACGACGCCTTGCGCAGCCGAGCGCGCCAAGCCGTCGCGTCACTGTACAGCGGAGCCGACCTGACCCCGCGCGGGCCGGTGGCCCCCGCTGACCTGAACACCAGCACAGACGTATTCGTCGAAGTGCTCGATCAGAGCTGGTCGGTGGTCTATTCGACAGGCGAGGTGGACGGCGCGCCGCCACCGATCGCATCAACTCTGCGCGCGAAAGCCACTGAGGTGTCTGGCGGCGCTTTCGACACCGAAGGCGGCGTGCGCCTATACGCGATCCCATTCAACGGAGGCTTCGTCGTCACCGGGCAGTCGACGCGCGTCGTGCAATCGAATGTGTCCGGAGTTGTCGGATTCCTGGTCATCTCAGGCGTCCCCACGCTCCTCGCGGCGCTTATCGCGTCGTGGCTCGTCGCCGGCCGCGCCCTCAAACCGTTGAAAGACGCCGCGGTGACCGCCGACGAAATCGGGCGCGCCCGCGATTTCGGCCGGCGGCTCCCAGCTCGGAGGAGCCGCGACGAGGTGGCAGTGCTTTCGACGAGCTTCAACCGGATGCTGGAGCAGCTGCAAGACTCGTTCGAATCCCAGCGGCGATTTGTCGCCGACGCCTCGCACGAGCTGCGCACACCGCTGACCACGATCCGGGGCAACGCGGGCCTGCTCGCGCGCGGACCGGCGATCTCTGATGAGGTCCGGCGCGCGGCAGCGGCCGATATCGCGGCCGAAACATCGCGCATGACTCGACTCGTCGATCGGATGCTGACTCTCGCGCGGGCGGATTCGGGCCTGAAGCTGAAGCTCGCTCCGCTCGAGCTCGAACCGGTCGTGGTCGAGGTTTGCCGCCAGGCGAAGACGGTTCATCCAGAACATGAGCTGGTGACCCAGGTAGACCGCGCGACCATCGCGGGCGACGAGGACATGATCCGGCAGTTGATCTGGATCCTCCTCGACAACGCGCTGCGACATGCGCGGTCACGCGTCTCGGTGACTCTGTCGCGCGAAGGGGAATGGGCGCGCCTGACGGTTTCCGACGACGGACCCGGCGTCCCGGCTGCCGAGCGCGGGAAGATCTTCGAACGCTTTTATCGCTCGGACCGCGCCCGCACCGGGCACGGCGCCGGGCTGGGTCTTTCCATCGCTCGGTGGATCGCCGAGCAGCATCGCGGCCGCATCCTCGCCGGCGAAGGGCCAGGCGGCGGAGCCGCGATATACGTGGATTTGCCGGCGCGCGCAAACGGCGGCAAGGACGGGACCTGCTGATTGCTTACGTTCTTCTTAGTTTCGACCGGGAGGCTGGTGGCATGTTCGACATCGCCCCGGATCACGCGATCGGTCTCTACGCCGGACTCCTGGCCCTGCCATTGGCGCTCGTCGCGATCAGGCTGCGTCCCGCTCGCCGCCGTGTCCCTGGAACCGTGCTCGGCGCGTCAGTCCTGCTGGCGATGTCTGGTGCGGTTCACCTTGCGCTGATCAGCACCCATGTAAGCGAGCCTCTTACCTCGTGGCTCTTCCTCGCGAACGGCACCGGCTATCTCGCTCTTTCGTTCGCATTCACGTGGCGTTGGTGGCGCGTCGCGTCGGCATCGATGCTCATCGCGACCCTGCTCGGATACGTCGTCTGGATCGCGATCGGACTCGACTCGCCCGACCAGGTCGCGCTGGCCACCAAACTGCTCGAGCTCACGGCGCTGGGTCTGGTGCTTGTGCCCGTGCGCGGGGTACACATGGCGCATCGGTCATGGCGATGGGCCTCGCTGGCCGTTGCCTTGCCGCTGCTGACCCTGGTCGCGACCTCGGCGATCTGGATCGTCGACCTTGCCCGGCCAGACCCGCAACACGCGCACGCCGGCGCCGTGCTCCAGGCGACCAACGACGTCGCAACGCCGGAGCAGATCGCAGCCGCGGCGCAGCTCTATGCCGATACCAGGTCGGCGCTCGTCCCCTACCACGACTGGCATAAGGCCTGGGCCGCCGGCTATCGACCCGGAGGCAACGGCCTGGGGGGCGCGACGCACTGGATGAACCAGCGCAACGTCGACGCGGGGTACGTGATGGACCCAGCCCGCCCGCAGGGCCTGGTCTACGCCAACTCGAAGCATGGCCCGGTGCTGATCGGCGCCATGTTCCAGATGAAGCGCATCGGCCAGTTCGGTCCGGACCCGGGTGGCCCGATCACCGCGTGGCATCAGCACGAAAACATCTGCATCACACCGATCGGATTGGAGTTCAGCCTCATGACGCCGTTCGCGACCTGTCCGATTGGCGCGATCGACATCAGCGTCTCGCCGATGCTGCACGTGTGGATCGTCGACAACCCCAAGGGCGGACCGTTCGCGGTGGACATCGACCCGGAGGTGGTGAAGTCAATTGATCGCACCTGAAGCCATGACGCGTTCCTCGAGCCGGCCCGAGGCAGCGTTCGTGCTGCTCACGATGCAGGCACTGCTGTGGACCGTGGCGGGCGTTTCGGCGCTGCCGTTCGCGCTTGCGGGCGAGGTGTACATGGTTGGACTTGGCCTTGCCTCCATGCTGCTGGCCCTGGCCACGTGCCTGCTCGCGATCGGAATCCTGTGGCGCCGGGATCGAGCGCAGCGGTGGGCCATGAGGTTGGAGATCGCTTGTCTCGCCGGTTCGCTACTCCTACTGCTCGTGCCGATCGGCGCCAATCACGGCCCGGTCGCGTGGATGACGAACGTCGCTCTGCCGGTGGGGTTGATCCTCCTCCTGCGCAAACCGCAGGAGGCGTTTACCTAGAAGCGACCCGCTTCTTTCGGGTCAGGGCTTCATCCGCGTCATCCGTGTCCACGAC
>DATFVI010000047.1:0-2493 GCA_035260405.1 Candidatus Dormiibacterota bacterium
TGGACATGGTCCTTCCACGCACCGAGCTGCGCCGCCTCCTGGCGCATCTGCTCGAGATGTATCCATGACGCGTCACGGGCGCAAGCCGGACGACACGACGCTGAGCGTGTGGCAGGTCATCGAGCTGGCCCGCCACCCGGATCGTCCGTACTCGCTCGACTACATCCGTCGCCTGGCGCCTGATTTCATCGAGCTGCATGGCGATCGCGTGTCGGGCGACGACCCTGCGCTCGTCGGTGGCATCGGCACCTGGCACGGGCGCACGACCGTTTTCCTTGGACACCAGAAGGGCCGCAGTCTCAAGGAAAGGGTGGCGCGGAACTGGGGCATGATGCACCCCGAGGGCTACCGCAAAGCGATCCGCCTTGCGCATCACGCAGCGAAGTTCCGGTTTCCGATCGTGTCGTTGATCGACACCCCCGGCGCCTACCCCGGCGCCGGCGCGGAGGAGCGGGGCATCGCGTCCGCGATCGCCGAGGCGATCATGGAGTGGTTTCGGATCCCGGTCCCGATCGTCGCGGCGGTGATCGGCGAGGGAGGGAGCGGCGGCGCCCTCGG
This sequence comes from Candidatus Dormiibacterota bacterium, assembly GCA_035260405.1. GTDB lineage: Bacteria > Chloroflexota > Dormibacteria > Dormibacterales > Dormibacteraceae > Palsa-870. Next base: position 559 of record DATFVI010000047.1, read on the forward strand.
AATGGGCGTCGCGGACCGCGTGATCATGCTCGAGAACTCGATCTACTCGGTGGCTTCACCCGAGGCTGCGGCGTCGATCGTGTGGCGGGACAATAACCGGAAGGTTGAGGCGGCGGAGCAGCTGCAGCTGACCTCGCGCGACCTCCTTGCGATGGGGGTGGTCGAAGAGGTGGTGACGGAGCCCAAAGGCAGCGCAGGCGCCGACTACGACGCCGCGTCGGTAGCGCTGGACGAGGCGCTCAACCGCCACATGCAGTCTCTCCTGACTCAACCGACTGACGAGCTTCTCCAACACCGCTACGAGCGATTCCGCTACATAGACTCTCTCATCCACGCCGAACCCCACTTCGGACCAAAGGTCTGAGGGTCGTCGCGCAGCGCGTCGCTGCGGGCTCGGTGAGCTGGACCGAAGGCGGCGCGGAGCGCCGTGCAACCATCGGGCACGGTTACGTGTTGTTGGTGGGTGCGGCATCAGATGACGACGACAACACGGTCCGCAAGCTCGCTGACAAGATCATCGACTTGCGCGTCTTCGCGGACGAGGCGGGTCGGATGAACGTGAGCCTCGTGGACGTGAAGGGAGCCGCGCTGATCGTTTCCCAGTTCACCCTGTTTGCGGACATGAGCCGGGGCCGGCGGCCGAGCCTGCTCAAGGCGGGCGATCCGCAGCGCGCCGAACAGCTCTACGAGGTGTTCGTGCAGCAGTTTCGCGAGCGTGGAATACCGACCGAGACCGGCAGCTTTGGAGCTGACATGCGCGTCAGCATCGAAAACGACGGTCCCGTCACGCTCGTGATGTCGACCGACGAGTGGCCGACCCGTGTCTAGCCCATCCCCTCTCCCGTTCATGGGAGAGGGCTAGGGAGAGGGGCGAGGAAAGAAGTTTGTTGAAACCCTATTTCGCCCTGGCGGGCCTCGCTCTGATCTGGGGCGCCTCGTTCCTCCTGATCAAGGTCGCCGTGCATGACATGAGCCCTACCGTGCTGCTGCTCATACGTTCGACTTCGGGATTGATCGCTCTCGCCGTCATCGTCAAGCTGATGGGCCGGCCGATACTCGGCGAGGGCTGGAAGACGCGATTGGGCTCGTTCGCGATCATGGCCGTCACGAACGCGATAGTGCCGTGGGTCGCGATCGCATGGGGAGAGGAGCGGATCACGAGCGGCCTCGCGAGCATCCTGAACTCGACGACCACGCTGTGGACAGCAGTGCTCATCTTCTGGGCCATGCCCAAGGAGCGGCCGAGCGGGATTGGATACCTGGGCGTCCTGGTTGGATTCGCGGGCGTCGTCATTCTCGTGCTTCCTGACATCCTGGCCCACGGCGTATCCGGCAATTTCCTCGGGGCGATGGCGGTGCTGCTGGCATCGCTGTCATATGCGACCAATGCGATCTATCAGCGCCGGAAGATGCGCCACGTCAGCGTGTTCGATGTAAGCATCGGGCAGCTTGCCGCAACGGTGATCTTCGCCTTGCCCCTTGCCGCCCCATCAATGCCCCATGTTCATGTCGCGCTGAAGTCGATGGCCGCGGTCATCGCGCTGGGAGCAGGAGCCACCGGCGTCGCCTACCTGCTCTATTACTACGTGATGAACTCGCTGGGGGCGGTGCGCGCCGCCGGAGTCACGCTGCTTGTCCCAGTGACCGCCGTGTTCTGGGGGGTGGTCCTGCTCAACGAGAGCTTGAGCTGGACGATCGTGATCGGCATGGCCGTGATTCTCGCCGGCACCATCCTCACCAACCTCCGGCGGCGGGTCAACCGGGAGCCCTCGCTCACGCGCGACTCCGCGGCAGCTTGACCGTTTTTCTCGAGGAGCACGCGGCGCAGGTTCGCCAGGCGGCAGGTCGGATCCACGGCTACGTGCGCCGGACGCCGTGCCTGACGACCGACCTCTCGCCGGACCTGCGCCTGAAGCCCGAGTGCTTCCAGGTGAC
>DATFVI010000048.1:0-2741 GCA_035260405.1 Candidatus Dormiibacterota bacterium
GCGCTCGCGATCGCCCTTCCGGTCGGGGTCGCGGTTGCCGTCGTCCTCGCTGAGCAGGGCCAGACCACGATTCGCGGCATTCTGGGCACGGGCATCGAGCTCCTCGCGGCCATTCCGAGCGTGGTGTACGGCATCTGGGCGCTGTACGTGCTTGCCCCATGGTCGTACCAGCACCTGGAGGTCCCGATCTCCGACCGCTTCGGTTTCATCGGCTGGCTGTCGCAGCCGGGCGTAAGAAGCTTGTTCAGCGCATCGCTGGTGCTCGCGGTGATGATCCTGCCCACGCTGTCCGCGATCTCTCGAGAGGTGATCAAGGCTGTCCCCCGTGGATTGAAGGAGAGCGCGGTCGCGCTGGGTGCTACGTGGTGGGAGACCACCTGGCGGGTGATCCTGCCCTCGGCCCGGGCCGGCATCTTCGGCGCAACGATCCTGGCGCTTGGCCGCGCCCTCGGCGAGACCATCGCAGTGACGATGGTCATCGGCAATCGCTATGCGATCCCACCCTCGATCTTCTCGCCCGCATACACGCTCGCAAGCGTGATCGCCAACGAGTTCAACGAGGCGACTGGAACGCTCTACCCGGCCGCCCTGATCGAGCTTGGGCTCGTGCTCATCCTCGTCACGCTCGTCGTCAACGTGGTGGCGCTCCTCCTGGTCCGCTCGACCTCGCGCCAAGCGAACCGCGCCGCATGAATCGAAACGTCCGCCGCCGCTATGCGAGCCGCGCCTGGCTCGGCGTCATGTACCTGCTCACTCTCGTGGCGCTGATCCCGCTGGGTCTTGTCCTGTGGTTCACCGTCAGCAAAGGACTTCCGCCGGCGCTGCACATCGAGTTCTTCACCAACTCGTTTCGTCCGTACGGCATCCCCGGAGGCGGAGTCGCCCATGCCATCGTGGGCACGGGCATCCTGGTCGGCCTTGCATCGTTGATGGCGATCCCGATCGGGATCATCGGCGGCGTCTACGTCGCGGAGTACGCCGTCGATCCGTGGGCGAGCTGGGTCCGGCTCGCGAGCGACGTCTTGGTTGGCACCCCGTCGATCGCAATCGGGCTCTTCGCCTACGCGCTCGTGGTCGTGCCGGTGCATCACTTCTCCGGCATCGCCGGTTCGGTCGCGCTGGCCATCCTGATGCTGCCCATCGTCATCCGCACCACCGAAGGCGCGGTCGCGCTCATCCCGAACGGATTGCGCGAGTCTGGACTGGCGCTCGGGCTTCCACGCTGGCGCGTTTCGCTTCAGCTCATCCTTCCGGCTGCAGCGCCCGGGGTCATCACCGGTGCCCTCCTTGCGGTGGCACGTGCTTCGGGTGAGACCGCGCCTCTGCTGTTCACCTCGTTGGGCAACACGCTGTTCAGGGTCGACCCGACCAACGCGATCCAGGCGCTCCCGCTCACCGTCTATCAGTACGCGCTGCTCCCCTACAAGTCGCTTCAGGACCAGGCGTGGGGCGCCGCGCTGGTGCTGGTCGTGATGGTGCTGGGCATCAACCTGCTCAGCCGCTGGGTGCTGCGGCGCCAGCTCCGCCTCGCCGGCCAGCTCTAGTGGCGAAGGTTCTGTTCGTATGTCTCCACAACGCAGGTCGCTCCCAGATGAGCGAAGCGCTCTTCGAGCGCGCGGCGGGCGGCCTGCATGAAGCGCGCTCGGCCGGCACGACTCCCGCCGATCACGTCCACAAGAACGTGGTCGACGTGATGCGCGAAGAGCGCATCGACTTGAGCGCGCGCAAACCTCAGCTGTTGACCACCGACCTGGCGCAATGGGCAGACGTTGTCATCACGATGGGCTGCGGCGATGCCTGCCCAGTCATCCCCGGCAAGCGCTACGTCGACTGGGAGCTGCCCGACCCGAGCGGTCTGCCGGTCGCGCGCGTTCGAGAGATTCGCGATGTCATTTCGAATCGTGTGGGCCTTTTGTTGGAATCACTTGATCGAAATTCATCTTGAATCTGATGGTCGCGATCGTGCCCTCGGCGGTTAAACTCATTGCGCTCCGCCACAGAGTCGTGAAATAAGGGACCCGAACCGCGCAGACGTTTCAGCAAAGGAAGGAACAACGGTGGCAACAAAGATCCTGGAAGTGGCCGACGTGAGTGTGATCAGGGCAGCGGGCGGCGTCGTGTGTCGCAGCTCACGATCCGGCGAGACGGAGATCGCAGTGATCCACCGGCCCCAATACGACGATTGGACTTTGCCGAAGGGCAAGATCGAACCCGACGAGAGCCCCGAGGACTGCGCGCTGCGTGAGGTCAGAGAGGAGACCGGCCTGCGCTGCGAGCTCATGCGACCCCTCGGCTGCACCGCGTACGTCGACCGCCGCGGACGCGACAAGGTTGCATGCTACTGGGTTATGGAGGTGCGGGGCGGCCGGTTCCGACCGGGTATCGAGGTCGACAAGCTGCAGTGGCTGTCGGTCGACGACGCGATCAAGCGCCTGACCTACGGTAGGGACAAGACGCTTTTGGTCCAGCAGAGCCTGCCCTGACCTGATCGTTCGCTAAGCTGGGGTCATGCAGACGATCGCTGCCGCGGACCCCCTGGTGATCGCGGGTGTCGAGCTCCGTTCGCGATTGTTCCTCGGCACCGGCAAGTATCCGACCGACGAGTCGATGCTGGCCGCCCTGGAGGCATCGGGGTGCGAGCTCGTGACGGTCGCATTGCGCCGGCTGGACCTCGACAACCCGAACAAGAAGACGATCCTGGACGTGGTCGACTGGAAGCGCTACCGCATCCTGCCGAACAC
>DATFVI010000049.1:0-10756 GCA_035260405.1 Candidatus Dormiibacterota bacterium
CGGGTCGCCTGGTACGGCCGCTACATCGCCCGCCGCTACATGCGTGAACGCCTCCGCGCCGCGCCACGCATATGTCGTGGTCGAGCACCTGTCCGGCACCACGGTTCAAGCATGCGTCGGGTTCAGCACCGACGCGATCGACGGCCAGGACCTGATGGACAAGTCCGGCATCAAGTACCAGTTCCAGAAATTCAGCTTTGGTTCCGCGGTCTGCCAGATCGACAACGAACCCCCGCAGTACAGCCAGTGCTTTCCACAAAACCAGCCCTACTGGGCGCTGTTCGTCGAATCGGGCGGCAAGTGGGCGCAGGCGCAGAGCGGGTACACCGACGCGGTGCTGAAGGACAAGGACGCGTTGGGTTGGCATTACGTCCAGGCGTCTGACCCTTCTCCGGCTCCGCCCCCACCGGCCAAGGAGTAGCGATCTCTTGAACGCGAGGGCTGTGGCGGCCTGGTCCGCCGCGTGCCTGTTCATCGTCCTGTTCACGACCAACCCGGCGTACAAGGCCCTGGTGCTGGCGGCGGCGATCGCTTCGCTTGCCGCCGGCGCCGGCCTCAGCCGGATGCGAGGCCTGCTCACGGGCGTCGGACTGATCGCGGCCTTCGCGACCTTTTTGAACTTCATATCGGCGCACCTCGGGGCCACCGTGCTCTTCGAGCTGCCCGCATCGATCCCGGCGGTCGGCGGGCCCTACACGCTGGAGGCGCTTGCCGCCGGCCTGTCGGGCGGCCTCACCGTGGCGGCTGCCATCGTGGCGGCGGCTCCGTTCTCGTTGATGCTGGCGACGCACGACGTGATGGACGCCCTCCCGGCGGCGCTCTCACGCAGCGGCGCCGCGATTGCCGCGTCGCTCAACCTGATGCCCTCGGTCAGCGCTTCGTTCGTGCAGGTCAGCGAGGCGCAGCGTCTTCGGGGCTGGCGCCCGCGCGGCCCGCGCTCGTGGGCAGAGGTCGTCGTCCCAGTCGTCCTCACGAGCGTGGAGGGCTCGATCCAGCTTGCCGAATCCATGGAAGCGCGAGGTTTCGGTTCCGGTCCACGGACGGCGTTGAAGTCATCCCCGCTGCGCAAGTCCGACTGGTTCCTGGTGGGTGCCTCGGCGGCTGCGGTGACCACTTTCCTGGCGTCCCGCGCGACCGGTGGCGCGGCCGACTGGTACGCGTATCCGGCGCTCACGACGCCCGCAGTCGACCTCGCATCGCTAGCAGCATGTCTCCTGCTTTTCGCGCCGGTTGTGGCATGGCGATCGCACGCCTGAGCAACCTCTCGTACTGGTACCCCGGCGCCGAAGAGCCGGCGCTGCGCGATGTGAGCATGCTGATCGACTCCGGCCTCACCCTCGTCACCGGACCGTCAGGCGGAGGGAAGTCGACGCTGCTGCGTGTCCTGAACGGCCTGGTTCCACATTTCCACGGAGGCCGCATCGCGGGAAGGGCGGAGGTCGAGGGCCAGGACGTGATCAGGACTCCGACCCGCACGCTGGCACGGACCGTGGGTTTTGTCTTCCAGGACCCCGAGCTGCAGACCGTTTATGACGCTGTCGACCGCGAGGTGGCCTTCGGGCTCGAGAACATCGCGCTGCCGCCGGGCGAGATGGCCGTGCGTGTGGAAGAGGCGCTCGACGCAGCGGGCGCAGCCCACCTCGCGGGGCGCAGCGTGCGGACCTTGAGCGGCGGCGAACGCCAGCGCGTCGCGCTCGCCTCGGCGCTCGCGATGAGGCCATTGCTGGTCGTGCTGGACGAGCCCACATCGCAGCTGGACCCGGAGGGCGCGTCGATGGTGCTGGACGCCGTGGGGGACCTGGTCCGGCAGGGTCGGGCAGCCGTCATCGCCGAGCACAGACTGGAGCGGTTGCTGATGCAGGCGACCGCGTCGGTCATCGTCGAGAATGGCTCCGCGAGCGGGGATTGGCCCGTCGCATACAGTCCGCCGGCAATCCGCTCCACGCCTTCGCGCGGGGGCGCCGTGGCATGGTCACTCGCGGGCGTCACGGCCGGATTCGGTGGACGACCCGTCCTCGACGCAGTCGATCTCACCGGCCACCAGGGAGAAGTAATGGCACTCTCGGGTCCGAATGGCGGGGGCAAGACCACCTTGCTGCGGCTGGTCGCGGGCGCACTATCGCCGATCGCTGGGAAGGTGGAGCGCCGGCCCGGCCGCATCGCCTACCTGCCGCAGAACCCCACGGCCTTGCTGCACCGCCCGACACTGCGGTCAGAGGTGAGCCTCACCCTCGAACGAGCCGGCGAGTCTGAGCCGCCCGAGGCGATCCTCAAAGAGCTCGGCTTGCTCGCCGTTGCCGGCCGCTATCCGCGTGACCTGTCGTGTGGCGAGCGGCAGCGGGCCGCGCTCGCCGCCGTGCTGCCCGGCCGGCCCGGCCTCGTGCTGCTGGACGAGCCGACGCGAGGAATGGATGCAGCGGCGCGCGCCGCGTTGGTGAAGCTGGTGTCGCGCCTCAAGGACGGCGGATCGGCCATCGTGATCGCCACCCACGACCGGGACTTGAGGGCTGCGCTGGCGGATCGTGAGGTGAGCGTGTCGGGTGGCCAGGTCAAGGAATCAGCCATGAGCTCGCTGCCGGCATGAGACGTGCGCTTCCTGTTGGCCTGGTTTCGCTGGCGGGACTCATCCTGTTCTGCTGGCCGTTCATCGGCACGGGCTTGCCGGCGAACACGCCGGCCTGGGCCCTCAGCATCGGCTGCGTGGCCGCCCTGCTGCTGGTCGAGGCCGGCACACGCGAGCTGGATTCCCGCGCAGTGGCGCTCCTGGCAGCGATTGCAGCGATCGACACCGCTCTGCGCCTCGCAGTGATCGAAGGCATCGGCGGCTTCAACCCGATCTACTTTCTCGTGCTCTGCGCCGGCTACGTTTTAGGCACGTCGTTTGGATTTCTGGCCGGCGCCCTTTCCATCCTCGTCTCGGCGATCGCCGGCGGCGGAGTAGGTCCGTGGGTTCCGTACCAGGTGTTCGCGCTCGGCTGGGTCGGGGTCGCGGCGGGATTGGCCGGCCATTGGCGTGGGCGCCCACCAGGCTGGCGAGACCTGCTCGTCCTGGCGGGCGTAGGCGCGATCATGGGCTGGGTGTTCGGTGCCCTCCTGGACGTCACCGACTGGGTTCCCGTCTATCGAGGCAACCCGACCCTCGGATGGGCGCCCGGGATGTCGCCCATCACCGCGCTGGTGCATTTCGGTCGCTTCTACCTGCTGACGTCGCTCGCCTACGACACCTTCCGCGCAGTCGGAAATGTGCTGATGGTGCTGGCCCTTGGCGCGCCGGTGCTGGCAGCGCTTTCGAGGTTCAAGGCGCGCCTCACTTTCGAGGTGGTTCCGATTTGAGGTTCAAAGAATTTCAGGTCCTCTGTCTTTCGCTGCCTGAAGCCGAGGAGCGCGAGACGTGGGGCGAGCAAACATTCCGGGTTAGAGATCACATCTTCGCCATGGGTTCGCTCGGCGGCGAGCATGTCTCCCTCAAGGCCTCGCTCGACGATCAGTCCGGACTCGTCGAAATGGATCCCAAGACCTTTGCGCCCTCCGCCTATACCGGTCGCTACGGCTGGGTCAGGGTGAGGCTCGCCGGCGTGGGATCCGACATGGCGAGACAACTGGTGACGAACGCCTGGAAGCGAACCGCTCCCAGGCGCCTGGTCGCTGATTACGAGCTCCGCGGAAAGCCTTAGAAGGCCCTCCGCCGATTCCAGCTCCCGCCGCCGCCGAACAGGCGGACGACAACGAGCAGGAGGGCCGCTCCGATGAATGCCATCAACATCTGCGTGATCAGCGGATGGCCCGCCACACCGATGCTGATGTGCAGGACGCCCAGCAGCAAGAAACCGCCGATGAAGGCCCCGATGATGCCGACGATGATGTCACCCAGCAGCCCGAGCCCGTGCCCGAGCGCTATGTGACTCGCGAGAAAACCCGCCACCAACCCGACCAGGGCCCAGATCAGGATCGTGTCGAGGTCGAGGGTGAACGTCGAACCGTTGATGGTGATGACCATGTTGGATTACACCCCAATAAAAGTCGGAAGGCATCACTCTTAGAACGCTTAGCGACGTCGATCTCCCGACTTCATCTGATATCGGCTTCAGATCAGCTTCGCGGCCAGCTCGCCGAGCGCGGCCCCCAGCACGCGGTTGAAAGCCGGGAAGGGATGGATGACGTCGGCCAGCTGACGCACCGGCGTACCGACCTTCACCGCAAGCACCAGCTCACCGAGGATCTCGCCCGCCCGCGGCGTGACCATCGTCGCCCCGAGCAGCGTGCCGCCCTTGCGATCCGCGATGAGCTTGAGCGCCCCGCCGTGAAAGTCGTGGATGTAGCCGCGCGCCGCCTCCGCCGGGTCGGCGGACGCGGTGACGACGTCGAATCCCCGCTCCCGAGCCGCGGCCTCCGACAGGCCGACTGAGGCCACCTCGGGGTCCGTGAAAGTGACCCTGGGCACGGCCGTATGGTCCGCGCGCGCGTCCTCACCGCGCAAGCGCCGTGCCACGATCTGTCCGTGGTAGTACGCGAGGTGGGTGAAGCCGCCCAGCCCTGTGATGTCGCCGGCGCCGTAAACGCCGGCGTGGGCCTCGAGCGTCGCGGGGTCGACCTTCAGCCATCCGCGCTCGGTCTGTGCGATGCCCGAGGCGCGCCATGCTTCGAAGTTCGGCCGCCGGCCCGTTGCGACGAGCAGGCGGTCCGCGTCAACGATGGCTCCCGACTTGAGAGACACCATCACCCCGTCTCCGTGCGGCTCGACCGCCACGCATGGGTCGCCGACGATCACAGTGATTCCGTCCGCTTCCAGGTGTGGTCGGAGTGCCTCTCCTGCCTCGGGCTCCTCGAGGCCGAGAAATCGCGGTCCCGCCTCGATCACCGTGACCTTCGAGCCGAGGCGCGCGAACGCCTGCCCGAGCTCGACCCCGACCGCCCCGCCACCCAGCACCGCCAGCGTGGGCGGCAGCTCACGCGGGATGGCCGCCTGGCGGTTGGTCCAGTAGTGAACCTTGTCCAATCCCGGGATCGGAGGGATGGCGGCCGTGCTGCCGTTGGCGATCACGATTGCCTTGCGCGCCACCAGCTGCTCCCCTCCCACCTCGACCGTGCGCAGGTCCACCATCGTTCCCGCGCCGCGGAAGAGCTTCGCGCCGGTCGCCTCCAGGGCGGCCGCGGGGCGCGTGTCGTCCAGGTCGCGTGCCATCCAGAGCACGCGCTTGGATACTTTCGGAAAGTCGACGTCCCATTCCACGCGCGACGCGGCCAGCGTGCGGGCGCGGTCCGCTTCCTCGAGGGTCTCGCCGGAACGAAGCAGCGTCTTCGAAGGGATGCATCCCCAGTAGGGACACTCTCCGCCCACCAGCTCCCGCTCGACCACGGCAAGTGAAATTCCGCTCCCTTCAAGTCCATTTGCGATCGCCTCGCCGGCGACTCCGCCCCCGAGGCACACGACGTCAAATTCCTGTGGCAACCCTTTCACCTCCATCATTCCCCGCACGTCGCAGCGATTCCAGCAACGACGTCGCCGTGAAGTCACCAAGGTAGCGCTCGCCTTCATAGACCGCGGCCCGCTCGGTCGGGCTCGCGAGGGCGGCGGCGAACGCTTCGCTCAAGGTGCTGGACAGGGCGACCCTCGGCTCGCCGGGGCTTGGCGACGACTCGCGACGTTCCAGAGTCTGGCGATCTATCTGCACCACCGACATCCTGCGCACCAGCCGCTCGCGACCGAGGAACTCCGCGACATACTCGCTTGCCGGTCGGGTCAGGATCATCTCGGGGGTGTCGTACTGCGCGACCTGCGCCTGCATCTTGAGCAAGCAGATCCGATCTCCCACCAGCACGGCCTCGTCGATGTCGTGCGTCACGAAGACGACGGTCTTGCGCACTGAGCGCTGGATGTTGATGAACTCGTGCTGGAGACGCTCACGGGTGATGCGGTCCACGGCGCCGAATGGTTCGTCCATCAACAGGATTGGCGGGTCCGCGCCGAGGGCGCGCGCGAAACCGACTCGCTGGCGCTGGCCGCCGGACAGCTGGTGCGGATAGCGATCTCGGTACTCGACGGGGTCGAGACCGACAAGCAGCATCAGCTCCTCGACACGCTTGTTGATCCGAGCTTTGTCCCAATTCCACAGGCGCGGCACGGTGGCGACGTTATCGCCCACCGTCATGTGCGGAAACAGCCCCGTCTGCTGGATCACATAACCCATCTTCAAGCGGAGAGCCGCCGGGTCGACGCCGTGCGTGTCCTCTCCGTCGATGAGCACCCGCCCTTGGTCGGGCTCGGTCAGGCGGTTGATCATGCGAAGCGTGGTCGTCTTTCCGCAACCTGACGGGCCGATCAGTACGCAGGTCTGTCCGGTAGGAATGTCGAGCGTCAGGTCCAGCACGGCGTTGGAGCCGCCGGGAAACTGTTTCGTGACGTTCTCCAGGCGGATCACTCTGCAAGTCCCACTGGTCGCCGGAAGGCCGGGTTTATCCCGGCCGTCACCCAAACGTTCACTTTCAGGTCTCCCAACCGTTGCGTGGAGTACCCCAAGAGGGGGTCCCGCGGGGAGGACCGCAGTCCTCACCCGCGCTCCTTTACCGTAATCGAATGCCGAACCGGCTATTCCTGGACATCGTCCAGCCGTGGATCGATTGGACCTGGCTTTCGCACCACGTCGGTTATGTGCTGGCCGCCGTTCAGGAGCATGTCACCCTCACGCTGGTCGCCCTCGGTGGCGGACTGGTCATCGCGGTGCCGCTCGGAATCCTCGCCCATCGCCGGCCTCGCTTGCGCGTGCTGACCCTGAGCGCCTTCGGGGCTTTTTACACCATCCCCTCGATCGCGCTTTTTGCGTTGCTGATCCCATATACCGGCCTCACCGGTACAACGGCCGAGATCCCGCTGATCGGCTACAACGTCCTCATCCTCGTCCGCAACATCCTGGTGGGGCTTGATGCAGTCCCGCCCGACGTCCTCGACGCGGCGGACGGCATGGGCTACCGGGCGCTCCCACGGTTGGTACGTATCGAGCTGCCGCTCGCCCTTCCCGCGATCTTCGCCGGGCTCCGGGTGGCGACCGTCTCGACCATAGGGATCGTCACGATCACAGCCGTGATCGGACTGGGTGGGCTCGGCCAGCTCATCCTCAGGGGCCTGATTGAGACCTTCTACTCACCCCTGGTCGTCGCGACGGTGCTCTGCATCGTCATCGCCCTTCTGGCCGACGTCCTGCTCGCGGGAATCCAGCGGCTCGCGGTGCCCTGGGCCAGGCCCTCGTGAGCCTCTTCCAGGCAACGCTTCAGTGGCTGACCGATCCCGCCCACTGGCAGGGGATCGACGGTATTCCGACCCGATTGGGCGAGCATGTCCACCTGTCGATCGAGTCGGTGGCGATCGGAGCCTTGATAGCGTTGCCGGTGGGGATCGTCCTCGGCCATTACGGACGGTTTGGCAACCTGGCCATCAACATCTCCAACCTCGGCCGGGCGGTGCCGTCGTTCGGCATATTGGTCATCGCCTTCGAGGTCTTCGGCCTGGGCGACCTGCCCATCGTCATCGCGCTGACCGCACTGGCGGTGCCTCCGATGGTGACGAACAGCTACGTGGCAATGCGCGAGGTGGATCCGGACATCAAAGATGCCGCCCGCGGCATGGGATACCGCGAGCTCGCGCAGGTGCTGCGGGTCGAGTTACCGCTCGCGGTACCACTGATCATGGCAGGAGTTCGCACGTCCGCAGTGCAGGTCGTCGCCACCGCGACGCTCGCCGCGCTGGTTGCCGGAGGCGGCCTGGGCCGCTACATCGTCGACGGGCTGGCCCGCTCCGACAACCCGCGGACGCTGGCCGGCGCCCTCCTCGTCGCGGCGCTCGCGCTATCGACGGAACTCGTCCTGGCGGGGCTGCAGCGGGTGCTGGTGCCGCGAGGAATCCAGCTCCTGAAGGCGCCTGTCATCCAACGCGCCACCACCTTCAAGACGGCCTAGATGAATAATGTTCGGAACCCGGGGGTTTGATCGGGGACGGCCCGCCAGGGCCAGGGAGGATCGTATGAACCGCTATAGAGGCTCTTATCTGCTGGTCGCCGCACTCGCCGCGCTGGCGACTATCGCCGCGGCCTGCGGCGGTACGACGAACACGCCCGGCACCACCAGCAAGGGGACGGTTACCGTCGCCGGGTTCAACTTCCCGGAGAGCAGCATCCTGGCCAACCTGTACGGCCAGGCGCTGGCCCATGACGGATACACGGTCAACTACAAGCTGAACCTCGGGACCAGGAAGGTCATCGCCCCGGCTCTGCAGAGCGGCCAGATCGACCTCTATCCCGGGTATGCCGCGAGCGAGCTCGAGTACTACAACAACAGCGCCGGCGAGGCGACGGCCGACCCTGCCGCGACGACGGCCAAGCTGAACACCTACCTTGCGAAGATCAACGCGATCGCTCTCACCCCGTCGCCTGCCTTCGATGGCAACGCGTACGCGGTAACCAAGGCCACGGCGGCGAAATACAACCTCACGAAACTCTCGGACCTGACCCCCATCGCCGGTCAGCTCGTGTTCGGAGCTGGGCCGGAATGCCCAACTTACAAGTTCTGCCTGCCCGGACTGATGAGCGTTTACGGCCTTCACTTCAAGCAAACGCTGACGCTGGACACCGATGGACCCGCCACTCGGGCCGCGTTCAAGAACGGCTCCATCCAGGTTGGCCTGGTCTTCAGCAGCGACGCGGACCTCAACGCGCTCGGACTGGTCGTGCTGCAGGACGACATGCACATGATCGCCGCCGACAACGTGGTGCCCGTGGTTCGCACAACGATCGCGACGGACGAGGTAAAGAACGTTTTGAACAAGGTCGATGCGGGCCTCAACACGACGGACCTCGTGACGATGAACGCTCAGGTCGCGCTGCTCCACCAGGACGCGGACGCTGTGGCGACGGCCTACCTGCAGAAGCACAACTACTTCAGCTAGGCTCGGCGCCTGATGGATAAAGGGACCGCCCTGGCGGACTTCGAGGCCGCCCGCAAGGAGTGGGAGTCTGCTTTCGCGGAGGTCCCAGATGGGGCTCTGGCCTACCTGAAGCCCGGCGACGATTACGCGCTCGGAGGGCTGCAGGTCCACGTCAACTGGGTGCTCACGCACTATCGCCGCGTCCTGGACGGCATCGTCGCCGGCGGCTTCAAAGCGCTCGGCCCCCAGGACTCCCCGGGCGAGGGCGATGCCGCGGGTGAGAAGGCCAAGGAGGGTCTGTCCCAAGCAGACCGGGCGAAGGTCCTCAGCGACATGGGGCGCCTGCACGCCGCCGTCACAACGGCCGCCGCGAAGCTCTCAGAGGCCGACTGGTCGCGCAAGTGCGAGGTCGTCTACGGCGAGGGACAGGATCCTTACCCGACCAGCCCCGAGGACATCGTCGAATGGTTGCGCGATCACTACCGCGAACATGTCACGCAGAGCGCGGACCTGATCGATGCCTGGGAGGCCAGAGGGTAGGACGTCAGGGCAACCGGTTGATCCACGCAGGCGTTGCGTACTTCGTGGAAACCAGGTGATCGGCGGCCTCGAGCTCGTCGGGGCTCACTGCACTCGGATGGGCGTGGAACGCCTTCGAGAAATACCGCTCCATGTGTTGCGCCACGGCTTCACACGAGAGCGACGTGAACCAGGAGAGCGGTGACACCGGTTTCTCGGCGCTGCGCACGCCGATCCCCGCGATCGCCGGCCGCCCGATCCGGATCAAGCGCGGCAGCAACGCGACCTCCATCGCGTGGGCGATGGTCGTGTGATGCAGCACGAATCCGCGACGCCGCGCCTGCGCCGCACCGCCGATCTTTCCGCGCGGCGAGATGATGTCGTTGATCTCGCGATAGCTCGCCGGGATCCCGAGCTCCACGAACGCCCGCACCGCCCAGTCATCGAGCGTCGCGTAGGACTTGTGGAACGTCATTCCGGCGACCATCGATTCCGGCAAGTAGAGCGAGTATGTGATGGTGCGGGCCGGCTCGCACAGCATCGTTCCGCCGCCGCTCATGCGCCTGGTGACCACGAACCCCAGCTCGCGCGCCGCGACCACGTCGACTTCGTTGATCACCGACTGATGTGAGCCGATGACCAGGGCGGGCTCGATCCATTCCCACAGCCTCAGCGTCGGGCGGCGTCGCCCGGCGCTTACGCTCTCGAGCAGGACCTCGTCGAGCGCCATGTGCATATGAGCCGGGTGAGGCTGCGCCGCGATCACGTCCCACCCCTGCTCCCGCATCTCGTTGGTCACCGCTGCTGCCAAAGTATTCCGGATACGCATGCACAGGCGAACTCTGTGGACCCTGTATGGCGGAAACCTGCTGACCTCGATCGGTCTCTGGTTCTTCCTTCCGCTGCTGCCCATCTTCATCACCCGGCGGGGGGGATCCTCCGCTCTCGTGGGCGTTGTGTTTGCGGCCGGCCTCCTGGCCAACGCGGCGATTCGATACCCGGCGGGTTGGGCCGCCGATCGCTGGGGGACGCGCCCCGTGATTCTTGGCGCGATGGGCTCCTACGCGGCCCTGTTCCTCGCCTACCTCCTACCGCTTCCGCTGCCCGCTTTCGTCGTGGTCAGGCTCCTGCATGGCGCGGCATCTGGCGCTTACTGGCCGGCGGCCAATGGCCTGATTGCACATGTCACGCCACCCAGCCAGCGCGGGCGCGCGTTCGGGATCATGCAGTCGACCATGATGGCGGGCATGCTGGTCGGTCCGGCGATCGGCGGCTTCATCGCACTCTTCAACCTGAGCGCGGTATTCGTCGTGTCGGCCTGTG
>DATFVI010000050.1:0-4327 GCA_035260405.1 Candidatus Dormiibacterota bacterium
TGGTTGTCGCCGGTCCGCCGGTATTCCTCCTGGATGCGACTGATCAGCAAAACCTCATAGTCCATCGACATTCCGAAAACGATGCTGAAGAGGATCACCGGAACGCTTGGGTCGATCGATTGCGCGGTGAAGCCCAGGAGCTGGCTCAGGTGGCCCTGCTGGAATATCCACACCAGCGCGCCGAAGGAGGCTGAGATCGACAAGAGGTTGGTGATGACGGCTTTCAAGGGCAGCACGATCGATCCCGTCAGAAGAAACAGCACGACGTACGTCACGAGCAGCACCGAGCCGATGGCGATCGGAGTCTTGCCCAGGATGAAGTTGACGCCGTCCAGGTCGAAGGCGGTCTCACCCGTGGCGAGAACCTGGCCGCCGTTCACGCGCTCGGCGCGAATCGCATTGACGATGGCTCGCGCTTGATCGCTCGTCGGGGGCTGGTTCGTGACCACGTTCAGCAGCACGATGTGGCTGCCGGTTCCGATGGTCAGAGCCTGCTGGAGCGCCGGTGGAAGCGAGGACTGCGGACCTGAAAGCAGCCGTACATAGTCAGCCCTGCTGAGGCTCGGGTCTATGTCCACGATGCTCTCGACGCGGAGCACGTTGGAGAGCCCGGCCAGACGGCGGCTCAGGTCATACACATCACCCACGTGGGATGCGGTCAGCGGTTGTGAGTCTGGATAGTTGACGACTGCCGTGATCGAGGTTTGGTCTTGTCCGGGAAAATCTTTAACGAGAGTGTCGTAGCCCTGGCGAGCTGTGTTGCTCGGCGGGAGCTGGTCCACGCCGCCCTGGGCCAGCCGCAGCTGCAAGAAGGGCGTTCCGGCCAGGACCAGGACCGCCACCGCCGGGACGACCACGAACCACGGCCGCCGCATCACCCACACCGCCATGGAGTGCCACGCGCCCGTTCCAGGGGGTTTGCGTGCCGCGAGGCGTCGCCGCATCCAGGCCGGCCAGTCGACTCGCTCGCCGAGGACGGATAGAACCGCGGGCAAGAACGTCAGCCCGTATAGCACCGCAATCCCCACGACGATGGCGCCGGCGGCTCCCATCGATGCCAGGAACGTGCCCTGAAAAAAGATCATTGCGGAAAGTCCGATCGCAACAGTGACCCCCGAGAAAGTGATCGCGCGCCCGGCGGTCGACATGGAGATGGCGATCGCGTCTTCTCGCGTATGGCCCGCAGCGAGCTCATCGCGAAACCGGTTGACGATGAACAGCGAGTAGTCGATCGCGACGCCGAGGCCGATCAGCGTCACGACATTCGACGCGTACTGAGAGACGTCGGTGAAGTGCGCGAGGAATACAGTGCCGCCCAGGCCGCCCACGATTGCGAGCAGGCCGACAGCAAGCGGCAGCAGCGCGGCAACCACGGCCGCAAAAATCAAAATCAAAAGCAGAAGCGTGACCGGCAGCGCGACATATTCCGCGCGCTGGAGATCGTCCTGAAGAGTCGAGTTGAACGCCGTGGTGATCGGCACACCCCCCGTCAGCACGTAGCTGAGAGAGCTCGGATGAATCTCGCTGGTCACCTGGTCGATATAGGTTTCGGCCTTGATCTGCGTGTCCTTCAGCTCCACGATCACAAGCGCTTTATGCGAATCGCGAGAGATGAAGGCCGCCTGCTGGATTTGCGGCACGTTGTAAGGCGTGCGCACTGCTGTCACGCGCGAATCAAAGTCAAGCGATGCCACAGCGTCTTGCACCGCCGACCGGAACGCTGGGTCGGTGGCCGTCAGAGTGCCGCTGCTGAATATCAGGGTGAAGCTGGAGCCGCCCGGAGCCCCTTGGGGATGAATCTCGTCGTTGATGAGCTTGCTCGCCTGCCCGGCCGCCAGGTCTGAACCGAAGTTACCGCTGTTGGTGAGGTTGGCGCCCGTGAGGACGGCGACGATCGACAGGCCAAGCAGCAGCGCCGAGGCGATGAGCGTGGCCCAGCGGAAGCGATAGACAAAACGACCCCAACGGGCAAACATGGCCACTCAAGATACCCCGCGGGGTGACGCGAAATTGCGTCAGCTTTGCGCTATTACGACGTCGCGTTCAGGCCTGATTTATTCCGGCCGTTCCCGGACGGTTCTCATTTGAGTTTCCACTGGATGCCCTTGAGTACGGGCGCTGCTTCGCTCAGGAAGGCCTGCAGGTTGTCCTGGCGCGTGAGCATGATCACTCCGTAGAACACGCCGCCGTCGGAGTTGACGCCCACGAACATCGACGCGGCCGCTGGAAAAGACTGAGAGCCCGAAGTCAGCGTGAAGCAGATCGTCCAGAAGATTCCCTGTGGGCCGTTGAGGGAACCGGTCGTCGTCTTGGTGTTCGGACAAGGTTTCGTATCCGGGTACTTGCTGAGGAAGACCTGGTCTACGGAATTCTTTTGCTGCTCGGCGGTCGATGGATTGTCCGGGGCGCTGGCGACTGTCATCACACCCGCGCCACTTGGATCGGCGAGCGTGATCTGCTCGTTGTCCTTGGAGTCCACGACCCATCCCGCCGGGACTGGAAGTGTCAAGCCAAGGTTGGACGCGGTCGGCCCGGTGAGCGTGATCGGAGACGCGATCGGGCTGGGTGAGCCCGCGGGAGTTGGGCTCGGCACGTCGGACGTGATCCCGCCGGTGACGGTCGCCCTGCCGTTGTTGAGGAGCGCGATCGCGGTGCCGCACCCGGCCATCAGCACGATCAAGCCAAAGATCGCGGCCAGGATGAGGATCCATGGCGTGCGGTGGACGGGTGCCTGGGGGAATGCGGCCGTAGGCGTGTAGTACGGGCTCGCGTAGGCGACTGGAGCCGGGGGCGGTGAGGCGTAGGCAAGAGGCGGCGCGGTCGAGCCGGGCGGAGGCGGCCCCTGCGGCGGGGCCGCGGTCCAGGCCGGTGCCGGCGGTGGAGCCGCGGACCAGCCCGGCGCCTGGGGGGGAGCGCCCGGTGCGGCCGGAGGCTGCCCTTGCGCGGGTGGCGCCGCCGGCGGCGGGGCAGGGATCCACGCCGGCGCCGCCGGCGGAGCGGCTGCCATCAACGGCGTGCCGCAGGCCTGGCAGAACTGGTTGCCGTCAGGGTTCTGGGCGCCACACCTGGCGCACGTAAGTGCCACTAGCGCTTCTCCGAGGAAGAGGCCGGTGCTTCCACCCGCGGCCGGCGTCCACGCTTGATGGAGTTCGGCGCGGCGGTCAGCGCCATTCCGCAGTTTGGGCAGAAGCCTGACGCGACGATGTGCATGTGGCAGCTCGGGCACACAGTCTCGGCATAGCCCATGTGCGCAGCCTCCTCGAGCAGAGAGTGGTGGAGGAGATAGCGGATGTAGATCAGGAGGGCGCCGACGATCGCCGCCTGCCAGATCAGGATGAACAAAGGGTTGACCGACGTGTCCTTCATCACCTGCGTTCCAGCGGAGAAAGCGATGTGGGCGAGCAGCGCCATCGCAACGCCCCCGATCTCACGACCGGCCAGGCGGCCTCGCCGGTAGCGCCAGATCGTGGCGGCGATCATGCCGGTGGCGCTCCCCTGCAGAAGTGGCAGGAGAACCGCGAGCGTCGTGAGGTCGTAGATCCAGTTGCCGGGGGCAACGTGCGCGGGCAGGCTGGTCAGCACGCTGCTGAAGCCGATCAGGGCCTGCGCAAGGCTGAAACCCAGGCCGGCCGCAACTCCAAAAACGAGACCGTCCACGGTCTCCGGAAAATCGGCGCGGTTGGGTAGAAAGAGCGCCGGCAGCGCCTTCAGCGCTTCCTGTACCACTGGAAACAACAAGCCCACGATCAGCAGCCCGCCCAGGCTCACGCCCGCGTTGCCGAATGGGTTGCCGCTGTACTGGAACGGGTTGTAGATGATTCGCTCGAAGACGGTGGCGACGATGCCGACGATGATTCCTCCGCCGAGGGTGAACCCGAGCACGAGGGCAGGCTCGTCGCGGTACACCTGCGCTTCGTACAGATAGATGAGGTAGAGGACCGGGACGAGGAAGGCCGAGACCAGGATCGCCGCCGAGATCAGGCCGGCGAGGTAAAGCACCAGGATGCCGGCGAGACCGGCGATGAACGCCCAGCGAAACTCGTGGATCTTGTGGTGACCGAGGTGCGGGAAAAGGGTCGTGAACACCGAGGGTTGGGCCACATGCTCGCCAGGGTGCGCCGCGTAGCGGTGCTCTCGGGTCTTGGGGTCGCCGATCTCCTTGGTTGTCCCCTGGTGTGCCCCGCAGCGCGTGCAGAAGACGCCGTCCGGGACTTCGTTGGAACA
Organism: Candidatus Dormiibacterota bacterium; assembly: GCA_035260405.1. Taxonomy (GTDB): domain Bacteria; phylum Chloroflexota; class Dormibacteria; order Dormibacterales; family Dormibacteraceae; genus Palsa-870. The sequence continues at coordinate 4,225 of DATFVI010000050.1, forward strand.
ATGGTCACACCGCACCGGCTATCCTCCCGTCCGAGCTGCGGAGATCGATCCGCTCGCTGGGCGGTAAGGATAGGGCGCGGCGCCGCCGTTTAGTACCCGGTTA
>DATFVI010000051.1:0-2698 GCA_035260405.1 Candidatus Dormiibacterota bacterium
TGGCTACGGCGGCAACCAGAAGACGTGCTACCGCCACGCGCTCGACATGGGAGCGGACGTAGTCGTGATGCTGCATCCGGATGGGCAATACGATCCCTCGATCATTCCCAACCTCTGTCGAGTGATCGAGGAAGGCGAGGCTGACATCGTGCTCGGTTCCCGCTGGCTCGGCCTGGATCCGGCCAAGGCGGGAATGCCCTGGTGGAAGCGGCTTGGCAACAGGTTCCTGACCGGCGCCGAGAACCGCGTCCTCGGCTTGCACCTCTCCGAATATCACACCGGATACCGCGCTTACTCGCGCAGATTTCTGGAGGCGATTCCGTTCCTGGAGAACAGCAACGACTTCGTGTTTGACACGCAGGTGCTCATCCAGGCGGCGACATTTGGTTTCAAGATCGGAGAGGTTCCTGCGATCGGCAAGTACCACGCCGACGCCAGCTCGACGAGCTTTGTCACCTCGACGGTATACGGATTGGAAACTCTGGCGGCGCTGGTTCGATACGTCATCCATCGCGCGGGCTTTCCCAGCCCGTGGCTCACGCCATCGTCAGATGCCGACGAACAAGCGCTTGCGATAGGCCAGGTAGCCCACGACGGCAACGTTCAGTAGCAGGGCGCCGACCTTGAAAAGACTGACGTGGCGGACCACCTCGTAAGCCTCGTAGGGGATCAGGAAGCCTTTCTTCGCCACCCATGCGGCCAAACTCGGCCCAGAGGCGGGCGAGGTAAGGCGGTCGCTCCTTCGTCGGGGCGTGAGCCAATCTTGGGTGACGTTAACAAGCTGGGTTTGATACGGCGTGAGATCGACGTAAGGTGCGGTACGGTTGGTCGGCTGGGGGAGGGAGCCGAACGGGAAGGGAGACATCCCACGCGCGACTTTGTCAAGCCACTTTCTCCATCAGGCTCGGCCAGGCGACGGCGGCGGAATAGGTTTGGCGGCGCCGAAGGCAGCCGTCGAGGACGCCGGCGAGCTTGTTGGCGAGGGCCCGGAGGGCGTGGCTGTGCGACTTACCGGAAGCGCGCAGGCGACGGTAGTAAGCGTTGCCCTCGACTGATCTGGTCAGGCAAACGAAGGCCGCCTGGTAATAGGCATCGGCCAGACGGTCGTTGCGAGCCTGTCGAATTGCTACACGCAAAGACTTGCCCGACGCCACCGTGCGTGGCGCGTTGCCAGAGTAGGAACGGCGAGCCCTAGCATTGGCGTAACGGGTCGGGTCATCGCCCGACTCGCCTAAAACCCGGGCGCCGAGGACAATGCCAAGTCCGGGCAGACTACGGTAGATCTCGGCGTCCGGGTGCATTTCAAAAAGCTCGGCCAGTTGGCCTTCGAGCGTGGCCACTTCTTGGTTCAGCTGCTTAAGTCTTCGAGCCAACGAGCTCGCCGTCTTGGCGAAGGCCTCGGCGATGAGCGCTGGCTGCTCGAGCTGTGGTCGGCGCAGGCATTCCTGGATCACCACCGCTCGCTCATCTATGCGCAACTGGCGCCCACCGCGGCGCAAAACGGCGGCGATCTTGTGACGCGAAAGCCGGCGGCCAAGCCACGGCGTGGGCGCGGCGAGCAGCAGTTCCACCGCCTCTGGATCCTCGACCAACTCAAATCCTTCGAGCAACCCCGGGTAGTACTCACGCAGTTGGGTTCGGAGCTGGTTGGCGTGGCGGCGACGACTACGTATTGCTTCCTGGTGACTTCGGGCCAGGATGCGAATCGCAGAAGCCAGCTCACTGTCACCTCGCAGTTGGCGGTGCAAATGACGGTCGGTCCGGACCAGATCGGCCAGCAGCTTGGCGTCACCGGCATCGGACTTGGTGCGGGCCACCGCGTGGCGGTCGCGATAACGGCTGACCGCCATCGGGTTGATGGCGTAGACCTCGTAGCCGGCGGCCACCAAAGCCCGCACCAGCAGACCATGGTCGACTTCGATGCCAATGCAGACCGGCTCACCTTCGGCTGCGTGCTCAGCCACCAGCTCGTGAATCTGCGTCACCCCGACCAGGCCGTCGGGCACTCGTCGCCGGGCCAGCGTTTTGCCCGCCGTATCGACCAGGCAGACGTCATGGTGGACCTCGCCCCAGTCAATTCCCATCAAGACCATCGGCACTCCTCCTTGCGTGTTGCTGAGCCGGAGGAAGCCCGCGGCGCCCTAATAGAAGTGCTCATCGGCACGACATCCCACTGGCCGTCCGGTCTTCCTCGCCAGGCAGCGAGGGGCACACTCTCCCCTTAGGTCTTGAGGACCCAGGGCCCGACATGGTGCTCTCCTCGCCACCGGCTCGGATCAGCTCATCAGCATGAAGGCTGACTTCGCTCAGTCCTATTAGGGTCCGCGGCGGGGGACATCTGTCCCCCCCGCGATTTAAAGAGGAAGGCCCTCCACCGACGGGCGAAGGACCTTCAGAAAGGAGGGAGGGCTGCTTTGACGGGGCGTCCCCGCTCCTTGATTTTAACCTGCCTCGGCCCTTCGGGTCACCATGCCTTAACAGGGCGTCTTCGATCTGAAGGGGGTAGAGTCGCCAGGTGTCACGTTTTGCGATCGACGTCACGGCATGCTGGAGGCCGCAGCGCGTGGGCATGATCACGGTCGCGCTGGAGCTGGCCAGGGCGATGGTGATGAATCGCGATGGCGACACGTTCACCTTGTTGTGCAGCCGGGAGCGACCGCCGGCGCTGGCCGACCTGGACTGCGAGGCGGTCCTTGCG
>DATFVI010000052.1:0-5193 GCA_035260405.1 Candidatus Dormiibacterota bacterium
GCCTGTCGATGCAATCAGTAAGTCACATCCTGCTCGCGCTTGCGCGCAGAAGGAACCGTCAGGTTCCTTCTCATACTTGTCTCGTGCGCTGGATGCTGCGGACCAGCAGGATGATGCCGATCACGATCAGCAGGCCCGGTAGCGCTGCCTTGCCGAAGATCCCGTAGTCCATCCCGCTGATGCCGAGGATCGATTCGAAGAAGACGAACCCGATCATGAAGATCAGCGCCGCGATGAAGATCAGGGTCCGGCCGCGCTTCAGCGTCTCGAGATCGCGGTCTCGCAGGGCCTGCAGATAGAGTCCGAGTCCGACGCCGCCGGGCGCTACGAGCGCCCAGGCAAAGGCCCAGCTCGCCCAGTCGCCGCTGCTGCTCTGGTAGGCGAGCACCAGGCCCAACATCGTGACGATTCCACCGGGGACCGACGCACCCACGCCGCCGCCGATGAACCCGACCACCAGCAGCGTGAGGCCGGGGATGATCACAAAAAGGGGCCAGCCGTACTGGGTCAGGTCGATGCCAAAGACCACCACGCCCAGGGCGAAGAGGCCGACCACGACCAGGACGATGCCGAGGGCCATGCTCGACCCGCCGCTGCGCGGTCCCATGGGGCGAACCGTCGGAACGACATAGTGAGGCGGCGGAGGCGTCGTGCTCACGGGGGGCGCCAGCGCCGGTTCCGCTTCCACCGAAGTTTCTACCGGGGTCTCGACCGGCGTCACGGCGCTCTCGGCAGGCTCTGTCGCGGCATCGCCGGCCACCGGTTCGACCGCGGCCTCGGGAGCAGGAGCAGTCGCCGGTTCGTCGGTCCACTTGGGGGCGAAGATGTCCGGGCTGCTCGAAAGCAGGTCGCGGCTGACGTGGGCCATGTCTTCTTTCGGCGCATCCTCGGCGGCGGCGGTCGCGCTCTCGTCCGGTGCCGGCTGGTCCGGCCCGGCGGCGGGCTTGGTGACCCGCTTTCGCTTGCTCATGACGGCACAGCTTAACCGGCCCCGGCGACCCCAGCCTTCCTTTCGAGCGGCATCGCGCTCAGCCGACGATCTTGAACATCGGGTTGACCGGGCCATGGCCCCGTCCCACCTCGAGGGAGTGTTCGATCGCGCCGGTGATGAACTCCTTGGCCAGGAGCACCGCCGCGAGGGAATCGCTGCCCTTGGCCAGCTCAGCCGCGATCGCGGCGGAAAAGACGCAGCCACTGCCATGCGTGTTAGCGGTCGCGATGCGGGGGGACTTGAGCTCGACGAGGTCCGTGCCGTCGAAGTAAATGTCGAGCGCCTGCGGCTCGTCGGCGTGACCTCCCTTCACGACTGCGGCACGCGCGCCCAGCGCCACGAGGTCGCGTGCCGCCTGCCGGCGTTCGTCGAGCGTCCCGACCGGCCGGCCGAGGAGCACCTCGGCCTCCGGGAGGTTGGGAGTCACCACCGCGGCCAGCGGAATCAGGCGCCGCCGCAGCGCACCGACCGCGTCGTCGCGCAGCAGCCTGGCGCCGCCTTTGGCCACCATCACCGGGTCGACGACGAGATTCCTGATGTTGAAATGCGCGATGGAAGTCGCGACCACTTCGATGATCTCTGCGCTTGACAGCATGCCCGTCTTCGCGCCCTGGGCTCCGATGTCCAGCATGACCGCCGCGATCTGAGCCGCGACCAGCGCGGGAGGCAGCTCCATGATGTCGGTCACTCCAAGGGTGTTCTGTGCCGTGATGGCGGTGAGCGCCGATGTTCCGTGCACGCCCATTGCCGCGAACGTCTTCAGGTCTGCCTGGATGCCGGCACCTCCGCCAGAATCCGAGCCCGCTATGGTGAGGGCGACCGGCAGCTTCAACTCGACCTCAAGCGCCGTCCCGTCCAGTAAACGGCCGCGGCCACGCCGACGCTGACCAGTCCGCTGAGGTCGGCTCCATGCAGCGCGTTCACCAGCGCGTCGTTGAAGAACCTCGGCGTGCCGGCGACGTTGCTGAAGAGGTTGAGGTAGTTGACGAACGCCAGGCTCGTGACCGTGCCGGCGAGCCACGCGAACAGGGCGAGCCGCGGCCTGGGCGAAGACTCGAACAAGAAGAAGCTCAGCAGCACGACCGCCGCCCAGGCGGGCGCCCAAAGGTAGGTGAGGATCAGGAAGTCCTCGAACGCCAGGTGGAAATCGCTGACCAGGACCGCGTACGAGGCGAATGCCGTCCCGAGGACGCCACAGGCAAGCGCGGTCTGCCAGCGGCGGAGCCGGATTCCCATCGCCAGCGTGACCAGCCCGGCCGTGTACACGTCGAAATAGTTGGCCCAAACCTCGCCGAGGACCACGAAGGCGAAGAACGGAACGGCGACCCACGCCGGCGCGTGACGGCTGATCACCGCCAGGACACCCTGGCCGGCCGCGAGGTTGGCGTCGATCGTCGGCAGCAGGAGTCCGAACAGGCCGAGCAACAGCATCGGTACGACGACGCCTGCCATCGCCCACAAGGTGACCGAGCTCGTGGAGCTGGATTTCGGCAGATACCGCGAGTAATCGCTCGCGAACGGGTACCACGACGCGACCAGGGCGAAGCAGGTCATGAAACCCAGCACGAACGCGCCGGGGTAGTCTGCGCCCGAAACGGTGGGCCCCAGGGTCCAGTGGAACTGCGGCGCGAGAAATATGAAAAGCAGAAGGGAGAGGGCGGCGAACGCGATCGCTCCATAGGTTGCCAGGACCTTGATCGTTTCGTGACCGAAGATCGCGACCACCACGCTGACCGCGGCGATCACGAGGACGAGACCGAGCGTCACCCAGCGGTTTCCGCTGCCCACCAGCTGCGAGCCGGCCTGGGCCGCGATCACGCAGTCGACCGCGAACCAGCCGATCGCGAGAAAGAGCGTGAGGCCCGCGCCTACGTATGAACCGCGGAGGCCGAAGATCCGCCGCGTGTAGACGATCTGAGGCTCGCCCGACCGCGGACCTGTATTGCTGAGCAGCCCGAGGATCACCGCCGCTGCGACGGTTCCGAGGGCGGTCGCGAGGAGGCCATCCCAGACGCCGAGCCCGTAGTAGGTGGTCAGGAGGCTCGCGGTGAAAAGGCTCGCGTAGTTGACGAACGCGCCGGCCCACAGGAAGGCCAGCTCGCGAGGCACGCCATGTCGTTCGGCCATCGGGATCGAATTGATGCCGCTGCTCTCGATCCTGCCGAACGAATCCGAATCGCTCGCGCGAACGGCGACGTCGCTCATGTATCTCCCTCCGCTGGCATTACCCAGTTCAGGTTCATGCGGTCGGCGTCGATGCGCCCTCTCAGCCCGCCCGTAGGTCGAGCTCCCGCTGGTTCGATGTTAGCCGGTCAGCTCTCCCGCCAAGGTGCTGGCAGCAGGTAGGCGAGGATCCGGTAGACGTCCGGGTTCATCGCCAGGCCGATGTGGCTGCCCGGTACCTCGATGGCGTTTACGTCGTGTCGCAGGCATGCCTTCCAGTTGACGACGCCGTCGGAGCGCGAATAGACCGATGTCGTCGGGACGCGCGGCTCCGCGGCGAGGTCGCGCAGGAAGCGTTCCTCGACCGACGCCGGGTGTCCATATCGAAATACGTTGTAAAGGTGCGCCGCCCGCACACCGGCCATCGTCAATGGATGAATGTCGAAGGGGTCGTTGAGCGGTGATCCAAGCGTGATCACCTGCTCGACCAGGTCGGGCTTGCGGTGTGACAACACCTTGGCCAGCACACCGCCCCGGCTGTGACCGACGACCGAGACCTTGGCGCCGGTCCGGCGGCGCAGCTCGCGCAGGGTATCGATCAGCGGCCTGAGCATCACCTCGGAGTACATGACGTTGAATGTGACGCCCGCCACCTGCGGCCGGTAGCCGATGCGCCGCAGCCACTGAAAAGGCGTATGAAGCGTCCAATCGCCGGCGAGAAAGCCGGGAATCAGCATCACCGGCTTACCAAGTCCGGGCGGGATTTCCACACCGCGGAATACGGGGTCGCGGATCAGTCGCAGGTACTCGAGGTAGACGCGGCCTTCGAGCCACATCGGAGGAATCGGGTACCAGCGCCCCAGGTGGCGGAGGTCGGGAATTGCCGACATGGCGATGCCAAGTCGGCCGCGGCGCTTGTTGTGACGAAGTTCCGGGACCGTTTCCAAAGTTTTGCTTGAGCGATTTCTCCGTTACGAATTCAGTTGGTCCGAGCCTGGTCGCGCTTGCGCGCAATTCACTGCTGCGTCGCTACCGGCGTCGGCGCGATTCTATATGGGCTCCACGCGTTCAGCGCCTTCAGGAACAGATCCGGCGTCTCCATCATTGGGACGTGCCCAACGCCATCGAGCACGTCCAGGGTCCAGTCGGGCCTGCGGCGGACAAGCTCCCTTGCCGCGGCGACCGGGATCAGCTCGTCGAGGCTTCCATGGATCACCAGGGTGGGGGCGCGAACCTTCGCCACCTGGACCCAGAACCGCGGGTCGGCCATGCGCAGGCCGATCGATCGGCTCGCTTGAACGAATGCGCGGCCGTTCTGCCGTCCGAGATTGTCTCGCTCACGCATGAGCCTGATATGCGCCTCGACGACCTCGGCCGGCACGCGCGACGGGTCGGCGCAGACGATGGCAAGGGTTTCGCGGACGAGCCCTTCGGGGCCGAGCAAGCGAACTCGACGGTCGAGCAGGATCTCAGCGAGCCCCGGGACGGTCAACGCAGCCATCACGCCGAGCCTCGCGGGTTCGGGGCGGGTGACGTGCGCGCCAGGGATGGCGGGGTCGACCAGGATCATCGCGTGCACCGAAGACGGGTGCACCGCCGCTTCGAGGATCGCGATGTGGCCGCCCATCGAGTTGCCCATGATCACCACGGGCTCGCCGATCACTTTCTCGATGAACTCGTGAACCAGGTCGGCGTTGCCGCCGACGTTCGCCGAGCGGGTGAACAATGGCGTCTGCCCGAAGCCGGCCAGGTCGACGGCGATCGCGTGGTAGCGGTTCGCGATCTCCGGCCCGACGGCCATCCAGTTCAGCGCGCTGCCACCCAGCCCGTGCACCATCAGGAGCGGCCTTCCGGTGCCTCCGAAGTCCAGGTAGTGAATCGGCCCGTCCAGGTCCGCGGTCCTATGGCGCAATGCGTCAATCCTAGACCCGGGAGCCCGCCGTCACGGTCCCTGACGCCATTCGAAGCAGAATTTCGGCGACCGCGGAAGCCGAACGCCGTCCTTCTTTGTGCAGGCGATCGAAAACCGGGAACGACGT
>DATFVI010000053.1:0-41814 GCA_035260405.1 Candidatus Dormiibacterota bacterium
CGAACACTGCATCTGGACTGGTTGTGAGCGGCCCGCAAGCTGGTGCTCGGGCCACCATCTCGTGCACTGGCTCCATGGCGGTACTAATGAACCGTCCAACCTCGCTCTGCTCTGCAACCGGCATCACTGGATGGTGCACGAGGGCGGCTGGCAGATCGTCCGTGGGGATGACGGCCGCATCGTGACCATTCCGCCGACAGTCACCTTCGGCCCTCCCTCGCGCGGGCCGGATTAGTCGACCAGCGGTTAACGACGTTCTCATCGCAGCACGTGGCCGGGACAATTCAGGTGTGGGACGCCGAAACGGCAAGGTGGCGGTCAAAGGTCAACGCGAGGAGCTTCTCGAGCTACTGACGCGTACGAAACACTTGCGCGATCTCCTTACTCTCAAATTATTTGAGCTCGCGGCTATGTACGCCAAGGCAGGCGCTCGCGACGGCCACGCCTACGCTACCTCCATCGCCCGAATGAGCCTGAACTGTGATGTTGCGGAGACCGAGGCCAGAAGGTGGATCTCTCTGGGTGAGGCCATGCGGAACGCATTGCCGGAGCCTGAATAGGCCTACTGCCTGACGACCGCGGCGGCTCCCTTCCGCAACACGTACTTCTGGATCTTTCCGGTCGCCGTCTTCGGCAGTTCCTGCACGAACGTCACGCTGTGCGGCGCCTTGAAGTGGGCCAGCCGGTCGCGCGTGTACGCAATCAATTCGGGCTCCGTCGCGGCAGCGCCAGCCTTCAGCACCACGTAGGCATGTGGCGCCTCGCCCCACTTCTCGTGCGGCAGTCCCACGATGGCCGCTTCTTGTACAGAGGGATGCCGTAACAGCACTCCTTCCACCTCGAGTGATGAGATGTTCTCTCCCCCGCTGATGATCACGTCCTTGATCCGGTCTCGGATCTCGACGTAACCATCCGGGTGCATCACCGCCGCGTCGCCGGTGTGGAACCAGCCGTCGCCCATGACCTTCTTCGTGGCTTCGGGGTCGTTGTAGTAGCCCAGCATGATCACGTTCCCGCGCGCGACGATCTCACCCAGCGTCGCGCTGTCCGCCGGCACATCCTTGCCGTCCCCGTCCACCACGCGCAGCTCGCCGGAGGTGATCAGCTCGACCCCGGTCAGAGCCTTGACCACGCCCAGCTCGGTGGCGCCCAGCTTCTTGTGCTCCGGCCGAGGCTCGCAGATGGTGATGAACGGCGCCGTCTCGGTCAACCCGTACACCTGCGTGACCTCCCAGCCGAGGTCCCCTTCGAGGCGCTCGATCGTTGCCGCGGCGGGGGCGGCCCCTGCGGTGATGACATGCACTCCCCTGGGCACGTCGCCTCGCACGGTCGCGGGAGAGTTGGCAAGAGCAATCAGGATGGTCGGCGCGGCGCACAACCAGCCGACCTTCTCGCTGCGCACCAGCTCGAAGACTCGAGCGGGCTCGACCTTCGGCAGGCATATGTGAGTGCCTCCGACCGCGGTGATGATCCAGACGAACGTCCAGCCGTTCGCGTGGAACATCGGCAGAGTCCACAGGTAGCGGTCGCCGACAGTGATGTGGAAGTGAACGAGCGTGCCCACGACGTTGGCCCATGCGTTGCGGTGCGTGATCATCACGCCCTTCGGCTTGGCGGTCGTACCGCTCGTGTAGTTGATGGTGAGGAGGTCGCTCTCGGCGATGTCGGGGCGCTTGAAATCCGGTTTGGACGAAGCGAGGACGCCTTCGTATTCGGTCCAGCCCTTCCGGCCCCCGGCGCTCCCGAGGCTCACAAAGTGTTCCACGCCGCTGAGCTGGTCTCGGACACCGTCGATCGCATCGAGGTAATCCGGGTAGACGCACAGGACCTTGGCGCCCGAGTGTGAGGTGATGTAGACGAAATCCTCAGCGGTGAGGCGATAGTTGATCGGGACCAGGACCGCGCCGATCTGCGGCATGGCATAGAACGATTCGAGCTGCTCGTGCACGTTCGGGGCGATGTAGGCGACCCGATCACCCTTCTTCACCCCCATCCCCTGCAGCGCCGCCGACCAGCGATCGCACCGATCGAAGAACTGCTCGTAGGTGAGGCGGAGGTCTCCGTCCACGACTCCCTCCCGGTCCCCGTAAAGCTTCCGCGCGCGTCGCGCGAACTCCAAGGGTGTCAGCGGGGTCTCCATGCGAGCCTCCTTGCTTATGGGTTGAGCATCAGGGCGAAATCCGCGGCCTTGATGCCCCCGACGAACGCGCTGTGTGCCTTGGGTTCGAGCTCCACAGACCGTTCGTACACAAACGCGTAGACATTATCGATCGTCCAATCGCCATAGCCCTGGATGCGCAGGCCGAACCGCAAACCCTCATCCTTGTGCCCGCGTGAGTAAAGGTCCGAGGCGCGGGCGTAGATGGCCTTCAAGATCTCGAGCTGCATCGTGAGCTCGGCGATGGTCCTGGCGTCGCCCTCCTCCTCGACGAGGCGCTCGACCTGCGTTTCGAGGTCGGCGATCTCCTTCTGGTAGTCGTCCACCCCACGGACGAGTCTACCGCCGCTTCGGTTAGTGGATGAGGTAGTGGGTGGCCACCGTGCCGGCGATCAGGATGGCGATGATGTTGACCACCTTGATCATCGGGTTGATGGCCGGTCCGGCGGTGTCCTTGTTGGGGTCTCCGACCGTGTCGCCCGTGACCGCCGCCTTGTGCGCCTCCGACCCCTTCCCACCGAGGTGGCCCTCTTCGATGTACTTCTTGGCGTTGTCCCAGGCGGCACCACCGCTCGTCATCTGAATCGCGAGGAACAGGCCCGTCACGATTGCCCCGAGCAGCATTCCGCCGAGAGCTCGCGGGCCGAGGATGAACCCCACCGCCAGCGGCGCGATCACCGGGATGACGCCCGGCAGTATCATCTCGCGCTGGGCGGCGGCGGTCACGATCCGCACCGCGGTGCCGTATTCCGGTTTGCCGGTGCCTTCCATGATCCCCTTGATCTCGCGGAACTGGCGCCGCACCTCTTCGACCACCAGGCCCCCCGCGCGCCCGACCGCCAGCATGGCGAGCGAACCGAACAGGAAGGGCAGGATGCCTCCGAGGAACAGGCCGACGATCACCAGCGGATCGGACAGCTCGAACTGCGTCGAGTGGCCCGCGCGCGCGAGCTCCTGCGTGTACGACGAGAAGAGGACCAGCGCAGCGAGACCCGCAGATCCGATCGCGTATCCCTTGGTCACGGCCTTCGTCGTGTTGCCGACCGCGTCCAACCGGTCGGTCACGGTACGCACCTCCGGCGGGAGGTTGGCCATCTCCGCGATGCCGCCGGCGTTGTCGGTGATGGGCCCGTAGGAATCGATGGCGACGATGATCCCGGTCATCGACAGCATCGCTACTGCGGCGGTGGCGATGCCATAAAGGCCACCGAGCGCATAGGCCGAAAGGATGCTGATCCCGATCACCAGCACCGGCAGCGCCGTGGACATCATGCCGATCGCCTGCCCCGCGATGATGTTCGTCGCGTGTCCAGTCACCGACGCCTTGGCGATGAGGTGCACGGGCCAGTAGGCCGTTTCAGTGAAGAACTCGGTGATGGCCACGATCAGCACCGTCGTCACGACTCCGATGAGTGCCGCGAAGAACAGGTTGTTGGGATCGCTCACACCGGCGCCAGCGGGCAGGTAGCCGTTGCCCTTCATGTACTGAGTGACGAACCAGAAGCCGACCACGGCGATGCCGACGGCCACGAGAAGACCCGCATACAGCGCGCCCATGATCCAGTTCGGGTTGAAGATGCGGACGAAGAACGCGCCGACGATCGAACCGACCACGCTCACCGCGCCAAGCAGCAGCGGATACACGACCCAGCCGAGCTGGTTCTTGAACAGCAAGGAGGCCAGCAGCATCGCGGCGATCATGGTGACGGCGTACGTCTCGAACAGGTCCGCGGCCATGCCCGCGTCGTCGCCGACGTTGTCCCCGACGTTGTCGGCGATGACCGCCGGGTTGCGCGGGTCGTCCTCGGGGATGCCGGCCTCGACCTTGCCCACCAGGTCGGCGCCGACGTCAGCCGCCTTCGTGTAGATGCCACCGCCCAATCGTGCGAAAACCGAGACGAGGCTGGCGCCGAAAGCAAGACCGACCAGCGCGTCCGGCTTCTTGAAGACGAAGTACGCGGCGGAAACTCCGAGCAGCCCCAGACCGACCACCATGAAACCGGTCACGGCGCCGCCGCGAAATGCGACTTGGAGGGCCTGGTTGACCCCGCCACGGGCGGCCTCAGCGGTGCGCAGGTTGGAGCGCACCGCGATGTTCATGCCCACGTAACCCGCGGATGCAGACAGGACTGCGCCGACGATGAAGAGCCCGGCAGTGGTCCAGTCGATGGCCAGGCCGATGACGATCGCGATGATCACACCGATGATCGCAATCACCGTGTACTGGCGGTTCAGGTAAGCCGAGGCGCCTTCCTGGATTGCGGCCGCGATCTCCCGCATGCGCTCGTTCCCGGGCGGCATGCGCAGCACGAGAAAGATCAGAACTACCGCAAAAAGCACCGCGGCGAGCCCACCGGCCGCGCCGAACAAGACGGTATTCGGATCCACTAGCCCTCCATGAAATGTCGCGTCACCCTTCCGCCGCGCGGCCGTTATGCCGCGGAGCGTTAGGTTAAACGAACTGGGGTTTCCCTATCGGACCAGGCGCCGGCGCCACCACACCATGACCCCGCAGAAAACAATCAGCCCCGGCATCAGGAAGACGGTGATGAAGATGACGGTGCTCTGCTCCTGCTGGGTCAGCGTGAGCGGCAGCGCTCGCGGGGGCTTGGGCGGGAGCGAGATCAGCGCGTCCTCACGGGCGAGCCACTGGAAGGTGCCGAGTGCGAGCTCCAGGTTGGCGGCATTGCTGCTCGGCGGCAGCACCTTGTTCTCGGCAAAAGCAGACGTTCCAACCATCACGACCCGGGCTGGTTTCTGACCGGCCGGAACTTCCAGGGCATCCATGATCGCGAACGGCCCCCCAACGTCCCCGGCCTGGCGCCCCAGGGCCTGCCTGGGCGTCGTGATCGCGTACGACATGTTGCTGGTCCTCGCGATGATCATCGGCGCGGCGTCGACAGTCCCCGGGCCGCTGATCGCCGTCGTCTGCGGAAAGACCGAGGCGATGCCCTGGATGTCCCTGGTGATCGGGGACCGCCCGTACGCGACGATGGCTGGGGTTATTGCGTCAAAGGCCCGCGACGCATCCGGCTCGACGACCAACGCGCCCGAGAACGCCAGGCCATACGGCTTCAACACGTCGTTCAGTGAGGCAGCGGCGGCGGGGTTCTGGCCCCAGGGATCACCGGCGATGAGCACGCTGCCGCCGGCGCTCATGTAATCGACCACCGCCTTGACGGCGCCCGTCGAAAGCGCAATCGCGGGGGCGATCAGCACGACTTCGTCGCAGTCGGTGGGGATGGCGGTCAGGTCCGTCATCAGCAGGTCCCGGGTTTCGAAGTTGTTGCGGGCCAGCACGTCGGCCACGCTCGAGTAGCCGTTCTGGCCCGTATCCGATCGACTGCGGCCACCCACCCCCGCAGACCAGCACACCACCGGCGCGTGGGCCGACTCCAGCTTCAACAGGGCCGACGTGAAGTCCTGCTCGGTCTGCAGCGCGGGCGTCAGCAGCTGGGTCTTGCCCTGGTAGTCGAGCACCAGGGTGCCGGGCTCCGTAACCGAGTATTTCCGAACGTCGGCGACGTCGGTATCGAAGCTCGCGTTGCGGTAGACGATGTGAGCGCTCTGAGCCTGGTACAGGGCGACGAGCGCCTCGGCCTGGGTCTGCCCATTTCCGGGAGCGCTTTGAAACAGCCCGATCACGGTCAGGTCCGAGCCCAGGCGCTTGGCAGCGAGGACCGACTGCGGCGCCAGCGTGTTCAGCCCGCTGCGAGTGAGGTCCCACGACTGCGTGCCTCGCGACGCGAGCACGTTCAATGCGATGAGCACAAGGAGCGCGAACGCGCTCATCAGCACGCTGGCGGACCCGGAACGGACGCGTCGATTCAACGCCAGCGTCTCGCATCGAGCAAGCGCGTCGTGAGGAACAGCGCGCCAATGCCCAGGCTCAGGAAGTACACGCTGTCCTTGAGCGTGACCTGGCCGAGGCTGAACGACTGGAAGCGGTTCGACCCACCCGCGTACTGGAACACCGCGCTGGCGGGGGGTGAGGTGAAGAATCCCAGGAGCGTGCCCGCGTACCACGTGAGCAGCAGGATGGCGAGCGCGAGGAAGAACGAGACGATCTGGTTCTGCGTGAGCCCCGACGCGAGGACTCCGATCGCGGCGGCGGCGCCGCCGGCGAGCACCAGGCCGACATACGTGGCGGCGATCAGGCCCAGGTCAAGGGTCTCCAGGTGTCCCGGCACGTAGACCGCTAGCAGCACGACGTAGACGAGGGTCGCAAGCAGCAGCAGCACGTAGAAGACAAATGCGCCGAGCCACTTGCCGGTTGCCACCTCCCAATCGCGCACCGGCGACGTCAGGAGCAGCTCGAGGGTTCCGTCGCTGCGCTCCTCGGCGAACGACCTCATGGTCATGACCGGGATCAGAACGGGCAGCAAGAAGCTGGTGATGACGCCGAAAACGCCGTCCATCGTCGCGGCCTGTCCGCCGAGGACCGGGACCACGAAACCGAACGCCGAGGTCAACAGGATGAACAGCGACGCGACAGCCCAGCCCGCCGGCGACACGAAAAGGGCCATCAAGTCGCGGCGTGCAATTGTCGCGGCGCGCATCACGACGGTTCTTCTGTGGTCAGGTGCATGAATACGTCCTCGAGACTCAGGGTTCGCGCCGAGAGCTCGCGCAGGCCGAAGCCCGACTGGACCACCGCGCGCGCGAGCTCGTCTCGCATGTCGGGCTTCGAGGTCTTGACCACCACCCGCCAGCCACCATCGCCGCCCGGGCTGATCGTCAGCTGGTCGACGCCAGGAAGCGCCTTGACCGCACGCTCGATCTCGGTTCGGTCGCCCTGCAGGACCATCTCGATCTCGGCGCCCTCGGCCCCGGAGACGGTCCGGGCCAGGTTCGCCGGTGTGTCGTCCGCGACCAGGCGCCCGTGGTTGATGATCAGCACGCGCTCACAGGTCGCCGAGACCTCCGGAAGGATGTGGCTCGAGAGCACCACCGTGTGCTCGCGCCCGAGCGCCGTGATGAGCTCGCGCGTTTCGCGTGTCTGGGCCGGGTCGAGGCCCGCCGTCGGCTCGTCGAGGATCAACACCTCGGGGTCGTGCACGATCGCCTGTGCCAGGCCGACCCGCTGGCGAAGGCCTCGTGAAAGTCGCCCGATCACGTCGTGCCGCCGGTCGGCCAGGCCGCACACCTCGACCGCCTCGTCCACCCGGCCGCGCCGCTTCGAGGGAGGCACGCCGCGGAGCCGGCACATCATTTCGAGGAAGCCCGCGACGCGCATCTCCTTGTAGAGAGGCGTCGTTTCGGGCAGATAGCCGATGTGGCGTCGCGCTTCCAGCGAATGGTCTACGAGGTCGAAGCCGGCCACGCTCGCCGTCCCCGAGCTGGGGCCCAGGTAGCCGGTGAGGATTCGCATCGTGGTCGACTTGCCGGCGCCGTTGGGCCCCAGGAAGCCGAGCACCTGGCCGCGAGGGACGGAGAAGGTCAGGTCCTGGATCGCGGGGCGATCGGCGTAATACCGCGTCAACCCCTGGACTTCGATCAAAGCCAGAGGAATTGTAGGCAGGGCGCGTCTAGGTCAAATCGAAGCTGTCCAGGTCCCCCGCGGCCGCGGACCACTGCGCGTCCACCCTTTCCACGCGCGCCATCCGCGGCCCGTGCCCCGCCGCTTGCTTCAGCCGTTCCAGGTGCGGCTTGGTGCCTTCGGCTACGAATTCCACAGTCCCGTCGTCGCGGTTGCGCACCCAACCCTTCAGGCCAAGGCGCCGCGCCTCCGCCATCAGGAAGTACCGAAACCCGACGCCCTGCACACCGCCGTGCACCACTCCGTGCAAGCGCTCCACTCGTCCGAGGTTATATGTTGCCCGTATGCCGACATCCAGCATCGTGGCCATCGGCGACGAGCTGGTCGGCGGGTTCACGCTCGACACCAACTCCCACTGGCTTGCGGAACGCCTGCGCCTGCTGGGCTTCCCGGTCAAGCGCGTCACCGCGATCCGCGACCGCCCACAGGAGATCGTCGAACAGGTCCGCCGCGAGCTCGCCGACGACGAGGTGACGCACGTGTTCTGCTCGGGTGGCCTCGGCCCGACTCCGGACGACCGCACCTTCTCCTCGTTGGCCGAGGCCCTTGGCCGGGAGCTCACCGTATGGGACGACACCCGCGCCCGCATCGAGCGCCGAGTCCAGCGCATGCACGCGGCGGGACTCCTGGATTCGCCCGAGGTGACCGAAGGGAACCTCCGCATGGCGCGCATCCCCGCCGGCCCAGCGCACGTTTTCAAGAACCGCCGTGGCATGGCGCCCGGAGTGGTGTACGAAGCAAACGGAAAACAGATCTTCGTGCTCCCCGGCGTCCCGCTGGAGTTCACGGCCATCTTCACCGAGGAGCTGGAACCGCAGTTTCTTTCAGCCGGCTCGGCCGCCACGGTGCGCGAGCTTCGCTTCACTTTTGCGGTCGAGGCGCGCTTTTATCCTCTGATGAAAGAGCTCGAGCAGAGCTATCCGGACGTGTCGGTCGGCTCCTATCCGAACTTCGAGACCAAGGAGCTGGTCATCCGGTGCCTGGGCGCCGACCCGAAACGCGTCGAGGCGGTGATCGAGCTCGTGCGCCGCCGGTCGGCCGAGCTGGGGATGGCCGCCTCTAATTAGGCTCGAAGCTCTGGGCTCGGAGCTTCTTCTCGAGGAGCGACCGTTCGGCGGGGTTCTGGCAGAGCTCGAGCGCGCGCAGCCGGGCCTCGCGGGCGAGCGCCTTTTCGCCGACCCGGTCGAGCAGGTCGGCTCGCGCCGCGTGGAACAGGTGGTAGCCCTCGAGCGAGATGGCCAGGTCGTTGACCTCCCCGAGCGCGACCTCAGGGCCCGCGAAATGGCTGAGGGCGACGGCCCGATTCAACCTGACCACGGGGCTGTCCGCCATCCGCACCAGGGAGTCGTAGAGGAGCACGATCTGGTGCCAGTCTGTCTCGTTCCACGATCGCGCTTCCGAGTGGAGGGCCGCGATCGCGCCCTGGACCTGGTACGGCCCGGTGGCGTGCATCGCGCCCGCCCGCTCCAGCAGCTCGATGCCCTCGGCGATGGCAGCCCCGTCCCAGAGCGACCGGTCCTGGTCCGGCAGCAGCACCATCTCGCCCCACTCATCGAATCGCGCTCTCGATCGCGCCAGGTTGAGCTTCATCAGCGCGAGCAGTCCGATGACCTCGGGCTGTTCGGGCATGAGCGTCGCCACCAGGCGGGTGAGCCAGACCGCGTCATCGGCCAGGTCGCGGCGCATCGCGGCCTGGGTGCCGCGGCTCAGGTAGCCCTCGTTGAACATCAGGTACAGGACTGAGAGCACACCATCCAGGCGTCCCGTGAGCTCGGTCGCTTCCGGGATTCGATAAGGGATGTGCGCATCGACGATCTTTCTCTTCGCACGCACGATGCGCTGGGCCACGGTCACCTCACTGAGCAGGAAGGCGCTCGCGATCTCGCCGGTCGTGAACCCAGCGACGGCTCGAAGGGTCAGCGCGACCTGCGCCTCCTGGGAAAGGGCGGGGTGGCAGCACGTGAAGATCAGCCGGAGGCGGTCATCTGCCTCGGCCGGCTCAGGCGCCAACGGCGAGCGCTCCAGCACCGCGAGCTTCTCGCGATAGCTCTTGTCGCGACGCAAAATGTCGATCGCCCGCCGCCGCGCGGTGGTCATCAACCACGCGCCTGGGTTGTCGGGGATGCCCTGTTCCGGCCATGTTTCCAACGCCACCACGAGGCTGTCCTGGACGACCTCTTCCGCGAGGTCGAAGTCGCCCAGCACGCGGACCAGTGCCGCGGTCAGCCGACCCGCCTCCTCGCGGAAGACGGCAGCGACTGCTGCCTCTGCGGCGGTATATGTCCCTTCAGCCGTTCGCAGGGGTTTCCGACATCCTTGCGCGCGACTCTTCGATCTCTGCCGAGTGGTCCACCACAGGCCGTACCTCGACGATCCGATCCTCTCCGCCTCCTGGCCACACCTTGGCCATGGCAAGCGCCTCGTCAAGGTCCTTCACCTCGACGATCGCGAATCCGCCGATCACCTCTTTGGCCTCGATGAAAGGGCCGTCGGTGACGATGGGCTTGCCGTTCTTGAATCGAACCGTCGTCGCGCTGTTCGGACCGAGGAGCTCCTCACCTCCGACGATTTGCCCCGTCTTGCTGTGGTCCTCGAACCACTTGTTGACATGCGCGTAGGCAGCCGCCATCTGTTCCTGCGGCAGGTTCTCCCAGACTTTCTGGTTTTCGACGGTATCGACGAACATCAAGACGTACTTCATGCCGATCCTCCAGTGAGTGCGGTCTTGAGCGCCGCTTTATATTCACGACGAACGGCACCGGCCGATTTCGACAAGCCTACGAGCCGGTGAACTCCGGCTCTTGTTTCGAAAGGAACGACATGATCCCGATCGCGGCGTCGGTGCTCAGGGCCGCTCGGGCAAAGTTGCGCGTTTCGACGTCCAGTGCCTCCTCCAGCGGGAGGTCGAAGCCGCGCCGCACGGCGTCCTTGATCATCGCGATCGCGAAGGTCGCGGACTTCGCGAGCTTCGCCGCAAGCGCCTCGACAGTCGCTTGGTAGTCGATCGGTGCGACCGCGATATCGACCCACCCCACCGCCGCGGCCTCGTGCGCCGACAGCCGCGTCGACTCGATCATGTAGCGCAGCGCCTTCGCCTTTCCGATCAAGCGCGGGAGGCGCTGCGTGCCTCCAGCTCCCGGGATGATGCCAAGCGAAGACTCGGTCTGACCGATCCGCGATCGGCCGTCCTCGACCATGACTCTGAAGTCGCAGCAAAGCGTGAGCTCGCTCCCACCTCCAAGCGCATGGCCGTTGATGGCTGCGATCACAGGTTTGGGGCACCGTTCGATGGCCGAGAAGTGTTCATTCATGCGCTTCATGAAGACGCCGACCTGGTCCGCCGCATCAGGCGAGGTGCGATCGATGCCGGCCAGCATGGCGAGGTCCGCGCCGACGCTGAAATACTTCTCGTAGTCCGACGCAAGCACCACCACGCGCACTGCAGGATCCTCGCCCAGCTCATTGAATGCTGAGGCCAGGTCCTGCATCAATTCCTCGGCAATCGCGTTGAGGCCGTTGCGATGCATGACGACGCGGGCAACGGGCCCCTCGCGGCGGACGTCGACGAACTCGCCCATCAGGCCGTAAAGAGAGGAATGCCACCGGCCACCTCGATCACCGCCCCGGTGATGTAGCCGGCCTCGTTCGAGCAAAGGAACGCGATCGTGTTGGAGATGTCTTCGGGTTGGCCGAACCGCTTGAACACGGTGCGGGCCTTGAAACGCTCGTAAAGCGGGTTGGTGTCGGCCGCCGCCTTGCCCGCCTCGGACTCGATGATCCCCGGCGCGATCGCGTTGGAGGTGATGTTGTGCCGGCCGCCTTCGAGGGCGGCGGTTTTGGCCAGTCCGATGAGAGCTGCTTTGGTGGACGAATAGCTCGCCTGGCCGAAGCCGCCGAGGGTGCCCGCAATCGACGACATGAAGACCAGGCGTCCCCACTTGTTCTCGACCAGGTAGGGCCAAACCTCTTTCGTGCAGTTGAACGCGCCGGTGAGGTTGACGCGCACGTCGCGGTCCCACAGCTCGTACGACTGGTTCGGGATCTGCGCCGCGTGGTCGAGGGTGGCGGCGTTGTTGATGAGGATGTCGATCTTGCCGAACTCTTCCCTGACCTTCTTGAACACGTCGCGCACCTGCTCGCGATTGGTCACGTCCATCTTGATCGCGAGCGACCTGCGGCCCATCTTGCGAATCTCTTCGGCGGTGCTGTTGGAGTGCACCCAGCCTTGCGACACAGCGACCTGCGCCAGCATGCTTCCCTGAGCCTCAGCCGTCTTCTGCAGGTCGGGATCGTCCTCGACCAGCACGTCCGTGATCACGACGTCGGCTCCCTGGCGCGCGAGCGTGAGCGCGTCCTGTCGGCCCAGTCCGCGCGAGGCCCCGGTGATGACAGCGACCCTTCCGGTGAGATCGAACATCCTTTACCCCCTGAGGTTGATGGTGCCGCGCGATCCGGCGATCGCGCGCGAGATGACCAGCCTCTGAATCTCCGCGGTGCCCTCCCAGATCTGGTAGATCTTCGCGTCCCGAAACCACTTCTCGACCGGGTACTCCTTGATGTACCCATAACCGCCAAGGACCTGGATGGCGTCCGTCGTGACCTCCATGGCGACGTCTCCGGCGAAGCATTTCGCCATCGATCCCTCGGCGCGCTCGAACGCCAGGCCCTGAGTCGCCATCCAGCCCGCTCGCCAGATGAGCAGCCGCGCCGCATCGATCTTCATCGCCATGTCGGCGAGCTTGAAGCCGATCGCCTCGTGCTGCCACAGCGGCTTGCCGAACTGCTTGCGATCCTGCGCGTAGTCGAGGGCGAACTCATAGGCCGCGCGGGCGATGCCGAGCGCGCCCGCGGCCACGGCGGGCCTCGTCGCCTCGAGCGTCATCAAGGCGCCCAGGGCCCCTGGGCCGGCGTTCTCCGCATCGGGCTCGCCGCCGAGCCGGTGGTCGAGCGGAACGTGGCAGTCCTCGAGGATCACCTGCGCCGTGTGGCTCGCGCGGACTCCCAGCTTTTGCTCTTTGCGGCCCATGCGCAGGCCGGGGGTATCCCTGGGCACCAGGAACGACGCGATGCCCGCCGGTCCCTTGGACGGTTCGGTGTTCGCGTAGATGACGTGGTAGTCCGCAATCCCGCCGTTGGTGCAGAACTGCTTGGTTCCGTTCAGGACGTACCCTTCGCTCACGCGGGTGGCTCGCGTCTTCATCGACAGCGCGTCCGATCCGGAATCCGGCTCGGTCAGACCGAGCCCTCCCAGCACGAGCTTGTCCGGGTTGGTGAACTCCGGCAGCCATCGCCTTTTCTGTTCTTCGGTGCCACTGGCCCGGATGCCCGCGATGGCGAGTCCCATGGACTGGATGCAGACGCCGATCCCGGCGCAGCCCCAGCTGAGCTCCTCATTGAGAATCAGCTCGGTCAAGAAGTCGAGCCCCTGGCCGCCGTACTCCTCGGGCAAAAAGCCGGCAGGGCTCAAGCCGAGCTTGTGCGCCTTCTTGACGACCTCGTAAGGGAACTCTTCGGTCTCGTCGTAGTGTGCGGCCACCGGCCGCATCTCCCGAACCGCAAACTCATGGGCCAGTTGCTGGATCGCCTCTTGTTCCGGTGCAAAAGAGAAATCGAGCGGCATCAGTCGTGCTCCGCGACGGACTTGGACAGGACAGGCTCGCCTTTCTGATTCACGGCTTTCAGGTCCAGCTTGCCTGGGGTCAGCGGCTCGGCAGTGAACGTCACCGTGTCGCCGGGCACAACCATGCCCGCGAAGCGGCAGTGCAGGCGTCGAAGCTTGTCGGGGCCGCCTGCGGCTTCCGCTGCGACTGTCGCCATCAACCCCATCTGGAGCATGCCGTGCGCGATGATGCCGGGCAGCCCGACCGTCCGCGCGAAATCGTCGTCCAGGTGGATCGGGTTGTGGTCGCCCGAAGCTTCGGCGTACGCGGCGATCTGCTCCCTGGTGAAGGTGACGTCGAGCCTGCTCACGAGCGGATCACGAAGAGCGCCTTCGACCGGCAGATGGGTTGTCCTCGCAAGTCGGTGGTGTCGGTTTCAAACGTCACAAAGCGCATGCCGCGGCGGCTGATATCGGACGCCACGCGCCCCTGGGACGTGACCGCCTCGTCCGGCCGCGGGTGACGCGCCCATGTGAACTCCTGCTCGGCGTGCAGCAAACGCGCGAAATCAACCGCGGCATCGGCGTCCCCGAACAGTTGGGGCGCGGTCGCCCCCAGCGAGTAAACCGCGGCAAAGGTGGGCGGAACGCCGGCCGAAGGGTCGGCGCCGATTGATCGTGCGAACGCCGCCACGCGAGGCGGCTCGATTTGAAAATCAACCGGCGGGTAGGTTCGCCCCGCGACGCCGCTTTCGGCTTTAGCGCTGTCCGCCACGCCGCACAGGTTAAAGCCCACAAACTCAGAGGCTACGCCGTGAGTTTGCGGGGACCCCTGGATTTATGCCCTGTTCGGTCGAAGCCGGGCGAGCACCCTACGCACCAGGAGCGGGCGCAGCGCGCTCCAGGCCTCCATCACCGTCGAGCGCGAGCCACTCGCCACGTCTTCGGGCGCGTACGCGGCGACGATGAACCCGCCGGCCAGCGCACCGACAGGCTCGGACGCTTCTGGGAAGCTTCGCTGGAGGCGCCGGCCGAGCTCCAGGGGGGTCTCACCGGGCCGGCGTTTGGCGCCGGCCAGCTCGGACATTGCGATCGTGCGTTTCCAGACGCCCATCACAGTGCGCGGTCTCAAGTAGCGCGCGATCGCTGCTCCCAGCAAGAGGATGAACGCGAGCAGCACACCGACGATCGTGGTCAGCGTCCCGGCGTCAGGAGCCCGGAAGATCGTGCTTCCCGTACCGGTGTTGGCGGGCTCGCGGAAGCCGGGAGGCAGCGCGCTCGGCGTCGGCTGAGTGCCGCCCCCCGTGGTCGCCCCGCCTGGATCGCAGTTCTCGTCGCGGAGGCAGAGCGCTTGTCCCTGTGAGCCGCGGGTGATCGGTTCGTACCCGCCGCTGATGTCGGGCGTCGGCTCGAAGGGAATCCATCCGTAGCCTGGGAAATACGACTCGACCCACGTGTGCGCGTCCTCGCCCTTCACCACGAAGCTGTTGGTGGCGCTGTCGAAAGCACCCGGACCGAAGCCGTTCACGAGTCGGGTGGGAATGTTGAGCGAGCGAAGCATGTCTCCCATCGAGCTCGCGAAGTACTCGCAGTACCCCTGGTGAGAAACCTTCAAAAAGAAATAAAGCCGGTCCGTTCCGATGGGCGCCTGCGGGTAGCCGTTCAGCTTGTACGTGAAGTGCTGCGGGTCGCGCAGGTAGTTCTGAATCGCGGTCGCTTCGTCGTATGGATTGGTCGCACCCGCGTCCGTCACGATCTGCAGCGCGAGGTCGTGGATATAGCTCATGACTTCCGGGCTGCGGTAGCCGGTCGCCGGCAGCGTCGAGAACTGCTGAACCCAATCCGGATAGTTGGTTCCCGCCGCCTTCAGCTGCGCGTCGGTAGCCGTGGAGTACTCGACGGTCAGGCGATAGGCGCCGATCGAGGTCGGTGGCGAGACCGAGGAGAGCCGGTCGACCGAGTACAGGTTGCCGATGGTGCTCAAGGGCAGCACCACCTGGGTCGCCACCGTGGGCCGATCGACTCTGAAGATCTCGCCGGGATAGAAGACGATGTCCGCGTTACCAATCGGAGGGCGGAGCATCTTTACGTCGACACCGGCAAACGCAAGCCCGGCATAGTTCTCCGCGTACGTCGGCGCCTGGCTCTTTCCAATCGAGCGCCGCAGGCCTGGGGTCGCGGAGTAACGCCATTCACCTCCAACCGTCGACGTGACGTCTACCCCTCGGAAGTAGATCGTGCTCGCGTAGTCGCCGACCTTCGTGTCCTTCGTGTAGGTGAAGACCGGGTCGCGCGTGCGCGTGAGCGGTCCGCCAAGCGGGACGTCGGTGGAAAAGCCGGTCGTCCCCGACCCGCCCGGTCCGGTCCCGACGGCGCCCGGGTGGCTGGTCAGCCTTTGCTGCAGCTGCGCCCAGTTCGAGAAGAGGTTTGACTCGACGTCCACGGTGCGGTCGACCGTCGAGAGCGGTGGAAGCATGACCCCGAGCACGATCAGCGCCGCCATCGCGACGAGCCCGCTCTCCCAGAAGTCCCATCGTGCGTCCCCGGTCAGCTTGACGTGCGCGCGGTTCGCGCTCGCTATCGAGCCGGTGTAGTTGGTCCAGAGAAGGAGAGCCAGCGTCAGCACGAGGATGCTGAGCGTGTAGCCGTTCTGGTTCGCCGGGATGTTGAGGAGGTTCGTGGCGAACGCGGCCGCTCCAGGGATCAGCCCGAGCATCGGCTTGCGCCAGCGCAGCACGCACCAGCTCAACCAGGCCCCTGTGACCCACATCAGCCAGCTGATGAGGAACAGGTAGAACGACGGGTCGTTGGCCGCCTCGCCGTCGGTGAGCCGAACCCACCAGATCGAGGCGATGCGCAGCGACAACCCTCCGGCGCCGACCAGCGAGGGATCGAGGGGATGGGCCGCATGGAGAGCCGGGCCCGCCGCGACGAGGGCGACGATCGGGCCGAGGACGAAGCCGAGCCCGAGAGAAGCCGGCCATGGAACCGGAAGCACCGCTAGCCCGGCCATCAGGAGAGCGCCGCCCAGCGCGACCAGGGGAATGACCTCCACGCCGTTGACCCAGCCGGCGGTGGCGGTCGAGCTCGCGATGGCATATGTCAGCAGGAAGACGATGAGCGCCGACCAGAGCACGCCTCCGCCCATCGACGACCGGGCACGACCCCACAGCTCTCCTCGCGCGAGCGCCAGGCGCTCGCTAGGCGATGCGAATTGCATCCCTGGTCCTCACGAGGCGCGCGAAATCGTCACCCCGGCGCACGACATAGAGGTCGACGTCCTGGCCGAGGTCGAAGCTCGGGTTCTGGTCGGGGCCGCCGAAGCTTCCGACGTCCAGGTAAAAGACGATCAGCGTCGACCGCCGTCCGCGCACCGATTGAAGCAGGCGCACCCACGCGGGGTCGGCGCTGGGGGTGATGACGGCGATGGCGCGGCGGGGCAGCCGGCGAATCTTGTCCCACGCGAGCGTCTGGGTCAGAGGCGTGCGGCCGTCGGCTTGCGCGACCGCAAGGTAGTCGAGGATCAGCCGGTCCTGCCGGACCGCGCGGTGGGGCTCCAGGATCGTTCCCTTCGAGTCGTTCGCGATGAGCCCTACCTGCCGGCCGCGGCTGTGGACCTGCGACGCCATCGACGCCGCGAGGCTCACCGCGTACTCGACCGTCGACTCCTCGCCTTCGCCCGTGTGCACGTTCCGGTCGAGGTCGAGGAGGATCCAGAGGTCGGTCGTCAGCGGCTGCTCGAAGGTCTTTGACATGAGCCTGCCGTGGCGCGCGGAAAGCGCCCAGTGAATGCGGCCGAAGCTGTCACCAGTCGTGTAATCGCGGACGCCTCCGGTCTCTGGCGGGTAGTCGGCCCAGGCGCCGAAGCTGGGTGAGTTGCCCACTTGCTGGGCGCTTGGTGTGAGCAGGTCGGGGATGGGCCTGACCCGCGGATAGACGAGGACCGAGGTGCGCTGGGTGAGCTTGAGCTCTTTGTCGAAAAGGCCGAAAGGTTCGCGGACTCGCAGCGAGGTCGGTCCGAAGGCCATCCAACCCCGCCGGCGGTAGTTGCCGCGGGACTTCCATTTGACCAGCTCGCCGCTGACCGAGATGACGCGGCCCGGCTGGTAGTCGGGGATCTGGCTCAGGTCGCGGACCTCGACCCATGGCGCCGGCACCCAGCCCTGGCGCCGGACTTCGATCGCCTCCTCGAACGACTCACCGACGGTCGGCGTGCCGGGGTTCAGGCGGCGGGTGAACGTCATACCCCGAATCGCCACCCGCGGCCACGCCCACGCGACCAGGAACAGGAGGCACAGCGCATAGGCAAACGCGTACGCCGGCCGGATCGCGGTGAGCCACGTGAAGAAGAGGAGGAGTCCGAGGGCTGCGGCGAGGGCGACCTTGCTCATGTGCCCCTAGAGGGAATCAGCCGTCGTATGCCATCTGGGGAACATGCTCGCGCTCCAACAAGCCGGCGACGAGCTTTCCGGCGCTCTGGCCCTGCATCTCGGCGTTGGGCCGAAGGATGATGCGGTGCGCCAGCACGGGCTCGGCCAGCGCCTTGATGTCGTCGGGCAGCACGTAGCTTCGACCTTGCACTGCGGCCAGCGCCTGGCTCGCATGGAAGAGGTTGAGGGTTCCTCGAGTGCTCGCGCCGAGGGCGACTTCCGGGTTGCCCCGTGTCCGGCCGACGAGCCGAGCGATGTACTCGCGCAGCTCTGGCTTCACGAACACCTCACGCACCGCGCCCTGTGCGGCCTTCAGCTCGTTGGGGGAGACGACCGGCTGCAGCTCGAGCATCGGAGATTCGACCTTGTGCTGGCCCAGCAAGTTGGCCTCTTCCTTCTCGGAAAGGTAGCCTAGCCTCACCTTCATGAGGAAGCGGTCGAGCTGCGCTTCGGGCAGCGGGAACGTACCTGAGTACTCGACTGGGTTCTGCGTCGCCATGACCATGAACGGCTTCGGCAGCGGGTGCGTCTCACCGTCGATCGTGACCTGCCGCTCCTCCATCGATTCGAGCAGCGCGGCCTGGGTCTTGGGGCTGGCGCGGTTGATCTCGTCCGCCAGCAGGATCTGGGCGAAGACCGGGCCCGGCCGGAACTCGAAGTCGTTGAGCTTCTGGTTGAAGGCGCGCACGCCGGTCACGTCTGAAGGCAGCAGGTCGGGCGTGAACTGGATGCGGCGGAAGGTGCAGTCGAGCGAGCGTGCGAGGGCTTTCGCGAGCATGGTCTTGCCGACCCCCGGCACGTCCTCGATCAGGAGGTGGCCTTCGCACAGCAGGGTCACCAGGCAAAGCCGGATTTCGTCTTCCTTGTTGACTATGGCGCGGCTGACGTTTGCCATGAAGGCATCAGCGACGCGAGTAACGACTTCGGCGGCCCCCACTCCGGCGATTATAGGTTCGTCCATAGACCGGCCCATGTGATCTGAATACGCGTGAGGGTTCATTTTGGTTCCGCTGGTTACCCCGACTGGTTGGCGAGCGTGTAGATGACATGAGGATTGCCCTGGCGCTCGTGGTCCTGGCCTGCGCGGCATGCGGAGCGCTCACGCCCGCACCCGCGCCCGCCGTCGGGACGCCGCTCACGTCGAGCCAGCTGAAGTTCAAGGTCATGGACTCGGTCGGCAAGCCGGTGTACTGCGACCGCGACTTCTATCCGCTTGCGCGCCAGGGTGGAGAAGAGGCGAACGCCATCGCGCAGTACCCCGTCATCAAGGCCGACGGGGAGTCCTACGCGGCGATCGTGGCGCACGAAAACCTGCCCGCGGGCGACCTCACCGACGCGCAGAAGCTGGTCCTCTACCGCGCCTGGAAGCTGCTCCAGGCGGTGACCCTCGGTCCAGCCGGCGCGGACTACTCCTTTTCGTACCGCGTCCAATCCAACAACGGGAACGCCTCCTACCTGTTGGTCAGCGGCGCCGTCCGGGTCGACGGGATCGTCAAAGTGAGCTCGCGCACACCCACCGGCCCGCCGATCTGCCCGATCTGCCTCGCCGCGGGCACTCTCATCTCGACGCCGCATGGCGATGTGCGCGTCACCGAGATCGAGCGGGGCATGCTGGTCTGGACAGCGACCGCCGACGGCTCCCGAGTCGCCGAACCGGTCATCGAGATCGGGAGCACGCCGGTGCCGGCCGGCCACCTGATGGTGCACCTGATCCTGGCCGACGGTCGCGAGCTGCTGGCGTCGCCCGGCCATCGGACCGCTGACGGCCGCCGGCTCGGATCGCTCGCGCGCGGAGACTCGCTTGACGGATCGACCGTCACAACCTGGGAGCTCGTCCCCTATTCGGGCGGCCGCACATACGATCTTCTGCCGGCCGGCCCGACCGGTTACTACTGGGCAAACGGGATCAAGCTCTCGAGCACCCTACGTATCTAGCTGACCTCTTCCTCTTCGACCAGGCGCAGGTGGCCGCTGACATCCAGGCCCAGGTGGCGCGCGAAGAAGCCCGCCACCCGCTCGACGTAGAGCGGCCGGTCGGCGAAATACGCGCCTGTGTGAGGCGCGCCCTGCACGATCCAGATCTCGCGAGGTCCTCGATAAGCGTCGTAAAGACGACGGCTGTGGTTGACCGACGTCACGTCATCCGCGCCGCCGTGGATGAAAAACAGCGGACGCGGCTCGAGAGAGCTGAGGACGTCCTTGGGGCTGCACTCGGAGATCCGGCTTCGAGTGCGTATCCGGAGCATGACTCCGGCCAGCCACACGAACGGCGAACCCGGCAGCTTCGAGGCGTGGCGCACGTTCTCGATGAGCAATGTGCGCAGGTCGCTGAACGGGCTGTCGAGCACCAACGCCTCCACGCCCGGCTCCCCAGCCGCGCCCAGCAGCGAAACCACCGCGCCCATCGAGTAGCCGAGCAGTCCGATCCGCGTGTTCGCGATCCGCTTGCGCGCGAATGCGATGACGGCCTGGAGCTCGAGCACCTCCTTGATTCCGAACGTGATCGGCGCGCGGTCGCTGCCCGGCATGCCGCGGTACGAATAGAGGATCACGTTGAAACCCTTGCGCCAGAGCGCGGCCGAGATTCCCAGCGAGCCCTGGCGCTGCCCCTTGTGCCCTCCGGAGACGATGACGGTCTGCGGGGAGCCCGGCTGCCGGAAATGCCAGGCGCCGAAGCTCACGCCGTCGGCGGTGATGAGCTCGACCTCTTCGTAGTCCGCCTGGAACTCGAACGGCGTGAACGTGAAATCGTCCAGGAATGACGGCTTGTTTGGGACGAACGCGCGTCGGTACAGCTGATACGACAGGGCGACGTACAGCACCAGCAGGACGGCGCCGGCAAGAGCCACATACGTCATCGAGGACACCTGTTTCGAAGTTTACGGACGAGGCGGGGACTTGGCCGGGGCCGCCGGGTTCCCGGCGAGCGCTTCCTCGTAGCGACCCAGCACGAAGAGCAGCAGGCTCAGCCGGTTGAGCCACCGCAGGACCTGTTGATTCGTCAGTCCCTTCGCCCGCTCGAGGGAGATGCAGCGGCGCTCCGCCCGGCGCGCAACCGCACGCGCAAGGTCAATTGCTCCCGAAGCCGGCGTCGCGCCGGGCAGGATGAAGCCGTCCGGCATGGTGACCGCCTGCTCCAGCTCCGCGATGAGCGCGTCCAGCCTGTCCACGTGCTCCTCGCCGGTATGCGCGAAAGACGTGCTGGAGCCGGGGTTGGTCGCCAGCTCGGCGCCCAGCGAATAGAGGCCCCGCTGAAGCTCTTCGCAGATCGAGCGGACCCGCGGATGGAGGGTCAGCGACTTCGCGAGGCCGACCGCGCTCGAAGCCTCGTCGATGGTGCCGTACGCCTCGATTCGCGGATCGTCCTTGCGCGCGCGTCCCCCGCCCAGGAGCCCGGTCGAGCCGTCGTCGCCCGACCCCGCCAGCTCGAGCATTCTCTTCTTGCGCGGGGCCACGTCCCGCCTACTCGAAGACCCGGCTCAGTTCGTAAAGCTCCCTGGGGACGCGACGCGTTTCCCTGACCACGTCGGCGAGGGGCACAACCTCGACGTCCCCGTTGCGCCGGATTGGAATCACCCCGCTCTGGCCGGCGACGATCAGCTCGACCGCCGCCACTCCGAGGCGCGTGGCCCAGATGCGGTCGGTCGGCGACGGCGATCCGCCTCGCTGCAGATGCCCGAGCACCGTCACGCGGGTCTCAAATCCCGTCTCCCGCTCGACATTGCCGGCGAGCAGGTCGCCGATTCCGCGCTTGGCAAGCCTGATGTGCCCGAAAGCGTCCTTCTCGGCCTGGCCCCCGCCCTCCGCCTCGAGCTCTGGGATCTTCGCGCCCTCCGCGACGACGATGATGCTGAAGAGCTTGCCTTCCCCGCGCCGGCGATAGAGGTGAGCGACGACCTCCCTGAGCGTGACCTCGAACTCCGGGATGAGAATCAGGTCCGCGCCCCCGGCGATGCCGCCCATCATCCCGACCCATCCCGCGTCGCGCCCCATGACCTCGACCACCATCACCCGATGGTGCGCGGAAGCCGTCGTGTGCAGCCGGTCGAGCGCCTCGGTCACGACCCCAACCGCTGTGTCGAAGCCGATGCAGAACTCTGTCACCGACAGGTCGTTGTCGATCGTCTTCGGCACCCCCACCGTCGGAAAGCCGGCCTCGTGGAGCGCTGCCGCGACGCTCAGCGTGTCGTCGCCGCCGATGGGCACGAGCGCATCGATCCCGCTGCGGCGCAGCGCCTTGATCACGCGCGGGATTCCGTCCTTCTCTTTGAGCGGGTTGGTTCGCGACGTTCCTAGGATGGTGCCGCCGAGGGGGAGGATTCCCCGCACGCTGGCCGGTGTCAGCTCGTCGATCAATCCTTCTTCGATGCAGCCGGCCCAGCCGTTCTGTACTCCGCTCACCTGGTGCCCGAGCTGGAACGCGCGCCGGGCCACAGCCCTGATCGCCGCATTGAGCCCCGGTGCATCGCCTCCGCCGGTCAGGATTCCGATTCGCACGCGGATAGGTTAAGGCGTCCAGCGGCCGGCTCAGGCGGCGCCCAGGATTTCGAGGAGCTCCGAGAGCGTCACCTCATCGAGCGAACCGAGCAGGAGGTCGGCCTGTCCAAGGTCGAGCTGGGCGGTGATCGAGTTGGGGATGGCCACGCAGCGCAGACCGGCACGCTTGGCGGCAAGCACCCCATTGGGCGAGTCCTCGACGGCGATCGCCTCCGAAGCACCCACTCCGAGGCAGTCGAGCACTGCGAGATAGAGGTCCGGCTCCGGCTTTGCGTTGGCCACGTCGTCGCGGCAGCGGATGCAGTCAAAGCTCTCGAGGATGCCGAGCCGCGAGAGGTGTCCTTTGACCCATTCGCTCGTCGAGCTCGAAGCGACGCCGAGCTGGAGTCCCATCGCCCTCGCCTCCTGGATGTGACGGACGACGCCTGGCAGAGCCTCCAGGGCAAGGATCATCTCCGTCCTGCGGCCGATCCGGCGGTCGAGAACCTCTTTCGGTAGAGACCGTCCCAGCCGCTTCTCGAGGTGGTGCTGGGGGTGGAAGCCGGCTGTGGTCGACCCGACGATCTGCACCCAACGCTCGAACGGCAGCTCCTCACCGTGCTCCTCGTAGACCTCGAGCCAGGACCGGTACACAGGCTCTTCGGTGTCGAGGATCAAGCCGTCGAAGTCGAACACGATGGCCCGGATCATCGGTCCAACTGTAGCCAGGCCCGTGCCAATTGCTTAGGATCGCCGTGGTCGTGTCCATGAGGTTGTCCTGTGACTGAAGAAACACATAAGCCGGGTCCGCGCCAGGCGGAACGCGCAGCCGTCGTCGGCTGGATCGGCGCCGCGCTACCCGGCCTGGCGCTCGTCTCGGTGGCGGTAATGCTGTTCCTGCTCTTCGGCGTGCTCGACGCGATTCACTACATCTCGATCCACGATTTCTTCACGCCCGACCCAACCGCCGCGGGAGGGGTGCTCGGTCTCGTGGGCGGCGCGGAAGGCGTGGTCCTGAGCATCGTCATCGTCGCGGTCGTCTTCGGCATCCAGACGACGTCATCCAGGTACTCGCCCCGAATCATCGGCATCTTCACCCGCAACCCTCTGAACGCGTTCGTCCTCAGCTTCGCGCTCGCTTCGATTCTCTATACGTTCCTGGTCCGCAGCGAGGTCAAGGCGAACTACACCCCGATCATCAGCGTGGTCGTCGCGGAGGCGCTCGCCCTGCTCAACTTCGCCATCCTGCTTCCGTACGTCAGCTACATCTTCGAGGTGATGAGGGCGGAGACGCTGGTCGAGAGCATCATGCGGCGCGCCAAGCGCGAGCTGCGAGCCGCCGCGGGGAGCAAGCATGCGCGCCGGCATCGGGACGCGCTCATGACGTCGATCGCCCAGGTGACGGACATCGCCTTCGGTTCCATACAGCTCGGGGACATGCCGGTTTGCGTCCTCACGATCGACGTGTTGGGGCGGTTCGTCGCGGACGACTACCTCCAGGTCAAGAAGGGTTTTGCGCTCGAGTGGTTCCAGGTCAGCCACGCCGAGATGCCCGGCGCATCCGACCAGATCGTCGCCGAGGTGAACCGGGCCCAGACCTGGTTCGCGTACACCATCATGTCGAGCTTCGTCGACATGGTCGGCCTCACGCCGGTGCACCGCAAGGAGGCCGTGCATGCGATTGCGGTTGCGACTCGCGACGCCGGAATCGCCGCCATACAGGCAGGCGACTCAGAGGTCGCCGAGCTCTGCATGCGGTTCTTCAACACCTACCTGCGGGCGTCCGTCAACCGGTCCGCGCCGACTTTCGCGTCGGGGATCATGAACGAGTACCGCCGGTTCGCGATCGGCGCGCTGGAATGGCGTCCAGATCTCGCGGTGGAGGCGGCGGCTCACCTGCTCCGCTATGGCCGCCATTTCGAAGAAGCCGGGATGCCGGCGACCCTTGGCGCCGCGGCCGAGGACGTCGCCGACCTCGCCATCGAGGCGAGGGCTCGCGACCCGCAGGTGTCGCTGCGGCTGGCGCGCCTCCTCGTACGCAACCTCCTGGACCTGACGCCAAACGCGCGGCCGATCGGGCTCAACGGGATGTTCAAAGGCGTTGCGAAGCTGACGTTCTGGGCGATGGCCGCCGAGCAGAAGGACATCGCCCACGTGCTCGTGGAGGGCATCGCGGCCGCGCCGCCCGAGTTCGTCGATGCGGCGCTCGACCGCATGGAGTCCATGCAGAACGGCCTCTTCTGGGAGGTCAACGAGCGCGTGATCGCGTTCGACTGGGTGGAGCAGCCGCTGCGCGCGGAGATCCCGCGATTGCGCGCCGCCCTGCGCCGCGCCAAAGCGACCGGGAACGGCCTGGCGATCGAGCTGGAGGAGGTTGCGACGGTGGCGCCTGACCTCGTACAGCCCGAGCCGGCCACGACGCCTCAGCCGAAGACGCCGGTCGCTACGACGGAGCCGGCTGATTGATCATCGCGGTCGAAGCCGTCTCGAAGTAGTCGAGCAGGGCCTTGCGGACGGCCGCCGCGAGGTCGAGCGAATCGACCGCCGCTGTCATGTTCCGCAGCCACGCGTCTCGCTCCTTCTGGCCGATCGCAAACGGCTGGTGGCGCATGCGAAGGCGCGGATGGCCTCGCAGCTCGTTGTAGGTCGATGGGCCGCCCCAGTACTGGATCAAGAAAAGGGTGAGTCGCTCCGTTGCGCCCGCGAGATCCTCCTCGGGGTAGACCGCACGCAGTACCTCGTCCCCCGGTACGCGGGCATAGAACCGTTCGACGAGCAGTCGGAAGGTCTTCTCGCCGCCCGCCAGCTCGTACACGCTCCGGTTCAACACGGCGCTGATGCTACGTGCCCATAAAATATGCCCGCCGAAATGCGTGAACAGATGCGCAGCCAGTTCCTGGGGACACTGATCCTTCTGATCATCCAGTTCTTGCTGGGCATGGCGCTCAACCTGTTCGTCACCATCCCCACCAACCATCCGGGGGCCAACCCGCCCGAATATTTCGGCGGAGTCGTGCAGAGCGTCACGTGGGCGATCCTCCACGGCCACGTGCTGCTGATCATCCACGCGAGCCTTGGGCTGCTGCTGGTCTTGAACGCGTTGGGTCTGCTGCTCGCCGCCATCAGGGCGCGGGCCAGGGACCTCATCACGGTCGCGTCCTTTGGCTTGTTCGGCGTGCTGGCCGCGGGCTTCAACGGAGGAAGCTTCCTCAACTACAACCAGGATTTCAGCTCGATGCTGATGGCGGTGTTCTTCGCCGTCGCGGTGATCGCTTATGCGGTCGGCCTGTTCGTGACCGGCCGCCCGGCTTCTGCCTCGGCGTCAGCCTGAGCCGACGTCGGATGCGGCCAGGATCTCGGCCGTCGGCCGCACGATCGCCTGCGCGGCCTTGAGACCGGTCTTCTCCAGGTAGCGCACGACGATTCGCCGCCCGACGGCGTATCCGCCCATGTGCGGAATCCCCACCGGTCTCCGCCCCATCCGCGCGGCGATGTCGTCGCCGAGCACGTAGCCGGTCCACTCGGCGAATGAGCTCCCGGTCCCGAACGCCCCGGTGACTTTGTCGTAAGCAGCGTCGAGGGCCGGGCCCGTCACTCCCGCGTACCAGGCGCCGGTCGAATCCGCCCCGCAGACCTCGGCCGTGAACTCCTCGGCCAGTCCCTCCTGGACCACCCATTCGGCGAGGCTGAACTGCGTCTCGACGTTCGGGGTTCTCAGGTTGTGTGCGAGCTCGTGCACACCGCAAGCACCGATCCGCGTGAGGTTGTAGTCGCTTGGCCACGCCACCAGCCAGATGCTTCCAGGTGTCGCGCCCATGCCGTAGTAACCCAACGTGCGCTCGATGAAGATCTGATCGTCGGGATTTCCCAGCGTCAGCACGACCTCAACGCGATCGGGGTGCCGGATGCCGGGCAGGACGGAGCGCTGGTACTCCCACGCTCGTGCGAGGTCGCGGCGCAGCTGGCCCCAGGCGTCCGCATTGACCAGCCGCCGCAGAGCATCCGGATAACGTGGGTCGTCGACGTGGACCCGAAAGCCGTCGCCTTGCTCGTGGATCTGTTTGAGCATCCTCATCGGTTCCTCGTCGAACGCCGAGATCCCGCGCATCGCTGCGAGCGCGTCCATGCGCGCCGGCGCGGGCAGCGTGAACAGGTGTGTCATCGCCGCGGCGTCGTCGTGGACGTCGATCTCGATCTGGTCGCTTGTCGTCAGGTCCACTCTGCCGTCTACTCTATTGCTCGCGTCGGCGCTTACGGCACGGCGGTCGCGGATTGTGTGGGTTCAATTTCTCCACGCGTCGCAAAGCGCTCCATCTCGGCCTCGGTCGGCAGGAACCAGGCGATCGCGATCGTTGCGAGGACCAGCACAACGTGCGTCATCAATGACTTCTGCAGTCCGATCGAGTCGGCGATGGCTCCGTTGATCGGGATTCCGATGGCGCCGGTGACGAAGCCAAGACCCATCACCAGGCCGGACGCGAGGCCCGCTCGCTCGACCATCAGCTGCTGCGCCATGAGGAGCATGAGCGGCGCTGTCGAAGCGGCAAGAACTCCGATCAGAATCGCGCTCGCGAATGCCCAAGGCCCTGGAAACGCCGTGAAGAGAAGGATGGCCGGCACGCTGAGCACCAGCGTCGCGAGGATGACCGTGCGCCTGCCGTACCTGTCCGCGAGCGTTCCACATCCCACTGTTCCGACCGCGCTCGCAAGCACCAGGGTCGTGGCCAGCGGCCCGTAGAACTCCGGTCCGTAACCGAGCTGCTTGTACCACGTCGGCGTGAAGGCCTGGAACACGTTCACCGTCCAGCTCCGGGACATCATCACCCCGATCACGATGGCGAGTGCAAAGAGCGGCACGCGCGCGCCAGTCGAAACGCTGCGCGCTGAGCTCGTGACCCTTTCGATCCTGCCGCGCATGCGCCAGAGGAGATAGCCGCCCGTGATCAGGCCGGGAACGATCAATACACCGGTGCCATGGATTCCGAAGGCGCCGAACACAACGATCCCGACGAGCGGGCCGATTGCCACACCGACCGTGCCGGCTGTGACGTACACGGACATCCCGGCGCTGCGCCGCCACCTTGGCAGCAGCGCCCGGACGTCGAGCGCACCCAGCGGATGAAATGCTCCTGAACCGAGTCCCGACGCAAGCGCCAGCAAGAGGAGCAGCGGAAAGCTGCTCACGAAACCGACCAGTGAGAAAGTCAGGGCGGTCCAGCACAGGGCCAGGCCGGTGAACCGAGTGCCGAACCGATCCGCGAGGACCCCAAAGAGAGGTTGGGACACAGCCGCCATGCCGCCGTACGCGAGGCTGACCAGCCCGACCGTTGCCAGGCTGAGGTGGAAGCGCCCGATCAAGATCGGATAAAGGACCGGGATGACGCCGACGTAGCTGTCGACCGTCAGGTGCCCAAGCATCAAGGTCAGCAGCTTCCCGTTGCGCAGAAACTCCCTCATCCGAGGGAAAAGCGTAGTTGGCTAGGAGCCCGAATCTCCCGGGCGCCGCCGGTCGGACAGAGCCAGCGCCCGGTCAGCGGCACTGACTCCATCCGCGGCCGTGACCGTCGTGTAACTGAGCCCGAAACCAGGCCGGTGGTAGACGACGCGCCAGGGGTGCAACTGGCGGCCATCCTTGGCCTGGATCCTTACGGCCCCGTCGTAAACGGTCATACCCTCGGAGGCTACAGTTCAGCGCCGGCCACCGCCATCCTGAAAATTGATGACCGTGCCTCATTGAAATCCAGCCCGGGCTATCATCGCCCGCGGTGGCGGAGCTCCTTTACCTGAGCCGTGCGGACGTCGAGCGACTCCTCGACATCGACTCGATGCTCGACGCTCTGGGCAAGGCGCTCGTCGTCTTTTCATCGGGGATAACATCTGTCCCGCCGAGGGCTGGGGCTCGGGTCGGCGATCGCGGAATCCTGGGCGCCATGCCAGGTTACGTCCCTGGCATCGCGCTCGAGGTGAAGCTTGTCTCGGTGTTCCCAGCCAACCACGAGCACGGTTTGCCATCGCACCAGGGCCTGATCGCGATCTTCGACGAGGACACCGGCGCCCCCCTTGCGGTGATGGACGGCGCCTACATCACAGCGATCAGGACCGGAGGCACTGCGGCGGTCGCGGCACGCGCGCTCTCGCGGAAAGATGCCTCAGTCCTCGCGATCCTCGGCGCGGGCGTCCAGGGCGGGTCGCACCTGGAGACGTTTCCCCGAATCCGCGATTTCAAAGAAATCAGGATCGCCTCGCGCGACTCCGTCAAAGCCACGGCGCTGGCGGCCAAACACCCCCGGGCCGTCGTCGCGGAGTCGTTCGAGGCGGCGGTGCGCGGGGCCGACGTGGTCGCCTGCTGTACCGACGCGCGAGAGCCCATCCTCCGTCGCGAGTGGCTGAAGCCCGGCGCGCACGTGAGCTCGGTTGGCGGAACCTGGGGACCAGAGCTCGACCGAGAGACGATCGAGGCCGGACGAGTGTTCGTCGAGTGGCGGGGTGCGGCGACGAATCCTCCGCCGGCGGGCGCCGCCGAGCTTCAGGGCCTCGACGCGGCCGAACTCACCGAGCTCGGCGAGGTGCTCGCCGGCACCAGGCCGGGCCGGCAATCCGACGACGAGATCACCGTCTATAAGTCCACGGGCCACGCTGTCGAGGATGCCGCCACCGCGCGTCTCGTTTACGACCGGGCGCGGGCGGAAGGCGTCGGGACCTCGCTCGTCCTTTAGAGCTCGATCATGCGAGAGGGAATCGCGTTGATGACGCGCGTGCCGTCGACGCGAAGCTCCGGCTGCGTCTTTCCGTAGGGATGTATGTGGCCATGCACCAGCAGCAATGGGTGCAAGGCTTTGATCATCCGTTGAAACGCGACGAACCCGACATGGGCGGCGTCCTCCGCGGGTGCGACGCCGAAAGGCGGCGCGTGCGTGATCAGGACGTCGACCTTGCGGCCGGCGCGGACACGTTTGAGGCGCGTCCGGAATTCGAGGTTCAAGGCGCGCCACCGCATCTGCGCCTGCGTGTACTGGTTGGGCCCGTCCTTATAGCGCAGGCTCCCACCGAGGCCCGCGAAGCGCAGCCCTTGCACCTCCAGGATCCGGCCGTCGATGTTGTCGCAACCTTCAGGGCCGGGTATGGCAACGCGATGGTCGAGGGCCACGAAGGTCGTGTCAATCGGCTTCACGTTGGGATCGTGGTTGCCCGGCACGTAGAGCAGGGGCACGGCGAGGCTCGTGACCAGGAACTCTAGATAGTCGAAAGGCAGGTCGCCGCACGAGACGATGAGGTCCGGCCTGACCGTGTCGAGTTTATCTCCGTACAGAAATTCGTCGACCTCGTCGGCGACCGCGAGGATCCTCATGAGGCTCGCATACGCCCGCCTCCGCCTTGATATTCGTACATGCATGCCCTGGCGCGCTGCGCGCGCCCGGCGACCGCGAGAATCCTCATGAGGCTCGCATACGCCCGCCTCCGACCTGACATTCATACGTGCATGCCCTGGCGCCCTGCGCGCGCCCGGCGACAGCAAGAATCCTCAGGCCAGGACCTCTTTCCTGTACGAGAGCCGCTCGACCTCTTTAGCGCGGGCCGCCTCGAAGCCATGCGCGAGGCCCTCCCTGAGGATCAAAGCGATCTCTGACGCCGAGTGAAGCCTCGGGATGTAGACGAAGTCGGCGCCCGCCGCGTAGAGCTCGAGGGCATGCGGGATGTGCTCGGTGGTCAGCATCACTTTCGCTTTCGGGCAGCTCGCGCGCGCGTTGCGAAGCATCCGGAGGTTGCTGGTGCCGCGAAGCACGTCGTCGGTGATGCTGCATACGACCAGCTCCGCCCCCTCGATGCCCGCGTGTCTCAGCGTGTCCGCATGAGCGATGTCGCCGTAGACAGAGCTGATGCCTCGCCGCCGGAGCTCAGCCATCACCCTGGGATTGAAGTCGATAACCAGCACCTTGTCGAGCAGAACCTGGCCGTCGACCGCCGACCCGAAGTTCTCGAGCTCGAAGAGGATCGAGCTCGCGTCGCGGAAGAAGCCGAGGAAGACCACCGTCTCGTCGCGCGACTCTTTACGAGCGGGTGCCGCCTCACCCACATCGAGATCCCGGACGTGGAGCAACTTCAGTCCCTTGCTCAACACGCGCTGCACCGCGTGGCTCGAGTTGATCATGTAAGTCGAAACGACAGATGTGATCGCGAAGGTGATGATCACGATCGTCAGTACATCGCTGTCGATCTGGGGTACGCGCAAGGTGCGGCCAAGAGACGCGATGACGATCGAAAACTCACTGACCTGCGCGAGGTTGATAGCGGGCAGCAGGCTCGCGCGATGACCCAGCCTTAGCGCGTACAGGATCGGCACGACAGACAGACGGCTCACGATCACGAAAGCTGATGCGGCCAATGCAATCTCGACCACGTGCAGGCTGGGGATCTCGATCTGCATGCCGAGAGCGACGAAGAACAGCGTGACGAAGAAGTCGCGAAGGCTTACCGCCTTGGCCATGACGTCGAGGTTGTACGGGAACGTCGACAGGCTCACGCCCGCGATGAGGGCGCCCATCTCGCGCGAGAGGCCGATGACGCTCGCCGCGCCGGCGAGGAAGAAGCACCAGGCGAGCGCGCTCACCAGGACGAGCTCAGGAGCCTTCGCGACAGCCCTGAACAGGTGAGGAAGCACGTACTTGGAGATGGCGAAGCCGCCCACCACCAGCAAAGCACCTCTCCACAGTGAAAACGCGAGCGGCAGCAGGTTTGGGTTGAGGAGGTTGGGCTGCACCGCCAACATCGCCACCGCCCACATGTCCTGGATGACAAGGACGCCCAGCGTGATCCGCCCGGGCAGGGTGTCGAGCTCGTACTTGTCGTTCAGGAGCTTGACGACCACGAGCGTGCTGGAGAGGCTCATGCAGGCGGCGAGGTAGATGAGCGCGTAGTTGCCGCCCGTGTTGCGGATGCCGATCAGGTAGAAGAAGCCGAGACCCAGGCCGATGCAGATGGGGACTTGCAAGGCTCCCGTGAGGAGCACCGCGGGCCCAGCCGAGGCGAGCTTCTTGACGTCGATCTCCAGCCCGATGATGAAGAGCAGCAGGATCAAGCCGATCTCGGCGACGCTCGCGATGCTCGCCTGGTCGGTCACCCATCCGAGCGGGCCATGGGGTCCGATCACGACCCCCGTTACGAGGTAGGCGAGGATCAACGGCTGCCGGAAGCGCCAGCCGATCAGCGCGAGCAGCGCCGCGGCTGCAATGCAGATGCCGATGGCGGAAAGCAGCCCGGTCGGTGCGTTCACCGGCTTGCCAGCCCGCCGTCGGCGCGATCCCACCGACCTTTGAAGGCAGCCTCCTCCGATGGGTCGCCGAGGATGAGAAAGCGCTTGTGCTCGATGCCTTCGATGAGCGAAGCGGCCAGCTGCTCGAGGGTCACAGATGTGTCCGCGCTCCTGTCCGGACCGCCGAACAACCGGCCGACCCCGCGCGACCTGGTGTTCTGGCCGATCCGCGGCCCTTTGGCGCCGGGACAGAAGATGGACGCGCTGACCCCTGTGCCCTTGAGCTGCCACGCCAGCCCTTCGGTGAACACCGCCAGCGCAGCGTGACCTGTGTCGTAGGGCAAGGACATCGGGTCGCTTTGAACGAGCCCGCCGTACGACACGACGTTGACGATGTGACCTGAGCCTCGTTCCGTCATGTGAGGTACGAAAGCGGCCGAGGTGCGCACGGCGCCGACGAGGTTGGTCTCCAGCATCCACGTCCAGTCGTCACCAGAGATCTTGTCCACCTTGCCCTGGAGCAGCACGCCGGCCGCATTGACTACGACGTCCACTCGCCCCATCGACCTGAGGGAGTCGCGCGCCAGGGAGCGCACCGAGGAATCACTCCTCACGTCAGTTGACAGAGCGATTGCCGCTTCGGACGTCCCAAGCCGGAGCACCTCTTCGACGGTGCGGTCGGTGCGGGGCCCGTCGAAGTCCGCGACCACTACGCTCGCACCCTGGTGAGCGAATGCCTTGGCGACGGCTCGGCCCAGCCCGCTGCCCCCTCCGACGATGACGGCCACGCGTTGCGAGTAGGCGCCATGCGAGCGCGGGCCGGATTCGGGATCGATGGACACCGGCCGCATTCTATTCACACGGACCCCGAATTCGACGCGGCTACGCTCGCTTGAATCGAAGGGCGGTGTAGTTGTCGTCGATCGCCACGAACGCCACCGGCTTGTAGCCGGTCACCGACGTGATCTCGCCGAGGACGTCGCGTTTCGTCCACCACGGCGTGGCCGGCAGGTCGGTGACGCCACGCGTCTCGCCGCCTTTGGGGTATGTGATCCAGAGCAATCCATCCGGCTTGACGGCGCGGATGGCGTCCGGCCCGAATCGGCGAAGCTCATCAGTGCTGTTGACGAACAGTTGCACGACGTCATAAGTCTGCGCCGGCTGCAGGCGGGTGCCGATGTCGGTCGGGCCTGGACTCAGCTTGCCCGTATAGCCGTCTGGAGCGTTCAGGACGGCGACTTTTTGCCCGGCCGCGAGCCTAAGCTTCTTCGCCATGGAGCTGAACCCGGATTTGTTCTCTCCAAAGACCGGGAGCGAGCGCTGCGAGTCGAGATGACCCATCGCGAGCAGCTTATATAGAAGGATGGGCGAAGTCTCGCGGCGGGCCAAAGTTGCCCCCGTGCTGGCCCTGTTCGCAATTGTCACGGGCTGCTCGGTCGGCGCACCATCGACCTTCACGCTGACCAGCGCGTCGGTCGACGAGTCGTACGTGTGCCCAACCTCAGCCAGCGAACTCGCTTACACGATTCACGCCACCATCGACGTGCGGAACGGCACCTCGAGCAGCGTGACCATCAGGTCCGTCGCGGTCGTGATGACACTGGCCGCGGTCAAGGGAGGCTGGCTTGAACATGTCGGGGACAAATACGCCGCCGCCGGCGTCAGCGTGTCGCCCGAGACGGTGAGCGCGGGCAGCTCGGCTTCGCTGAACCTGAGCATCCCCAGCACATGTACGAACGGCAAGATCCCGAGCTCCGGCTCCAGCTATGGCGAGTACTCGGTCGCGTTCACCGTAGTCACGTCATCGGGCACCCACACAATCTCGAGCCAGAACCGGCACCGCATAGTCGCCGCCTAGCTCCGCGGCCCGATCGCGGGGGCTTGGGCGGCCTCGGGCGTTGCTCCGGTGGAGGGTCCAAGCATGTTCATGCCGCGCGCCTTGATCGTTTCCGCCGGATTCCTGCTGGCAGGCTTGCTCGGCCTGGGCGCCTACTTCTTACCCGTCTTCCAGGCTGCCGGCTCGACGGCGAGCACGGGCGCGATTCCGGATCTCGACCCGATGCGCGCGTCATCGGGCCCGTTCACCGTCCTGCTGCTGGGGTCCGACGACGACGCGAAGTTCGCGCCTGACCGGCTGAACACCCAGTCGATGATTCTCGTGCGGGTCGACCCTGCTGGCAGGCAGGCGACCATGCTCTCGATACCGCGAGACCTCTGGGTTCCGATCCCCGACCAGGGCGAAGGCAAGATCAGTACCGCCTATCAGCTCGGGGGAGCGCCCGCAGCGATCGCGGCGGTCGAAAGCAACTTCAAGGTCCACATAGACGATTACGCCTGGATCGGCTTGAACGGGCTTGTCAAGCTCATCGACCGGCTCGGCGGCGTGAATGTCGTAGTGACGAACCCGGTGATGGACAACTTCTATCCCTCCGACCTCAGCGCCACCGATTACCCGTACGACTACTACCGGGTCGCTGTGCTCCCGGGAGCGGTTCACCTCGATGGCGTGCATGCCCTCCAGTACGTGCGATCGAGGCACGGGGACCTGCGGGGCGACTTCGCACGCTCGGAGCGCCAGCAGCAAGTGCTCCTCGCGATCAAGGCGCAGGCCTCGCACCTGAACGTGGCCGACCTGCCGACCCTGGCCGGCGCCTTCAACGGTGAGATCAAAACAAGCCTGGGACTGACGCGGATCAGGCAGCTCATGGGCGTGGCCAACGACTTCGACGGAGCGGGGGTCCGGCGAGTCGTGCTGGTTCCGCCGTACACCTCTGAAGGCCTGATCGCCGGCCAGGACGCAGTCATCCCGAACTGGGCGCAGATCCTTCCGCTCGCGCACCAGTACTTCCCATGACGAGGGCGCTCGCGGTTCGTGGGCTCGTCTCGGCGGCGCTCGTCGTAGCCATGTCCGCATTCGGGGTTGGCGTTTATCACGCCGCCGGCTACCTCAAGGCAAACCGGCCTCAGGTTGAGCGGCCGACCCAGACCTCCGGGCCCTTGCTGCCTGGAACGATCTTCGTCG
The DNA here is from genome assembly GCA_035260405.1 of Candidatus Dormiibacterota bacterium. Classification (GTDB taxonomy): domain Bacteria; phylum Chloroflexota; class Dormibacteria; order Dormibacterales; family Dormibacteraceae; genus Palsa-870. The sequence goes on from DATFVI010000053.1 coordinate 34,475, forward strand.
TCCAGGGGGGCGCGATCTACCGCTTCTCCGAGGGCAAGTTCACCCAGGTCACCTCTGAGGCCGGCTGGATGCAGCCGGCAGCGGATCCCAGCGGGAGCCGGTTGGTGGCGGTGCGCCGCCAGGCCAATGTGTCCGACCTCTTCATCCTCCAGCTCAGCGGACGAGCCGGAGCCAGTTTCACGCACGACGGCTCTCCTACAATCGAGAACAATCACTGGGCGTTTTATCCGCGCTTCAGCCCCGATGGATCGCAGATCTTCTACGACCACGATCCAAAAGATCCCTACAACAGCTATAGGGTCGACCTCGCGATATTCGCGAGCCCCACCGGCCCGGCGGCCGGCTCGGTCCAGTGGACATTTCCAAACGAGTACACCGGCGGCGATGTGAACCCGGTCCCGCTTCGCGGCGGAGGCCTGATCTACACCAGGTTCTCGATCGACGACCAGTCGAAGGTGCACTCCCAGGTCTGGTACCAGGCTCGGCCGGGAAGGCCCGGCACGCCGCTGACCGATCCCGCAGAGGACTGCTTGCAGCCGGCGGTCTCGGCCGACGAGCGCCAGGTGGCCATGGTCTGCACCAACGGCCAGCCACAGACTGCGGAGCTCACGACGGCGAGCTTCTACCGGACGACCCTGAGCCTCGGTCCGGCGACGGTGCTGGTCAGCGGGCAGCTCGCGGCGTCGCCGTCGTTCTCGCCAGACGGCAAGACCATCGCCTACCTGGGGCCTTCGACGCCCGGCGGCGGCTTCCAGCTCTGGACCGTCAGCGCGGTCCAGTCGACCGCGTCCGCCCCGATGGAGATCTCCTCCACCCTGGACCTCGACGCGACATCCGCCCCCGTCTGGATCAGCTAGAGGCGCCGCGCCTCTGGTGCGGATTCTGTAACAAACCGTTCAACTGAGGAACTGCAGAACCGTCCAACGGTATTAGTCGAGTTCCCGATGTTTGTGCGTTTTCAGGACAGGAGAACGCATGAGATTCAAATCCCGGACCGACACACCGGACCTCCACACGCAGCTCGAGTCCCTGCTCGACCAGGTGTGGCGCTCGGAATCGGACTGGCGGCTATGGGACCGCGTCGACGCCGCGGTCATGCTCGAGAACATTCGGGCCAGGCGCGCGCCAGGCGCATCCGGCACGGCGCCCGCGGCCTCCCAGCCTGAACCCGAACCACGGGAATGAAGCGTCTCGCCCCCCCGACCGCGGCGCCCGAGGGGAACGGTCGCACCGCATTCGTCCTGTCCGGCGGGGGCAGCCTCGGCGCGGTGCAGGTTGGCATGCTCCAGGCGCTGACAGAGGCGGGCATCCGGCCTGACCTCCTGATCGGCACCTCGGTCGGAGCGGTGAACGCAGCCTGGATCGGCGGCAAGCCCGACCACGAGGGAGCGCTCGTCCTCGGTGAGGTCTGGCGGGGCCTGCGGCGGCAGGACATCTTTCCACTGAGGCCGTGGTCCGGCGCTCGCGGCCTGTTGGGCCGCAGCAACCACATGATCTCCAACTCGAGCCTGGGTGAGGTACTTCGCAAGCACCTCCCGTACCACCGCCTCGAAGACGCGGCCGTGCCGGTTCACGTGATGGCGACCGAGCTCAAGAGCGGTCGCGCCGTGCTGATGTCCACCGGGCCCGCCGTGCCGGCGCTGCTCGCCAGCACCGCAATCCCCGGCATCTTTCCCCCGGTCACGATCGGCCGCCGAGACTTCATCGACGGCGGCGTAGCCAACCACACGCCGATCGCCGCGGCGATGGAGCTCGGTGCATCGCGGATCTTCGTCCTGCCCGTCGGATACCCGTGGCTGCGGCAGGAGCCGACCAACGCGCTCGGTATGGCCCTACACGCCCTGGCACGCTTCATCGAGCAGAAGCTCGACGCCGAGGTGGCCGCCTACCGTCACCTCGCCGACATCCAGGTTCTGCCGACGCCCGACGCTCCGGCGGTTTCTCCGGCCGACTTCAGCCACACCGACGAGCTGATCGCGCGTGGCTACAGGTCGTGCCGCAAATACCTGGCGTTGATTTCACAGACCCCCGCCCCGGCGCCGGCCAGGCAGCTTGCGCTGGCCGCGGCGGCGGCCACGCAAGCCGCTTAGTTCCTACAGGACCTTGACCGCGCGCTCGAGGGGCCGCTTCAAAGAGGCGCGGACCTCGTCCATCTCGGGCATCGCGTCCTGCAGGCGCTTCATCAGCGAACGGCGCTGGCGACGCTTGTAGATGACGAGACCAAGGCCCGCCGCGACCACCGCGAGAACGACTATTGCAGCCACCCCGGCTTGGGAGGCGATCTCCTGCATTGACGCACGATCGATCTTGTTCTTGAGGGTCTGCATCGCTTCTCCTCCGTACTGTTCGGACACTGGAATTGAGTTGGCCATAAAAGGACAACGCGCCAGGGCCAGTACGTGGCGAACAACAAGCGTTGTAGAAGTGAGGCGCCGGGGCCGCGAGGTTCGGGCGCTTCAAACCTCGGCAAGGAGGTAAATGTCGTGAAGTGCGATATATGCGACCAGGAGTTCGCCAACTCCGAAGAGGTCGAGCGCCACAAAGAGCAGGTTCACCCTATGGGTGACGAGGAGGGCGAGAAGCCGGACCTCATGGACAAGCCCGACGAGATGCCGGAACCGGCAGAACGGAGCAGGTAAGCCTTTCGGTCATTCACGAAAGTCAGCGGCAGCCACTCCGCCGCTGACTTTTTTTCGTTACGCCACCGTGCCGTACAGCTGAGGCTTCTGGGTCGGAGCCTGCGTCCCGTCCGGGCCGGCCTCATTGGTGATCGCCATCAGGGTGTAGCCCTGCAGCGCCCGGTTCACGAGCACCACTTTTGAGCCGTTGCCGTCCGGTACGAAAACGGCCGCTGGGTCGGCTCGGCCACCCGATGTGATCAGCCACACCTCATAGACCCGGCCCTGGCCCACTGCCGGAAGACCACTGAAATCCACGAGTGCAAGTCCGTCGCCCTTGAGATCGATGACAGTTGCCTTCGCCCCGGCCAGCGACTCGTGGCCGCTCAGGGTGAAGCGCGCGACCTGGCTCGGCGGCGGGACCTGACCGGTCCGGCCCACCAGCTCACCGGCCACCAATCCCGCGACGAGGGCTACGACGACCGCGGCGGCCGCGGCGTAGGCCGGCAGCCGGCCGAAGAGCGGCGCGAGAACGTTGCCGCGCACCGGGAACGTGACCTTCTTGCGTACTCGGCTGGGTGCGGTTGTCGCGTCGCGGGCGGCGGCCGCGGCGGCAAGGATTCGCTCGCGCAAACGCGCGGGTGGCTCGACCTCCTCAACGAGGAGGGGCAATGCCGTCACCGCCCGCTGCAGGCGAGCCGCCGTCTCGCGACACGACGCGCACCCTTCAGCGTGCGCCTGGACCACCTCGGCCTCCTCGCGGTCGAGCGCGCCCAGGACCCACGCGGCGACGTTGCTCTCGAGCTCTTCGTGGTCAGACATCGACCAGGCCTCTTCCGCGCAGGTACGAGCTGAGCTTTTCGAGGGCGAGCCGCATGCGGCCCTTCACCGTTCCGAGCGGCACTCGAGTCATGTCCGCGATCTCGGTTTGCGAGTAGCCGCCGAAGTACGCCAGCTGCACCGCCTGCCGCTGCTCAGCCGGAAGGCTGCTCAGCGCTTCGCGCACGGCGTCGCGCTCGAGCTTGAGCGACACCTCATGCCATGGATCGCTGTGCGCGCCCACCATCGACGCCACCGGCTCGAGGTCTTGCTCCCGGCGCTCGTGTGCGCCGCGACCGCGAAGATAATCGATGGAGCGATTGCGCACGGCGGTCAGCAACCACGACCGCAGCGAACCGCGCTCTGGATCGAACGCCGCCGCACGGTTCCAGACATTCAAGAAAGCCTCCTGCACCGCGTCCTCGGCGCGTCCCGGGTCCCCAAGCACGCGCAACGCGATCCCATACGCAAGTCCCGCGTAGCGGTCGTAAAGCTCCGCCAGGGCGTCCTGGCTGCCGGCCGCGATGGCGACAGCCAGCTCCGAATCGGCGCCTCCGACTGCTCCCAGGCCCACCTACCTACCAGGTCATCTTCAGAGCACCCCGACTTCCTGCGGCAGCCGGCGAGTGGTGAGCTCGCCGACCGGCGTTCTCTTCGGCGGAACGATCGCCCACGCCTCTGTTTCGATGATGCGGCGCGCCCATCGAGGGTCCCGGCGTACGCGGTCGCGAGCCTCATACAGGGCTTTCGACATCAGCTTGATCCCGCCGAGTCCCGGCAGCCTGCCGATCTTCGCGTCGAGCTCGAGGAGGTCTTCTTCACCTTGCTCATCGTCGAACAGGTAGAGCGCCAGCGCATCGACCTCTTCCTGGCTCTTCACTCCCTTCCCGACCGGCACCCACACGTGGTCCAGCATCCACCTGTCGACACGCTGTGCCTTCACATTGCCGGCCAGCCACTCCTTCGCGGAGTTGTAGTAAAAAGCGAAATGGCGCCGTTCGTCCTTGATGATCCGCCGGAGAAGGTCTTGAAGCACCGGGTGCCCTGACTTGCGGATGAGAGCCGTATAGCCGGTGAGGGTGGACAGCTCGTTGATCGCTCCGATCGAAAGGTACACGGCCGAGAAGTCCTTGAGGAGCCATGAGCCGGCCATCGTCGACAGGAGGCTCAAGCTGTTCTGAAGTCCCAGGTTGGCGCGCACCTTGGCGATCCGGTCCTGTGTGTCGAACTCGATGCCATAAAGGTTGAGCAGCTTTCCGAGATTCTCTCCGTGCCACAGCTCCTCGTAGTTCCAGCACGCGAGGAACGCGGTGAGTATCGGGTCCATGCAGGCGCGCGTGACCAGGAGATGCGAGAGGTACAGAGGGACGTGATTCTCGATGTCCATCATGTAGTGGAGGCAGAACAGGTCGCCCTTCGAAAGGCCGTGCTGCTTCACAGCGTCCCAATCGATACCTGCGGTGTCGACTTTTTTCGACTCTTCCTTGTAGCGCTCGATGCTGAAGCTCATCTCCCCTCCTGCCAAGGACCTCGCGGCCCGGACCGGCTGCATCCGGCTCTTTCACTGGTACGTAAGAAACGAGCCGCCGGATCACAGCCCTCTCACAGGTTTCTCACAGAGAGCGTTGAGGCGCCGGCGCCACGCTTCGCAATGACGGTCCGCTGAGATGAAACGAGTCTTGATCGCTGGCGCCGCCGCCGCCGTTCTGGTCGCCATCGCCGGCGTCGGGGGCTATGTGTACTTCTTCTCCAACGTGCGCTCGTCGCCGTCGAGCCTCGCCTTGTCAGCGAGCCCAACCGACAGCCCCACCGCGAGCGGCGGGACATCAGACCTGAGCGGAATGTGGGTGGTGACGTCAGGCTCTCAAGCACGCTATCGGGTGAAGGAGCTGTTCGCCGGCCAGACGGCGAAGCACGATGCGGTGGCTCAAACCTCGAGCGTCAGGGGGACCATCACGGTCTCGGGAGACGCGAGCGGTTATCAGGCCACTGCAATCAGCGTGCTTGCCGATCTCACGACCCTCCACAGCATCGACTCGGTCGCGGGCCGCGATGTGACCCAGCGAGACGGCATCGTTTCGCGTCAGCTGGACGTCCAACAATTCCCAGATGCGAAATTCAACGCAACTTCTGCTTCAGTTCCCGGCACCGTGACCAGCTCGCAGGTGGATGTGACCGTGGCCGGTTCGCTCACCATTCACGGCGTGACGAAGCCTGTCACCACGACGGCGAAAGCACAGGTGACCGGCGGCAAGATCGAGATCGCTGGAAGCATGTCGATCAACATGACTGACTACGGCGTGACGGCGCCTCAGGTTCCGTTCACAACGGTCGATTCGGCGGCGACGATCGAGTTCGACATCTTTCTGTCCCGCGCGTAGCCCCTAGCCGAAGATCTGGCGGGCCGCGAACAATACGTTCGCAGGGCGCTCCGCGAGCCGGCGCACATACCACGCGTACCAGGCGTCGCCGTAGGAGATGAGGTCCTTGACCACATACCCCTCGTGGGCCAGCCGGATCTGCTGATCGGTGCGGATCCCGTAGAGCATCGCCACCTCCAGCTGCGCGCGCTCGAGGCCAAGCGCCAGTGCGAATCGCGTGATCCGCGCGATCAGGTCGACGTCGTGCGTCGCCAGGATGAGCCTGAGGTTGCCCTGCCTGACCTGCGGCAGCATGAGCACGCAGAGCGCGAGGTAGTTGGCGTCGACCTCCCTCTTGGCTGTGAAGGCGATCGTGCTCGGCTCGGCGTAGGCGCCTTTGACCAGCCTGATCGCGGGCTTTACCGGCAGGAGCCCTGCGACGTCCTGGACCGTCCGATGCAGATAAGCCTGGAGGGCGATCCCGGTCTCGGGGTGCGCGGCGTGTAGCCTGCGATAGAAGTCGATGGTCGCTTCGGTGTAGGCGCTCCCCTCCATGTCGATCCAGAGGAAGCACTTCGCCTTCGAAGCGGCGCGAGCGAGCCGCTCGAGGTTCGCGTAGGCGGCTGCCGCGTCGATGTCCAGACCCAGCTGCGTCGGCTTCACCGAGACCTCCGAGCTGAGGCCCGCCTCCGCCACCCTGGCGAAGACGGCCTCGTAGTGCTCGACCACCTCGCCCGCCTCCGTGAGGTTCTTCACGTTCTCCCCAAGCCGCGTGAGCAGGGATCCGACGCCTTGCGCCTTGAACTCGGCCGCCGCCTTCAAGGCGGCTTCCAGGTCCTCGCCGGGCATGAAGCGCCTGACCGCCCGGCGGGCGAATCCCCAGGTCGGCACGTGCGACGAAAGCCAGGGATTTGACGCGCACCAAAGCAGGAAGCTTCGCAACACCACCCGCAACGTTAGTGCGTGGCTACGCCGTGTGGCCTCCCCCCAGCGAGCATTCGATACTGCAGTACGCCTCGCCTGCGTGAGTGACCGCCCCAAACTCGATCGGCCCCGCGCAACCGGCGCAGTAGCGCGCCGCGGCAGCCGAACCTACGGCCCGGACAGTCGTAAGGCGCACAGCCGCTCCGGAGGCGAGGCCGCGCCTCAGCGCGGCCCTCTCCCCGTCTCCACGTCCCCTCACCCCGGGCAGTTGAACAGTGCCCATCGCCCTTCCTCCCCTGTTCCCGACAGCCAGCCGGAGCCCCTCGGAGGAAGTATCCGCGGCGCCCAAGATCTGTCGCCGTACAGGTGTAGGAGGCGTTCCTACTACGTGAAGTGCTTCCCGCTATGAGCTGCGCCGCGTACCTGTCTTGCCGCCTTTCATCAGCGAGCGCCAGCCTTTGGCTTTCACCTCGACGCCGTACTTCCTGGCCGCGGCGCGAATTCGCCTCCAGGCGGCGTCGCGCTCCGACTCGGTGACGCCTTCAACCTGGTCGAAACGGGCGATCGCGTTGCGCACGTGCCGCGCGTCGTTCAGCGGCTCCTTGCGCTCCTTGGGAAA